>SKQO01000129.1 GCA_007118975.1 Halobacteriales archaeon | reverse complement strand
GTTGAACCGCGGCCAAACGTTCCACTTGGGAACGAAGAACGGCTTCCGTCGGGGTATAGGAGCTGGGGATCGACGCAAACCGGAACAGCGGCAGTAACCGAGGATCCGTACGCTCGCGATACCGTCCTCGACGACCTCCGCAAGTACTACGCAATGATCGAAAATCTGGATCGGAACGTTGGACAGTTCACGAATGAGCTCGTCGCCCGCGGCATACGCGAGGAGAGTGCGCTTGCGTTCCTCTCCGACCACGGCGAGCTACTGGGCAGCCACGGCCTCCGGGGCAAACAACACCCTTTCGAGGAGTCCGTCGGGGTCCCGTTCATCGTCTCGTACCCGGATGGCGGTATCGATGGTGGACGGGTCATCGAAGAACCGACGAATACGGAGGATTGGTACCCGACGTTGTTGGGGCTGGCCGGAATGGAAGCCGACGAAAAACCGGGGGTCGACCTCACACCGGTGATGCGCGGGGAGCAATCCGACCTCGACCGGGAGGGGGTACTGCTGGAGTTCGTGCGGGAGGATCGCCCGAACGCGCCGTATAATGACGAAACGTGGCGGGCGTACCGGACGGTCGACTACAAGTACGTAGTCAAGGGCGGCATTCGCGGCGGCGAGCCCTGGCAGCTGTTCGACCTCGCGGCCGATCCCTACGAACGACGCAACCTGGTCGACGACCCAGCGTATGCCAATGTCGCGACCCGCATGCACGGACTGCTGCTGGCGACACTGGAGCGAACGGCGGACGACTACCGACTCAAGCCCGCGTTCGGCCACGATGGATATCTCGTGTGATCGACCACTCCCGCGATGCTCTCCATGTCCGGAAACCGTTTGCTCTCGACCCCAGCGGCGGCGGGCGATCGGTCGCATCCGAAGGAGCACAACGCCGGCACGAAGAAACGGGACCTGCACAGACCGAGCCGAGAGCCAGGGGGGATTGAACGCATCGCGGCAGTGCACCGACGGGGCACGGACAACAGGCGAGACCAACCTTTAGGTGGGATGGCTCGACAGCGTGCGCATGCCAGACAGGCCAAACGTCCTGTTCGTGATGACCGATCAACACCGCGGGGATGCAGTCGGCGCTGACCCAGCTTGTCCCACGATCAATGGCGATCCGGTGGTCCACACGCCGTCGCTCAACAACCTGGTCGACGACGGCACGCTGTTCTCGCGGGGGTATACACCGATCCCGTCGTGTGTGCCGGCCAGACGATGCCTGTTGACGGGGCAAACGCCCGCGACGAACGGGTGTCCGAAGTGGGTGAACTCCGAGTGGGACTTCGAGAACCCGATGCCGCGGGTGTTTCGCGACGCCGGCTACCAGACCCAGTTAGTCGGCAAACATCACGGCCGACCGCCCAGAAAGCACTGTGGGTTCGAACACATGCTCCTCCACACGGCGGGTGGTGACGATTATCGAAACTGGCTCGAGCGGAAAAGCGACGGTAACTTCTCGGAGATTTCCCACGGCTGCAACTGGAACTCCTGGGATGCCCGGCCGTCGCATCTGCCCGAACACCTGCATCCAACGACGTGGACGACCGAGCGGGCGCTCGACTTTTTCGATCGTCGCGATCCGACCCGGCCGTTCTTCCTGATGCTCTCCTATCACCGGCCCCACCAACCGTTCGATCCGCCACAGCCGTACTGGGATATGTATGCAGATCGCGACCTTCCTGGGCCCGCGATGGGCGACTGGACCGAGCGGGTAGCGGACCTCATCCCGCAATATCCTGAACTCGATGCGCCCGTTGCGGACCTGCCCGACGATGCCATTCATCGAGCGCGGGTCGGCTATTACGGCCTGATCACCCACATCGACCACCAGCTCCAGCGCGTGTTTCGGGCCATCCCTGACGACACGGTGATTCTGTTCACCTCGGATCACGGCGAGATGCTCGGCGACCACAACCACTGGCGGAAAACGTACGGATACGAGGGGAGCGCCCGCGTGCCGTTCCTGTTCAACCATCCGGACCGGAACGATGAAGACGTGGTCTCGGCCCCTGTGGGTCTGGAGGACGTGATGCCGACGCTCCTCGACAGCGCGGGCATCTCGATCCCGGAGACGGTAGAGGGTCGGAGCATTCTCTCGCTTCTCGACGACGGGCCGGATGTCTGGCGAGACGTCTACCACGGCGAGCACGCTCCGCACTACGACCAGCGCCTTGGAGCGCAATACCTGGTGGAAGAGCGCTACAAGTATCAGTGGAACCCGGTGACCGGCGAAGAGCTGCTCGCGGATCTCGACGCGGACCCCCTCGAGGAAACCAATCTGGTGGACGACCCGGCACATGCCGAGCGCGTTGCGGGATTCCGCGGCCGGCTCGTCGAGGAGCTGACCGGCAGACCGGAGGGGTTTGTCCAGGACGGACGTCTCTCGACCGTTGAATGGAGTGCCTGGGACGTCTGGGAGTGACGACGGCGACAAGCAGAGACGTGGCGTGGACGGCGATGGGATCGACAAGAACCGAGGAAGATGGGGACGGTCTCGGGCCCCGCTCAACGGAGATGACAGAAGCGTCCCGTACATTCCCGAGGTGGTGCAGATCGGCCGGTATTTCGATCCCGTCTACGTCAACAGGCCCTCCGCCCGACTGTGCTCACCGATTCCTCGCGTGGGTTCGACGGTGTATCCGCCGCTCTCTGTGTCCGCGTATCGATTGAAATCCCCGGCACCGTCCACGAGAATTAGCGTCTCGGCGTTCCCGTCGGGACCGCTTGCAAGGAGTTTGATATTGTTCCCCGTCGACGGTGCGGGTGCGACATGCCGTACAGCCAGACGAGGAGACTGATCGGTCAGGACCGGATGGGTCCGTCCTCCGCGATTCACGCCGAGGACTCGTGAGATACCCAGTCGAACTTACTGCTCACAATGCCCGATCCGAACCGTTCGTTCAGAGTAGCTCGATCCCCTTCAGGTATGTTCGGCGAGCTCCCGGAGTTCGTCCAGCTCGACCCGCCGTTCCAGATTAGCGGAGGCATAACAGGCAAGCACGACCTCCACGGCGTCCCGGGCTGCCCGACCCGGGACCATCGGCTCGCGTCCCTCGACGATCGCTTCGAGGAAATCGTCGATCTGTCCGGCCCGGGGTGCATCGGGCGGATCCGGGATCGACGCAATATCGACGTCCTCATCGATCGTTCGAAGATACTCGCCGGCAACGTAGCTCCCCTCCGTCCCGTCGACGGACAGTTGGGACCGACCCTCGGGCGTCGCAGTCGTCGCTTCGATCGTCCCGTGGGCGCCGTTTTCGAACGTCAGTACCGCGGCCGCCACGTCCTCCATTTCCATATCGTGGGCGACCGTATCGGTAATGGCGTAGACGCTTTCGACGCCACCCATCAGCCACTGTAGGAGATCGATGCTGTGGATTCCCTGGTTCATCAGGCAACCACCGTCGAGTGCCCGCGTCCCTCGCCAGTCGCCCCTGCCGTAGTACTCGTCAGTTCGGAACCACTTGATGTGGACGTCCCCGAGAACGGGATCTCCCACCTCGCCAGCCTGGATGGCCTCTCTGGCCCGTTGATACTCGGGGTCAGCCCGTCGCTGAAAGATGCCGGCGAGAATACGGTCCTCGCGGTCGGCCG
The DNA here is from genome assembly GCA_007118975.1 of Halobacteriales archaeon. Taxonomy (GTDB): domain Archaea; phylum Halobacteriota; class Halobacteria; order Halobacteriales; family SKNY01; genus SKNY01. Next base: position 30,267 of record SKQO01000129.1, on the reverse strand, counting down.
TCTCGATCATCGCATCGACACGGTCGATATAGACATCGAGTGGTTTCTCGCAGAGGACGTGTGCGCCCGCCTCCAGACAGTCGATCGCGATGTCCGCGTGGGTGCCACTGGGCGTGGCGATCGTGACTGCGTCGAGATCCGCCTCCCGAACCATCTCTTCGTGGTCCGTAAACCAGTCGCCCCCGTATTCCTCGGCGAACGATCTCGCCGTCGGTTCGTCCAGATCCGCACATGCCACGCATGTGCCGTATTCGCTCTCGATGACACCGTCCGCGTGTGTGCCTTTACAGCCGATGACGCCGGTTCGAACAGTCACCATAGCGACCAGGCAGAGGGGATAGGTAAAAATCCACGGTCTCGGGCCGTTCGTGCAAGTATCGCCCGGTGGTGTCAATCAACCTCAGAATTCGGAGGTGAGGCCCCAATGTATGATTGGGAGTGTCCGAATGGATCAGTATCGACCTCGACCGTAGGTCGATCAATGTTCCGGGGAGCGAAGAATTATCAGTGGCAATTGCCCATATCGATATCCATGTCAAATTACGACACGAATCGCCGGGCGGTAGCTACACCAACCCGGCGGCGACTCCTGGCAACGGGCGCACTGGGCACGACGGCATTGGCCGGATGCATTGGGGACGACGAGGAACCACCGGACGACGTCCTTGTCGATGACACCGCGGACATCGATGATATCGACGTGCCGGATGACGATGAAGTCGACATCGATCCGGACGAAGCGTTCGTCGAAGGGCAGGCATTCTACCTGCCGATCGCGAGCAACCCCGCGGAAATGCATTTCATCTGGCAGACGACAAGTGGAATCGAAACAGAGCTAGAGGAAGCGACGGAAATCTGGCAACTCGTTCAATCGTCCAATCTTTGGGGGCGGTGGCGAGGACGACATTACTGGGTCGGCCGGGACGCGCTCGGTGACACCTATCCCCAGGTGCTCGAGGATTTTGACATCGATGGCCGCGAGATCTGGTTGAAGATTCGTGACGACGCAACCTGGAGCGATGGCGTTGACGTGACGGCGAGGGACATCCTCGCCAACGTCGCGTACCGGGCAAATCCCGGACCCGACGGGGACTGGGAGTACGACCCCGGCGCCGTCCATATCAGCGGCTGGGTTGCTTCGTTTGAGGCCCCGGACGGGCTCGACGGGAAGGAAGTCTCGTTGTTTACGCCGGATACGCCGGCATGGGAGGAGGTCGGTGGCTGGGAGTTCGATTACACACTCGCACTGTACTGGATCAGCGGGCGCTGGGACAGTCGACTCGGCGTGAGTTTCCCGGCACACTGGGGTCCGTGGGACGAATATACCGATGCTGCGATCGAGATGCTGGACGAGCAAGTCGAGGACAAGCCGACCACCGGTGACCTGATCGAACCATATATTTCGGCTGATGATATGGAGGCCAGCCGGGAAGATCCTCCGCCGAGCACCGGTGCATGGATGATTGACGAGATCGTCGGGACCGAGGGCGTCCGGTTGGTACCCAATCCGGAATTCCACCACGCCGACCGGGTGAATTTCGACGAGGTATTTGCGGAATGGAGCGAGGACGAAACCCGTACGATGGCCTCCCTCGCGGCCAACCGGCTCGATTACGCATCGGTGTCTGTCACGCCGGAAACCATCGATAATTTCCCCGATTCGCTCGAAGAACTGAGCGCCCCCTCCCCGCGGGGTCACTCGATCACGTTCGATCTGAGCGCGATGAACGCGACGTTTCGACCGCCGGAAGTGCGGCAAGCAATCCTCTATGCGTTGGATACGCGGGCGATCGCCGGGAACATCCACGAAACGGCAACAGCCCCTGTCAACGTACCGGCTGGAGATACGTGGAGCCGTCCCGCGGTCGTTTCCGACGAGTGGGTCGAGGAGAACCTGGTCGACTATGAACAAGACCTCGACCGGGCTACCGAACTCCTCGAGGAGGTGGGATGGTCGCGGGAAGACGAGACGTGGTATAACGCCAACGGGCAGCCCCTCGAGGTCCCGTACTATACGCCATCGAACAATCCGGTCATGGAGGAAACCATCTCCAGCCAACTCAACGACTTTGGCTTCCAGATCAGCGTCCAGCCGCTGGAGACTGCAACGTTTAGCGAACGGACCTTCGGAAGCGAGGAGCCCGAACAAAAATTCGAAGACGAGTACGGGGGCCGTGGCGACGGCATCATGTGGTCCCACCACGGAACGACGAACGCCCTCGCGGGGTTCTTCGGCGACTTAGAACACTACTACAGCCGCGCGATCGACACGGCACGGGACGTCCGCACGCTGAATTTCTTCGATCACGAGTACCAGGAAGAGATGATCGTCGATCGCTGGGGAGAACAAGATCGCGTCGATGGCATGCCGGAAACCTGGCACGACGCGTACTTCCAGGTGCCGCCACTCGGTGAGCCGGACGGCGAACTGATCGACATGCCCTGGTTCTATATCGTCCGCCACATCGATCGTACCCCGCTGGAACGGACCGATCCTCTGGGTGAGCTGCTCGACGTCGAACACTACAATGCGCCACACGACGAGCCCCACGAAGAGAACGCCGAGTATTACTGGAAATGGAACCTCTGGGTGACAAACTGGTTCCTCCCGGGGCTACCGGTCGCACTCCAAGCGGACCAGCATTTCCTCAACCGCGAAAACTGGCTGTGGGCAGGCGAGTTGACACACCTAGCGGAAGATGCCGCCGTGAAATGGGAGTATTTTGCCGAATCCGCACACCTCCACGACTTGCTTGGTGAAGGGCTACTCCAGGCAGACCCGGCAAATCCCAAACGGGGAGCGGAAGTGGCGCCCCGGTAAGCAGGCCCGTTTAAATGCGGGGAGGTCGACGCCCATAACTTGTCAGTTCACGGTACCACCGGAGTGTCTCGCTCCGCGTCCGTCGACGTCGCCCGCTCGCAGAGTGCCGCAAGCGCCGCTTTTCCCACCCCGTCCGCACCCATGTAGGGGCCGTCGTTGTAGCCCGGACCGTGACAATCGGAGCCACCGGACGACAAAAGCTCGAAGCGGTCGGCCAACTCTCGGATCTCCGCCTCCGGCGTATGCGGTCCCGTAACAGGTGCCATGTCGTAGGCATAGTCCGTTTCGATACCGTCAAGCCCGACAGCCACCAGCTCCTCGAGCAGGGCCACGAGGTCGAGTCGATACCGCCCGGGATGGGCGAGCACCGCCACGCCGCCTGCCTCGTGAATCCAGCCGATGAGTTGCGATGGCGTAAGATCCGGGCCATCGTCCACCGTAATACCTGATCCGTGGGTTTCGCTGCCGACACGATCTCGCATGACCTCCGGCTCGATGAACAGTCCGAGTATATCGATGCGATCGCCATCGACAGTGCAGTTCAGTTCCACCCCCGCGATCAGGACACAATCTCCTGCCGCCGAGATCGGTGCTGAAAGCCGGGGACTGACGGCCGTATGATCGGTCACCCCGACGACGTCCACGCCGACCTCGGCAGCGAGTGACACCCGATCCTGCAATCGAAAGGTGGAGTCACTCGACGCGGCCGAATGAGTGTGCAGATCCGCGTGCATGTCGTTCACACAGGCCTGACCGCCTTAAGTTAATCCCGATACAGCTCCAGTGCAATCACACCTCAAAATGAGCCGTGGCAATCCAACGGCGCAGGTCCATGTATTCGAATGGTAGAACACGGGCCCTGAGCAGACACATATCGCTACGTCGGTAACGTGTCATTCGCCGTTGAAACTGATCGTATTCACCGCTCGTCGATCACGATCCGGGGGATTTCTTATACGGGCGGCGTGGATGCCCGCAAGATGATGATTTCGAAACACGCAGATCGCCCACGTTCGCCACGCCAGTCCAGTTGCAGTTGGAAAACGGGGAGTGAGGCGTAATGGCCGACATCTCGGTGAACCTGAACATGGTGTTCGACGAGGACACCTTCGAAGCGCGCATTGAACGCGCCGCAGAAACGGATGCAACTGCGGTCGGCACGTATGGAAAAGGCCCCGAGGAACTTCGCGACCTCGTGCCGGTTGCCCGGGATCACGGACTGGCGTTCGGGTACGCCTCGAGTCTCGTCGGCCCGATCAACGATCCGGATCGGACCGAGCAAACCGTCCAGGAGATCCACGACGCCGTGGCGCTGGCGGACGAACTCGGCATCGAGTTGCTCAACGTCTCACCCGGTGCCGACCTCCAGGGCGTGTCTGATGTAAAACAATTTGCGGCATGCACGGCGGTGTTGCGAGAAGGGACACGCGTCGCGGAGGAGGCTGGGATAACCTTGCTCCTGGAGCCGTTGAACACCGCCGTCGACCATCCGGGGACGTGGCTTGTCGAATCGGGTCGGGCATTTGATCTCGTTACCGCAGTTGATCATCCTAATCTTGGCGTGCTTTTCGACATCTATCACCAGCAAATCACGGAAGGGAACGTCACCCAACTGCTCACCGAGAACCTCGATGCGATCGCCCACGTTCACGTTGCGGACGTTCCGGGGCGCCACGAACCGGGTACCGGGGAGCTCGCCTACGAACGGATTCTGCCGGAACTCCTCGAGGCCGGCTACGACGGATATATCGGGTGTGAATTCACGCCGGTCGGCGGCCCCAGAGCTGCAGTATCGAATGTCGCCGAGATGATCGAAAACGACTGAGTCAGCACATCCACCGGTTACTTTTCGAGTGCGTCGAACCTGGCTGATACAGCACCTCATTACCCGGTGTTCGCGCCTGACAGCCTCTAGTGGGAGGTCTGGGTCCGTCCGCTTGCCGTCACCGGGCCACAGCCAAGCGGGAGAACAAACAGATTTAGATCCCGGATCGGTGACTGTCGCCACATGTCGGAACCACATCACGGTCACGTCGACATGGGCATTGTTCACTTCATGGTGTATCCGGAAACGATGAGTGGTGACGGCCCCATTCTGGAGACTGTCCGAGAGATCGCCACCGATCCGTTTTTCGGTGCCATCGAAGTCGGCCCGATCAACGACGATGAAACGCGCCGAAAAACCGGGGAACTGCTCGAGCAGGCGAACATGCGGGTCGGCTTCGGTGCACAACCGATGTTACTGGGCGGCGATCACAATCTCAACGATCCGTCGGACGAAGCCCGAGCGGCGGCCATCGATGTCGTCAAAGAAGGGATCGATCAGGCGGTGGAACTCGGCGCCGAGCGCGTGGGGATCCTCAGTGGCCCTGCGCCGAATGACACCGCAGACCGCCCCGAGCAACTCGAGCTACTCGAGGATTCGATCGCGGAAATCTGTACGTATGCAGCAGCAAACGGCGGGGTGGGCGTCACGCTGGAGACCTTCGATCCGCAAACGGACAAGTGCGCCTTGATCGGTGGCTCCCACGAAGAAGCCGCCGAGCTGGCGCGATCACTCCGGGATGACGGCCACGATTTCGGTATCATGATCGACCTCTCTCACCTCCCGATGCAGGCGTTGGAACCACCCTTCACGACGCCTCGAGCTGATCTGGCGGCGCTCGGTGAGACTCTGGTTCACGTCCATATCGGGAATTGCGTGATCCACGATACCGGTCACCCGGCGTACGGTGATCTCCACCCGCGGTTCGGGATCGGCGAAATCGGCGAACGAGAGCTCCAGGAATTCCTCGAGGCGCTCTTCGCAAGCGGGTATCTGGGCGGTGACGATCGACCCATCGTCAGTTTCGAGGTCGCGCCCGTCCTAGAGGAGGACCCCGACATCGTGATCGCGAACGCCAAGCGGACCTTCAACCGTGCCTGGGGCAGTATCGCCCCAGATCACTACCATTTCGATAGTTAATTGATTGCCGGTGGGGATCACTCGACAGAGATGGCCGACGTATTCGTATCCCGGCGGATTTTCGACCAGGCGATCGAACAGGTCGAGGACGCAGGGCACACGGTGCGCTGTAACGACACTTCGCGCATTCTGCCGACCGACGAACTGATCGATCGAACGCGTGATGCCGAGGGACTGATCTGTCTGCTCAACGATCCCATCGATGCCGACGTGCTGGACGCATGTCCGAACCTCAAGGTCGTCTCGAACGTGGCAGTCGGCTACGACAACGTCGACGTCGAGGCTGCGACGGAGCGGGACGTGCTCGTGACCAATACCCCAGGGGTGCTGACCGAGACCACCGCAGACCTCACGTTTGCCCTCCTGATGGCCGCCGCAAGACGAATTCCAGAAGCGGACGTCTATTCGCGAGCGGACCGATACGACGGCTGGGAGTTGATGCAACCGCATATGGGGGTCGACGTATACGGGAAGACCCTCGGCATCTGGGGCATGGGCCGGATCGGGCAGGCAGTCGCACGGCGCGGCTACCACGGGTTCGATATGGATATCATCTACAACAGCCGGGAACCGAAACCCGATGCGGAGGCGGAACTCGACGCCGAATACGTCGAATTCGACACCCTACTCGAACGGAGCGAGTTCCTCTCGATTCACACCCCGCTCACGCCGGAAACGGAGGCGACCTTCGATGCGGAGACGTTCGAACGGATGAACGACGAGGCCATTCTCGTGAATGCAGCCCGCGGACCGATCGTAGACGAGGATGATCTCGCTGCCGCCCTCAAAGCGGGAGAACTCCGGGGAGCCGCCATCGATACGTTCGAGGACGAGCCGGCGGTCAACCAGCAGCTGGCGGAGATCGAGGAATTCGTCGTTCTGGCGCCGCACATCGGCAGCGCGAGCCGAGAGACACGCTTGGAAATGGCCGAGATGGCTGCGGCCAACATGGTCGCCGGGCTCGAGGGATCGGTGCCGCCGAACCTCATCAATGAGGACGCACTGTAGCAAGGTCGATCGAGGCGTGACGCAGTCACTCGGTGTCCCCTGAATCGAAAGAACCAGGGAAAAGCGGGGACCCATACGGGCAACGGATGACGTTGGACAGTCTCGAGAGCGGAGATCCCCGTACCGGACCGGAAGCACTGCGCAGGTACTTGCCGAGACCGCGAGGGGCCCGTATGACCGCATCAGGACCGCCGTCGCTCACCGACTCCGGAAGCGGAACATTTTCCCACACGATCTGCAGGAAGAACTGATCGTCGACAGGTGGGTCGATCAAGATCGCGTCGACGGAATGCCGGAGACCCTTCACGACGCCTACATTCAGGTGCCTCCAATCGGGGAGCCCAACGGCGATCTAATCGACATGCCCTGGCACTACATCGTTCGGATGATCGACCGGACGCCGGTCGAACGGACTGATCCCATCGGGGACATCCTCGACATCGAACATTACAACGCCCCTCGCGACGAACCTCACGAGGAGAACGCCGAATACTACTGGCAGTGGATGATGTGGATCACCAACTGGTTCCTACCGACGATGCCGATCGCCTCGAATGCGACCCAGCATTTCCTGAACACGGAAAACTGGTTGTGGCCCCGCGTCTTGACGGACTGGGGTAAAGATGTCGAGACGAAATGGGAATACTTCGGCGAAGCCGCCCACCTGCACGATTACCTCGGCGAAGGATTGATCCAGGCAAACCTCTCCAACCCGAAACACGAAGCAGAGATCGTCGATCGGGAGGTACGCACACCCACCGGGGCAGGGACTGACTGCTCATACTTCGGGTAAGTCACCGCTTGGAAAATACTGCATTGCTACAGGAACAGGTATCGAGAGATCATACCTGGGGAACTCGCTACGGAAGGGAGACTTTCCACGAATGTATCCCGCCGCAGGCACATCAGTCACACCACGTGATTGCCACCGTCCCGCGCGTGGATTCGGGAGGAATCTTGAGGCCAGCGAATCGAAGATTCGCGTACATCGCAAAAACCCGGTTTGCTCAGCGTTTGAAATGCCAGTCTTGCAATCCCGCCAAGCATTCAGCCTGTGAGAATCTGGAGGGATGCCCGTGCACTACGCGGGTGGGACTGCTGGGAGTGCCACGTCCCGGGTATTCCTCGCCGCTACTTCGTTCATCCCTCGAGATTGTTTTTGCCCGACGAGTGCCGATTCGGTTTCGGCAAACTCGGCGTTTCGTACCTCGGTCCATCCAGTAGTCACCGTCGCGACCGACGATGTAAGAATCGGACGGTCACCGATTGGTTCCGAGTACTGAGGGGCGTTGCGTGGACAAGCCACCAATATAGCAATGACAGGAATCACGCGATTCTATCCCGCTTACTCCCTGGAAGTATGGGTTGCCTGCTGTTTACAATGATAGATTGAAATCTCGGCCTGACGATCACAAGGTGGATTGATTCCACGTCGTCTGATGTATCCGGAGGCGAAAACAACCAGGAGACCCCCTGCTCCTTATCAGCGACTGGCTAACCATTACGTTTGTCACCAGATCGCAAGGTCATGGCCGCGCGGATCTCCGTAATCATTCCCACTCACTATCGCAACACCTTGCTGGCACGGGCGATTACGAGCGTCCAGAACCAGAGCTACGATCCGGTCGAACTTATCGTCGTGGACGATTCCGGCGAGGCACACGCACGGCCGGTCCTCGAGCGATTCCCGGACGTCACACCGATATATCACGAAGAGAACCGGGGGTGGGCGGCAGCGAATACCACCGGGATCGAGGCGTCCTCGGGTGAGTACATCCAGTTACTCGATGACGATGATTATCTCTTCGAGGGCAAACTCGCGAAAACCGCGGCCATCCTCGATGCAAACCCCGATATCGGCGTCTCTTATTGCGGCGTCATTCGCGGCGAGGACGGGCCGTGTTTCCCGAAATCAACGGTCGCTGGCAACATCTTAAAGCCCGCGCTACGATTCGAGACGTTCCCGCTGTGGACGGGATCGATGTTGATACGACGGGACGTGCTTTTGGATTGTCTCCCGCTGGCGGGGATGGCACCCGACGACGATCTCGACATCGAACTCGGCGACACCGACCTCAAAATCGAGCTCGCCATACGAGCGCAGTTCGAGTATGTAGACGAGTGTCTCGCAGTGTATTCCCAAACGACCAACGCCCTCTGGACCGAACCGCGAACGTTCCAAAAGGTAAGACAGAACGTCGAACACCGAGGCGATCTCTACGACCAATACCCAGAAATCAAACACGAACTCCTCGCCACCTGGTATCGGCGGGAAGGCAAATACTGGCTCAAGCAACGCACCTGGGCGCTGCGGGCGATCTGGTGTTTTTCCAAATCAACGTACCATGCCAGGGGGCTTAGTGATCGTATGAAAGGCGGTGCGGTGACCCTCGCCTCGATGTTCGGGTTACCCGGCTGGCTCGCGATCAATCACGCCTGGGAGTTCGCACGTCGTACGAGCCAGGGGTGAAACCTTCCGGGTCCGATTCGATAGAGATCACGCCTATCGCACTGGAACGGGGCTGAAGCGGCGTACCCGACCCAATTCATGATGGTACTCGACCTTCCCATACGTCGCTTTTCCCGCACCCACAGATCCCAGATTAACCCAATCAGTCTCCCACCCCTCGAAGAATGACAACAATCGGGATCGCTTCCACCCGTATCCGACCGATCGAGCCGCGAACGGACGACGCGATCCAGTGTACCCGTGGTCTGCCTACTCGACGTAAATCTCTCCAGTCTCGATCATCGATTGCAGCGGGTCGTCGTCCACCGTCAACGGAAACTCGACTCCTCCATGCCGGCGAGACGACTCGTAGACGCCGAAGATGAGCTCGTTCGCGACAAACACGTTGTTTGCGACCACGCGTGGTTCCTCATCGGAGCCGATACAGCAGAGTACATCTTCGAGTGTTCGTGTAATTGCGGGTCCTCGCTCCCCCTGGAACACCACGGTCTCCTCACCACCGGTTCGCAGTAATACACGGGTGCCATCGAAGTCGTCGTGACTGAACTGGACATCAAGGGTCCCTTCCTCGCCGATTAACCGGACGTGCGGCTCCACGAGATCGCTCCCGCGGCCGGTCGCCGCCAGCCCGTGGATGCCGTTATCGTATTGCCAGTGTCCCAGCGTCTGGCCTTCGATGTTCGTACCGCGATAGGTCTCTTGCTCGCGATAGTCCACTTGACCGATCACCCACGACGCCGGAACGTTGCCTGTAAAGTGACTGCAAAGATCGACCTGATGAATTCCTGCTTCGAGCAGGTTGCTTCGTCGCATTTCGACGCGGGTGAGTTCTCCGAGGACACCATTATCGACGACAGCGCTTGCCTCCTCGACGGCGTTGCTGTAGCGGAGCTGGTGGGTGAACGTGAGCTGAATGCCGCGTCGGCGACATTCCTGGGTCATACGACGGCAGTCACCCCACGTGCTGGCCATCGGCTTTTCGCAATGGATTGCATCGAGATCCGCCCGCCGGGCGCAGTCGATGACGATCGCGGCCCTCACCGCCGGCGGGGTCGGGACACAGAGAACATCGATGTTGATTTCCTCGAGCATCTCCCGATAATCCGTAAACACGGCGTCTTCGGGGAGATCAACATCCGCGGCAAGCTGTTCCGCCCGTGAGAGCTCGAGATCCGCACACGCGAGGACCGTACACGAGTCAATCCTGGCAAATCGCCGTGCGTGTAACCTGCCGCGACCACCTGCACCGATGACGCCGACTGCATAATCCGTCATTACCTCCACCGGTTCGAACGCACCCAAATAACCCCCGGGTATCGCGGTCATATCGAACCTGGCATGTGTTGTTCGTCGACCCACTATCGTGCGTCACCGAGGAAGTCCGGGAGGGGCAAAATTCGAAGACATGACAGAAAATCACTCGTAGTGTGAGATGAGCACCTGGGATTATCCGTGACACCCCAGAAATCCAGTATTAATGGGGTGGGTCGAACGGCCAACTATGGGTTCGATTTCCTATCAATTCGAGGGCGAGACTGTCATCGTTACTGGCGGGAGCTCGGGCATCGGGCGAGCCATTGCGACCCGGTTCGGTGAAGCGGGAGCCACTGTCCTGATCGCGGATATTTGCGAAGAGCCACGAGGGGCGAATACGACGCCAACGCACGAACTGATCGAACGAAACGGCGGCCGGGCAACCTTTGTGGACACGGACGTGTCGGACCCGAAGGCGGTCTCGGCGGTCGTGGCGGCAGCACGGGGATTCGGCGGCGTCGACGTGATGATTAACAATGCAGCGCGGTATCACCAGGGAGATCTGGTCGATGTCGATTTCGAGGCGTTCAGAGAGACCCTGGACATCAACGTCGGCGGCGTCTTTGTCGGGTGTCAGGCAGCCGCCCGAGACATGATCGATCGCGGCGTTTCGGGAACCATCATCAACACCGCCTCGATCAGCGCCATCGACGCCCAACCCGGGCAGTCGGTGTATAGCGCCACCAAGGGAGCTCTCCGCATGATCACACGGGTGGTCGCTGCCGAGTTAGCCGAACACGAAATACGGGTGAACGCGGTCGCGCCGGGGATTATCGCTACCCAGTTTGGATCGACGGGGGCGAGGAGACAGAGCGTCGGGTGGCAAACGCGGAAACGACGAAAACGGTACCCCTCGGCCGGGCCGGCCAGCCCGAGGACATCGCGGGTGCTGCACTCTTTCTCGCAAGCGAGGACGCGAACTACATTACCGCCGAACACTTGTTCGTCGACGGTGGATACCACGCCCTGTAGGGCGGGTCAGTCCGGATCGGCGATCTGCCGGACGCTCTCCCGGGTATACTCCCGCGTCAATACGTCCTTCCAATCCTCCTCGAGGAGATCATCACGGGCAGCCGTCGACATCTGTTGGGCAGCGTCCGAGAAGGGGAAATCCGTCCGACCAAAGATGACTGCCATCTGGATTCGCAGGTGACCCACCAGAAACGCTTCCGCTGCCTCGGCGGGCACCCCAAGCGCTTCCACTTCCGCCATACCCTCGTGAATGGTCTCCAGTAGCGTCTGGGAGAGCGTTTCGGCCAGGGTCGGCTCGAGTAACGCCATCTGTTCGGTCGTTAGCCGGTACACATCCCGAACTGGCGCAAAGATGTCGCGGGCGACGCCTTCTCCGAGTTGATAGGCGGCGTCGGAACCGGCGTGGAGTGCACAGACGATGTCCTGGGCTGCCCTGCCGGTCCCCCCGAACCAGTCGTCGGCATACGCGGGAGGTCGTTCGGGATCGAACAGCCGCGGATGGCACGGATGCGTGATTACAATACCGATGTCCGCTCGTTCCGGGACGACACCCGCATAGGCGGCAGCCGGGTCGAGTAATAGTAACACCGTCCCCGCGTCGACCGCAGGTACGACGTCTTTGGAAACGTCACCGATGACGTCGTCCGGCACGGCAAGGATGACGACGTCCGCACCGTCGAGCGCTGCCCCGCGAGGTAACGACTCGATCCCACGCGACGCGAGGGCCTCCCGGCCCTCCTGGGCGGGTTCCACGCAACGGAGGTGGTAGGTGGGATCGCCCTCGATCTGATCGACGATCCGCTGCCCGACTTTCCCGCCTGCTCCCAGGAGTGCGACGCTCGTCACCATCTCGAATCGGCGGAAATTTCGGCGTCAATCGTTTAGCTGTTCGGTCCCTGGGGCGGGACGTTCATACGTGTACCCTCCCATCGCGAAGCCGAGGGACCACATCGGATGCCCGACGAGAAAATCATCGCGACCTATCACATCGAGACGCCCCATCCGTTGCGGGAAGCCGCAGAAGCGATGGCGGGCGAACAATCATCCGGCACGTTCGTCGACGTTCCCGGGGAAACCGAGGCCCTGCAGGAGCGACACGCCGCACGAGTGACCGACGTGGTCGAACTGGGGACCACGCGAGAACCGACACTCCCCAGGGCAACGCCGCCCGAGGAGGAGAGACCGATCGAATACACTCAGGCGGTGGTGACAATTTCCTTTCCACTCGAAAACCTCGGCTTGGATCTCCCCAACCTCCGGACGATGGTGGGCGGTAACCTCTTCGAACTCCGCCAGTTTACCGGCATGCGGCTGAAAGATATCGAGGTCCCCGCGGGACTCGCTGATGCCTGTCCCGGCCCAGCGTATGGAATTGACGGGACCAGGGAACTGCTCGACATTTGGGATCGGCCCATCATCGGAACCATCGTCAAACCGAGCGTCGGGCTCTCCCCCGCGGAGACGGGAGATCTGGTCGACGAACTGGTCACGGCCGGCGTCGATTTCATCAAGGACGACGAGCTCATCGCGAACCCACCGTACTCGCCAGTTCGAGATCGGATCGAAGCCGTGATGGATGTGATTCACCGCCACGAGGACGCTACCGGCGAGCGGACGATGTACGCCTGCAATATCACCGGCGACGTTGACACGATGTGCGAGCTTCACGACGTCGTCGCGGATGCAGGCGGAAATTGTGTGATGGTGAGCGTCAACAACGTGGGCATCGCCGGCGTACTCGCGCTTCGGGACCACGCGGAGCTCCCGATACACGCCCATCGAAACGGCTGGGGTGCCCTCTCGCGACATCCGCTGCTGGGTTTTGATTTCCCCGCCTACCAGCTGTTCTGGCGGCTGGCCGGCGTCGATCACATCCACGTGAATGGAATCCGCAACAAGTTCTGCGAGTCGGATGCGTCGGTGATGAGATCCGCCCAGGTGTGCCAAACTCCCGTCGAGCATCCGGCCGATACGATCATGCCGGTGTTTTCGTCCGGACAGTGGGCGGGTCAGGCACCGGAAACGTATGCAGCGCTCGGGAATGCCGACCTGATGTACCTCTGCGGCGGTGGCATTATGGGCCACCCCGACGGACCGACGGCGGGGGTCGAACACCTCCGACAGGGATGGGAGGCGGCAATGGAGGGAATTCCCCTGGAGGAACACGCCGACCATCACGAGGAACTTCGACAGGCGATCGAGCACTTCGGACCGGTGGGCAGCGGGCGGTAAGATGACCGATCTCACCGTTGCCTATTACGCGGACGATTTTACGGGCTCGACGGACGTCTTGGAAGCGTTCGCCACAGCCGGACTCCGGACGGTACTGTTTCTCGAGCCACCGGACGAGGACGCGCTCTCGGATTTCGAGGACGTGGACGTCGTGGGCGTTGCGGGCCGGAGCCGGACGATGACACCGGAAGAGATGGATGGGCAGTTACCCGATGTGTTCTCACAGCTAGGTGCGTTGGACCCGGATCTCTGTTATTATAAGGTCTGTTCGACGTTTGACTCCTCGCCGGAAATTGGGAGTATCGGGCGAGCGATCGACATCGGGAGGGAAGTGTTCGATACAGATGCAGTTCCGGTCGTGGTTGCCGCGCCATCGCTCGAACCGCGGGGTCGATACGTGGCGTTCGGGAATCTGTTTGGAACGGTGGACGGGACGACCTACCGCTTGGACCGCCATCCAACCATGCGCCAGCATCCGGTGACGCCGATGACGGAGGCGGATTTGACCGAGCATCTTGGCGCACAAACGGACGCAACTATCGGATGTATCGAGCTTACCACCGTCGATGGCGCTTTCAACCGTTCGATCTGGACCGCCTATGATCGCGAGCGACGCGAGCGGGATGTGGTCCTTTTTGACGGAATCAACCACGAGCACCAGCGAACCGTTGGCTCGGTGATATGGCGTACTTGCAGCCAACGACGCGAGCAGCCGATGTTTGCTGTCGGATCGGTCGGTTTGGGCTACGCACTCGTCGGACACTGGGTGAAGACGGGAGTGGTAGACCACCTTTCCGCGTTGGACCCACCGGCACCCGTCGAACAGATCCTCGTTACCGCGGGAAGTGTATCGCCGGTAACCGACGCGCAAATCGACTGGGCGCTACACCATGGTTTCGAAGGGATCCGGGTTCGGACGGCTGCGCTGCTGGAACCGGCAACCGCGGCCGACGAGCGGGATCGAGTGGTAGCGGCGGCTACAAACGTACTCGAAGGTGGGGAAAGTCCCCTGGTATATACTGGCAGAGGGCCTGACGACCCCGCAATCGAGCGAACCCGGCAGCGTGCTACCCGACTCGATATCGCCGAAAGCGAGCTCGGAAGCCGACTGGGATCGGAGCTCGGGAAAATCACGCGTGGAATCGTAGACGACGGAAACGTGGGTCGGATCTGTCTGGCGGGCGGTGACACGAGCGGACACGTTGCACCGGCCCTCGATATCGTCGCGCTGGAGTATATCGGACCAGTTGCACCTGGAAGTCCATTGTGTGACGTGATCGCCGAGGACCCGCGTGTGAACGGGTGTGAGATCGTGTTCAAGGGAGGCCAAGTGGAGACAACAGCTGACGAACCGAATTTCTTCGGGGTCGTCCGAGATGGCGAGGACCGCTACTGATAGAAGGGAATTCGATCGTTGAATGGCTTAGCTACGACGTTCGGGAACCTGGCCGTTACCGTTCGACGACGGTCCCCTCCTCTTTGGGAGATTCAGGATTTCCTTGCACTTCGGCTTGAGCGATGTGATGGGCCTCGGTACCTGCAATGCCCAAGTAATTCCACATTTCGTGATCAGTTGCCCACAACCAGTTCTCCGTGTTAACGAAGTTCTGGTTCTGATCCAGGGCAACCGGGATCGTCGGGAGCAACCAGTTGGTCAACCACGCAAACTGTTGCCAGAAGTACTCGCTGTTCTCCTCGTGGGGTTCGTCGTGCGGTGGGTTGTAGTAGTCGTTTTCGAGCTGGGGATCCTCGAACCCGGCGTGCCCGGCAAACACCTTAATACCCGTGTAACTCGGATTGAACTCAACGGTTGGCTCGCCGTCGGGTTCACCGATTGGCGGTAACTCGACGGTCCAATCCTCGAAGACGGGATACTGGGCCTCGCTCCAACCGCTGGCGAGGAAATGGTTTTCGACGGCCTCCTCTTGCTGCTCGTGCGGGAAGATGTTGAAGGCGCGCAATTGACGCACGTTCTCGATACGCATACGCCAGAAACTCCAGAGCTCCCAGTTGAGTCCGGCGCCAAACGAGCCACTCCAGATGTCGAAATCGCCTCGCGCCGTGTCGGGGTTCTCGATGAACTCCACCCTGTCCGAGCCCTGATGTCGCTCGGAGAAGGTCGCTCCATCGAACGTTTGCACGTTGAGATCGAATCCAAAGTCGTTGAGTTGACCCTCGAAGGTCAACTCTTTGCGCGGATCCTCGTCAGCGGTTGCGATCTGTGTCTGTAGGAGATCCCCATCTCTTTCCCACAGATCATCGCCTCCACGGCTATATCCCGCACGTTGCATCAATTCCTCTGCGCGATCGAGATCCTGCGAGTAGTCGATGAGGTTCTCCCTCGCCCACGATTCGTCCATGACGGCCTCACCGAACCAGATGTCCCACCCGGGGATTTCGATCCCGATAGCGGATTCCGGACTGATGTTCTCTGCAATTGAAGGAGTGTCCAGTGCATGCATGGCAGCTTGGCGCACTTCGACGTCGCCAAACAACCCCCTGTGATCCACGCCAAAAGCGTGCCCGGAGGGGGACGGGGTAAGGACTTGAGAGTAGCGCCCGGGCAGTTCGGCGACGGTTTCCGGCCCGGCTTCGATGGTGGCAAAATCGTATCGTCCAACCTGCAGTCCTGCCTCCGTGCGGGGAGCATCCTCACTGTATTCGATCACGACCCGTTCGAAGTTCACTCGATCGGCGTGCCGGAAGTGCTCGTTTTGTTCGAGAATGAACTCCTCGGTACCGACAATCTCCTCGAGTTTCCAGGCGCCGCTCCCGGGGACACGTCCGGGTTCGCGGGAGGGATCCACCATGGACTCGTCCATGTGTTCATCCAAGAACGTGACACGTTGTTGGATATCGGGATCGCGCTCCTCCCACTGCTCGATTCGTAGATCCACGACATCCTCCCATATGTCGACGTGGGCTGGGAAACCGACACCCACTCTGACCCCGGTCGGCCAATTCGTTCCGCCCATCCAGCGCAAGACTTCGCCTTCGTTCATCCCCCGGAAGCCGCCGATATCCTCCCAGCCAGGGTGATCGTTGATGTGCCACTGGAATACTTTTCCGTCCATCCCATCGGGGACACTGAAACTGCCGATCGCACCGTTGAAGACCCGTGCCAGTTCGGGGGGATAATCCCAACCGTATTCCTCGTCGGGAGGTAATACCCACATCGAGTACGTCGCGATTGCATCCTTCGCGACCATCGGTTCTCCGTCGCTCCAGTACGCGTCGTCACGGATAACCGCGGTAATCGTCTCTTCTTCTATTTCAACGCTGTCGTAATACCCCAAATGGGTTCCACCTGGGTTCGGCCAGAACGACTGATGCCAGGAACGATCCCAAACACCCGGCTCGTGTGTCGCCTGATACACCCGGCCAGCCTGATCGAACGCCCCATATGACCCCCCTGGGAGCCAAATAAAATGGGCTTCCTCCGGATTTTGCCCTGTTATGATGCGTAATTCTTGGTCCTCGATAAACACGTCTTCGGGCAAGACATCGTCGTCGATCTCTACATCATCTGTATCGACATCCCCAACGCCAGGGGCGGCTGGATCGGTATCCTGTATTTCAACGTCTCCGACGTCGTCGCCGTCACCGATACACCCTGCGAGGCTCGTAATCGCACCCGCACCGAGTCCCGTGAGTAGTGCCCGCCTGTCCATTCCTGCTGGGTTTGGACGTTTTTTGTTCATCTTTCTCTTATCCTTTTGACGCGATGTGTGATGTTGTCCATACTACCATTGTCGAATGGTATCCCCCAACAATAAAGGTTTCCGCGATATTTATGACAGTGAGGGAATAGTATTGCTATTTCATCAATCTTGCCAGACAGAGACTTCGGGACATGACCCGGCAACACTTCACTCAAGAGAATCACAGCAAGTACCACAAAGTAGCTGACTTCCCCGGACGATATGGTACAAAGCTTTCCGAGACCGCATTCAATCATTCAATCCATGAAGCGGCTCACGGGCCGGAGTCGGTCAACAACTGAAATTGGGAAAACCTCACACTCACTTGCAGATGAGTGACGACCATGCAGTTCTCAATAACGTGGGCACGCATGTTTGCAGGCTTACTGTGCTTCTCGCCGAATACGAGTAATCGCTTCTCTCCTCTCTTCCTCGGAGAGACCCCGGTAAAATTCGACGGGGGTTAAGTAGTTACGCACCTCATCGGAAACGCCTTCAAAGAAGCCATCGATGCGATCTCTAACATCTTCGCCCACAGCCACTGGATATTGTTCGTAGGTTTTCGAGGTTGCACCCATCTTTCGCATCACGTAATAATAGTGAGCGAGTTTGAAGACGATGTCATCGTGACGTACGCTCGTCACGCCTTGATTTATCCCGTTCTGGTCGTATTCTTCGACGATTGCGTCAAGATGGTCGGTACCGGTGACGTCGCCGACATCGGCCCAGAAGTTGTTGGATGGTGACACATATCGGTAGTGGGCACAGACGAAATCATAAATCGTCTGCCAGATGACACGGACCTGAGCATTGAAGGTGTTACGGATGCCGGGGTGATTTCGCCGATCGTGCGCGGCGAGGAGAATAGAAAGGATCGACGCAATTTTCGCGTTCGCTGTTAGTCCGGTGGACTGCAGTGGTTCGATGAATCCACCGGCGTTTCCGATTGGGATGCAATTGCCCACCCAAGCGTCCTCGTAAAAGCCTGAAGTGAAGTCGTAATGGCCGAGGGATACGTCGGTGGAAAGCTCGTGTTTTGTCAGGAATGCCTCCTTGGCCTCCGATCGATCAACATAGTCGGACCCGTACACATACCCGACATCTCGGTAGTCGAAGGTATCGATTTGCCAGAACCATCCGTGTTCACCCGTTTCAATGACGGTCGTCGGTTCTACTTCCCGCAATGGACGATCTAGTCGGGTGTTGAATGCCGCGTCCAGCGGGAGATCGAAATCAATGAATTCTCCATCGAGGTTCCCCGTGAGTACTCGATCAAACCCGGAGGAGTCGATATAGAGATCTGCAGCGTATGCGTTCTCCTCCCCGTGAATGCTATCAATATTATCCCCGGAGAGGTCTACCTTCGAAATTCTGTCATCGACGAGCTCGATATCTCGTCTTTCGCAGATCTTTCTGAGATACGCGTTGAAACGATCTGTATCAAGGTGATAGGCGAACGTCGGATACCGCTTGAGTGTCCCATTATTGCCGAAATAAAATGGCGTGGTCGACTGCTCGGCCATTTCTCCGTTGATTGTTAGATAGTCCGGATCCGGATGCACCACGTCGTAATGGTAGTACAGGTACTCGGAAAGACGTGCGTTTGGCGGGGTACGAAATAGGCGGTGCGTGTCAAACGGGAAATGGAACGGTGGGCGATCACACCAGTCTCTAAAATGGACTGTCGCCTTCCAAATGGGTTTAACTTCCTCGACAAACTCGGCCTCATCAATCCGCAAGAAGTTATGGAGGATATCCACGATGGCCTGGAACGTGCTCTTTCCCACGTCCGGTCGTTTCGCCCTGAAATCATCCACGATGCGAATGGAGAGGTGCGGGTTTAATTCACGAATACAGAGTGCCGCAAGCAAGCCGGCGTCGCCGCCTCCGACCACAAGGACATCATCGATTGCATCATTCATAGCAAATCCCTACGAATACGATGTTATATATCATTAACTTTGTCGTGTAGGTGCTCGCGAGAGTGACCTGTTTCGACCATGATTAGTTCGAAACAACGCGGCCATGCCCGCATGACACTCGTGCATCTCCGAATGATACAACCCCAACTGTAGCAGTCATCCGTACAAACATTCGGCCGCTATGGAATGCAGGGGCCCAGGAGCTGGATAGCATCTCGGACGGTTATAGTTATTTGGTAGTGCCCGCCCCTTGTCGGGGCATGGCATCGCATGAAACCCCACCTGATCGAATGGGGCCTGACGACTGTGACCCTTTCTGGGGTGACCTCCACAAACACCACACACCACCACGAGATCCGGGCATGGAGGAGCTCGTCGAGGCTGGGCGTCATCACCTCGACTTCGTCGGCGTGCTCTGTTATCCCGCCGTCTGGTTCATGAAGGGCAAGCGCGACGGAATCCGGGAAGAAACCGTCGGCTGGCGGGATGAATTCGCAGGGTGGTGGAACGATATCGAACGAACAGCGAAACGATACAACGAACCAGGCACGTTCGTGACGCTGCCGGGGTACGAGTGGACCGGCGATCGTACCCGCTGGGGGGATCACAACGTGTTCTACTTCGAGGAGGGACACCCCCTCGAGCTGTGCGAGACGGCTGAAGAACTGTACGACCATGTCGACGAACACGACGCACTCGCCCTCCCCCATCACACCGGATATGCCGTCGCAAACCGGGGGAAAGACTGGGACCTGTTCGATCCAGAACTATCACCGGTCGTGGAAATCTTCTCCGGGCACGGGTCGAGCGAGGGCGTCGACGCGCCGTTCTCGTTGTTGAGTAACACCAGTATGGCCCCGCGGACCTCCGGCGGGACGTATCTCGACGCCCTCGACCGGGGCCTTCGTGTCGGGGTGATTGCCTCGAACGATGGGTATGGGCTACCCGGTACTTGGGGTCGGGGAATCGCAGGAATGTGGGCGAAGGAGCTGAGTCGAGCAGGAGTCCGCGAGGCACTGGAGACACGCCGCTGTTTCGGCGTCACCGGTGATCGGATCGTGGTGTGGTTGGACGTGAACGGTCATCCAATGGGCGCGCTGGTCGAAGATTCGGATTCCTCCCCGACGGCAACCGTTCAGGTGGAGGCACAGCGACGGATCGACCGAATCGAGATCATTCACGACGGACGGCCGGTGGACACGTACAGCCACCAGGATCGATACGCCAACACACCCGCGCCACCGGGCCGCTATACGACGGTGATCGAGTTCGGATGGGGTCCATCACCGGAATACGGCGACTTCGACGAAACGATCGTCGAATGGCAAGGGACGATGTCTATCGACGGTGGTCAGATTAACGATGTACAGCCACGGTTCCGTGGGCTCGGAAGCCGAATCCACCAGGATGGAGACGAGTGGCGCTTCAACCTCGCCACCGACCGCTCCGGGATGGGCACCCACAGCGACAGAGAGGGTATCGTGATCGACTTTGAAGCGGATAGAAACGCCGAACTCGTCATCGAGTTCGACGAGCAAGGCCGCGATCAGGTTCGGGTCCCAGTCGCTAAGCTTCGTGGCGCAACTCATCTTAGCGTGTTCGATGCGGAAGCGCACCGTCGCGTCGAGGAATCTCTTGCCGTCTCACCGGATGACGTCGTCAACCGTGACCTCTTCTACCACAACTCGCCGAAGTGCAAGGTCCACGCGATTCACGCTCGTGAAGAATGTGCGGTTACGGCCCGGTTTACGGAGCTTCCCCGCCGGCCAACCGGCCAAGGGAGGGCTTACTATTACGCGAGAGTTTCACAGGTAGACGGCCAGTACGCCTGGTCGTCGCCAGTGTGGTTGACCGAGTAGGGAGCGCGCTAGCCAGCCACGGTAATCACGCTCATCCAACGACGAGCAGGTGGATCGGTGCTCGGACAGCGAATCGGCCGCATAGCCGGACACGCCCGACAGCGGGATGAGAGCCCGAGATCCGGATCACCCACACCGCTTTACGTAGTGTTACAATCGCCCACCGGTATCGCGAAGCATGAGCGACCCGGCGGCATCGAAGCCGAACATTCTCTTTCTCCTGACCGATCAACAGCGGCCCGACTGGACCGGGATGAATCCGGACGTTCCCGTCCGGACACCGAACCTAGAACGGCTTGCGAACCGTGGCACCTGGTTTACGGAGGCCATCTGTCCATCGCCGGTGTGCAATCCGTGCCGGGCAAGCCTGGCGTCAGGCATGGAATACGACCGGTGTGGCGTTCCGGGCAATGATGTCGATTATCCGCTCGATCGACCGACCTACTATCAGCGACTTCGGGACGACGCCGGCTATCACGTGATGGGATGCGGCAAGTTTGATCTCGCAAGCCAGTTCCCGCTCGACCTGACTGGAGACAGTGGGCTCGAGCGGTGGGGATATTCAGCCGGGGTGTTCAACGCGGCAAAAAACAATACCATTCTGCGTGTGCTCGCAGATCCGGAACACGAACCGCAGGATCCGTATACAGCGTACCTCGCCGAGGAAGGTCATCTCGAGACGCACCTCGAGGATTATCGTCGCCGATCGTCATTTGGCGATGCCGCTCCATCCGAGGATCCCGACTGGACTGCAACCTTCCCGACACCGCTCCCACAGGACGCGTACTACGACGAGTGGATCACCGGAAATGCAGAACATCTGCTCGGAAACGCTCCCGAGGACGAACCGTGGTTTCTCGAAGTAAACTTCCAGAATCCTCACCACCCGTGGGACGTCACCGAGGAGATGTACGAATGGTACCGTGACCCGCCGGTCGCGTTCCCCTCACCGGTCGAGTCGAATCTCGACGTCTCGTCCGCTGTCCACCAAGAAGTGCGACGCAACTACGCCGCGATGGTCGAACACATCGATCGGTGTGTGGGTCGATTGCTCGATCGACTCTCGGCACGCGGCGAACGCGAGAACACGATCGTGGTGTTCGCGAGCGATCATGGCGAAATGCTGGGCGATCACGGCCTCTGGCAGAAACTTGCCCCACACCAGCCATCCATCGGCGTACCGCTCGTTGTGGCTGGGCCGAAAGTGCCAGCACAGCGTGTCGTCGACGATCCTGTCACGATTCTGGACCTCCACGCGACGTTTCTCGACTATGCAGGGCTCGAAGCGAGCCACGTGGACAGCCGTTCCATGCGTGAGTGCTTCCGCGGCGGGACCCCGCCGAGAGATGTCGTTTACACAGGCCTCGCGTCGTGGCGACTAGTGTACGATGGCCAGTACAAACTGATCGAAGGCTACGAGCCGGAGCATCGCCACGGGGCCAGCTATCCGCCTATGTCGGTTCCACCGGCGGTTGCCCTTCGGCGACAAGCCGAGCGAGCACCGATTCTGTTCGAGGTCGCAAACAGCGAGTCCCGAGATATCGCTGCTAAGGAAGAAAAACGCGTCGCCGATCTGCATGAGGAACTGGTCGCCATCCGCGATGCGCCCGTTGGGTGAGACAAGTTCCCGAACGTCCGGGAGCACGTATCGTCCGCTGCGCACGGTTGGCCGGCTTCGACCCCGTTTCATCAGAGGGACCTCACCTCTTAGTGGCCGGGCTTTCCGGGTCCTACCGTCGTAGATTACCGACGACCGGGGCAACCTACAAGTTCCCCCGTTTGGTGCGGGGCGTCATGAGCACAACGACCCCCAACGTCCTCCTGATCCACTGTCACGATCTCGGCCGCCACCTGAGCTGTTATGGTCGCGACATCGAGACACCGTCTATCGCTGCCCTGGCCGAAGAGGGTGTTCGGTTCGACGAATACTACTGCACGGCGCCACAATGCGGGCCCAGCCGATCGAGCATCAACACCGGCCGCCATCCCCACGAGAATGGGCTCATGGGCCATTACTGGCTCGGCTGGGAGATCCATGACGACGTTCCAACGCTTCCCCAGCTGCTCGGTGACGCCGGCTACGACACGACGACGTTCGGCATCCAGCATCTCGGTGATGACGCCGAGACGGTCGGATACGACGCAGTTGGCTGCGAGTCGTCGCGTGCCGCGGACGTTGCGCCCGCTATCGAGACGTTCCTCGATCAGCGGACAGCCGAATCCCGACCGTTTTACGCCTCCGTCGGGATCGGGGAACCACATCGGCAGGGTCGTCGCTTTGACGTCCCGGGATACGACTCTCCTAGCCCGAACCAGGTGGAGACGCCGCCGTATCTCCCGGATGTTCCCGTCGTCCGCGAGCAGATTGCGGGGATCTACGGGATGATCCGTGCTGTGGACGACGCCGTCGACAGGATCATGACGACCCTCGATGAGACTGGACTCGCCGAGGAGACGATCGTGATTTTTACGACCGACCACGGACTTGCCATGCCGCGGGCGAAAGGGATGTGCTACGATCCTGGGGTTGAGACGGCACTCCTGATGCGGTATCCGGGTGTGTTTCCGGAAGGAGCTGTCCGCGATGAACTCCTCAGCAATGTGGACCTGCTCCCGACGTTGCTATCGTTTCTGGACATCGACGTTCCACCGGGTGTCACCGGTCGTTCGTTTCTCCCGTTGCTCACCGGCGGTTCCTACGACGAACGCGATCACGTCTTCCTGGAAATCACCTATCACGACAAGTACAATCCAATCAGGGGGATCCGAACGAGCGAGCACAAGTATCTGCGAACCTTTGACGATCAACCACTCGTGTACCTCCCGCTCGACATCCTCATGGGCCCGGACGGACGAGCGTTGTACGAGAACTATTACGGGGAGGCACGGCCGAAAGAGGAGTTATACGACCTGTCCACCGACCCGTACGAACAGGAGAACCGTATCGACGATCCGGCCTACGAGGAGATCGCCGCGGATCTGCGAGGCCGGGTCGATGCATGGATGGAATCGACCGACGATCCGCTGTTATCTGGCGACGTGCCGGTGCCACCAGAGCATTGCGAAGTGCTCCGAACGTATCCGTGGTAAGGGTGAGACCCGTGGGGCGCGAACGAACGGTGCTACGGGCCGAGAGCTTGCAGACGGAGACAAAGCCTTGCCGTATGCAGTCGCAGCGTATGTGAGTCCACCGGCGCCTGCTGAAATGGACGCTACCCGTTCGGGACAACCTCGAAGGTGGCGGAAACCTGTTCACTGTCTGCGTACCCGTACCGATTCGCGATCGCCGTAACCGTCGTCGTCCCTGTTTCCAGCGCGATCGGACCAGTGTACAGGGACCATCGCTCTTCGTCACCCAATCGGTATCGAATCGATGCGCCTTCGGTCCCGCAGATAAAGGATAGCTCGGCTGGGGAAGTAACTTCGATGGGGTGATCAGCAGAACAGGTACCGTCGA
Source organism: Halobacteriales archaeon (assembly GCA_007118975.1). Lineage (GTDB taxonomy): Archaea > Halobacteriota > Halobacteria > Halobacteriales > SKNY01 > SKNY01. The sequence continues at coordinate 5,546 of SKQO01000129.1, read as the reverse complement.
CGATGTCGAGTCCACGGTTTCCGTCGACGTTCGGCACGAAGTCCGGGGGGACAGTTCGCGGCTGTTCACTACCCTGCCGCATCTCCGCAATCATCGAGGGCTCGTTCTCCAATCCTCTGTCGCCTGTTTCCTCGATCCAGTCGTCGAGCGCTCCTCGTAATCGAGCCAACGTGTCCTCGTGCGACGGATCGTCCGCGAGGTTCTCGACCTCGTGTGGATCCGCCTCGAGATCGTAGAGTTCTTCCGGTGGCCGTCGATGGCGGGTCCAGATCGTTCGCGGCCCATCGAGCTCATCTGCAGCGGCGAGCCGATTGATCTCTTGCATGGCCGGGTGGCGGTTCCGATAGCCGTTCTGCAGCCGATATGGCCGATTCACGTGATAGTTCCGAACGTATCGATAGCGTTCATCACGGACCGATCGGACGGTATCCCGAAGTTCGTCGTGGCGATCGCGAGCAGCGTAGACGTAGGTTCGATCGGTCGCCTGCTCGGCTCGTTCACCGAGTAACGGGCGGCCGTCCATGTGAGCCGGTATCGATACCCCGGCAAGCGAAAGGGTCGTCGGCGTCAGGTCGACGAGACTCGCCAGGCGGTCGTCAACCCCTTGCTCGATGCCAGGCCCCCGTACGATAAGGGGAACGTGGGTGCCCGAATCGTACGGCCACCGTTTACAGCGGGGCAGTCCCTCGCCATGATCGCTCCACAACACGACGATGGTTTCGTCCTCGATGCCCGCTTCCTCGAGTTCACCGAGAAGTTCCGCGACGCGCTCGTCGTCGCGGGCGAGGTTGTCGTACTGTCGAGCGATACTCCGGCGCACCGTCTCCGTGTCCGGAAGGTACGGTGGGACCTCGACTGCGTCGAGAGCTGTTTGCGGCGGAGGTTCATCTCCTTCCTCGAACATGCCGCTTTCGTGGCTCCAGGTCGGATTGAACACCGCGAAGAACGGTTGATCCGGGTCCCGTTCGCGCCAGTGATCGGGACTTCCCTCCCTTCCATCCCAGCCGTGAAATGCCGATTTCGGGGTGGCGTGCTGGAAGTCGGTCGATCCCTGGAGCGTGCAGAAATATCCTGCCGCGCGAAGGTACTCGGCGACCAGGCGAACGTAATGCGGCGGGACAGCCTCGTAGGGGGAGAACCCGGCCTTTCCGGCCTCCGAGAGTCGGCATCCGGATTCAGACGTTCGGTGATGATGCGTGCCGATCGCGGTCTGGTAACAACCGGTGAACGCAGCGGACCGACTCGGCGCACACACCGGAGACGTGGAAAATGCGTTCGGGAACAGCCGACCGGTTTCCGCCAACTCATCGATCGCTGGCGTGTTCGCAAGATCGTCCCCGTAACACCCGAGCCTGGGACTCGAATCCTCCAGCGTGATCCAGAGGATGTTCGGTGCGTGTCTCGATCCACCATGAGTCGTCGATGACATTTCTTCAGCATATTCGGCCCACAATAAATAGGTGGTGGCAGGGGTAGGAAGTTCCAAGTATTGAAGGCCTTCACTGGCATTCTTCGGCTATCCCGAGTCCAGTTAGCGAAAACGGATCGCCCGGGTGAGCCGGAAAACGGCGGGGCCATTCACCAAGATATGCGTGCCTGTTACAACTTAGTTTGGTGACATCATCAGAGGGTAGCTCGGACTCGATGCCGACGAAAGAGGATCGAACACTCGATGATTGTAACATGGGAGAAATGCACATACCAGTCGCCACCGTCAGTCCGAACGTATCGATGTGCCCGCCCCCGACCGAATCCCCAAACGTCGTCCTGCTTCTGACTGATGATCAAGGATACGGCGATTTGTCCTGCCACGGCAACCCGACCGTCCGGACTCCCCACATGGATCGCCTCCACGAGGAAGCTGCCCGGCTCGAAAACTTTCACGTCAGTACGACGTGTGCACCGACACGGGCGTCGTTACTGACCGGTCGTCACAAGCTCAGGACAGGCGTGTGGCACACCATCAACGGGCGGTCATTACTGCACCGGGCGGAGACGACGCTCGCCGAGGTGTTTCGTCGCGCCGGCTATCGGTCCGGAATTTTTGGTAAGTGGCACCTTGGGGACAATTACCCGTATCGACCGCAAGATCGGGGATTCGATACAGGGTTGATCCACGGCGGCGGCGGTGTCGCGCAGACACCCGACTACTGGGGAAACGACTACTTCGACGACACCTACTTTCGCGACGGAGAAGTACCTGAACCGGCGGACGGGTACTGCACGGACGTCTGGTTTGACGAGGCGATCGCATTCATCGAATCGTGTGTGATCGCAGACGAGCCGTTCTTTTGCTACCTACCGACCAACGCGCCGCATGCACCCACCCAGGTACCCGCAGAATATCTCGAACAGTACGCCGGGGACGTCCCCGAGCGGCTAGCTCGTTTCTTCGGGATGGTGACGAACATCGACGACAATCTCGGCCGCCTCCGGGAACGACTCGACGCGCTCGAGATCGCCGGTGATACTATCATCATGTTCATGGGCGACAACGGGACTGCGGGTGACGTGAACCATTTCAACGCGGGGATGCGGGGCGGAAAAGGATCACAATACGACGGCGGTCACCGCGTCCAATCGTTCATCCATTGGCCGGAAGTAATCGAGGACATAACGGTCACGCCCCTGACACGCCACTACGATATCCTCCCGACGCTGGTCGACCTTTGCGGACTCGAACGTCCTGACGCGGAACTCGACGGGGATAGTTTGCGTCCATTGTTGTTCGATGAAGCAGTTGCATGGCCCGATCGATGGATGGTAGTAGACACCCAACGAGTCGATCGACCGCAAAAGTGGCGACGTTGTGCGGTCATGACGGAACGGTGGCGACTCGTCGATGGAGAAGAGCTCTATGACATCCGGGAGGATCGGGGCCAAACGAATGACATCTCGGGATCGCAACCAGCTGTCGTCGCGGCCCTTCGCGATCACTACGAGGGGTGGTGGGAATCGGTCTCGACGCGGTTCGACCAGTATTGTCGCATTGTACTGGGAAACGACGCGGAAAATCCCTCGACATTGACAGCCCACGATTGGCACGGAAGCGGCAGAACACCCTGGAACCAGGTCACCGTCCTTTCCGGGATTGAGGACAATGGTTACTGGACGGTCGAATTCGATGTCGCTGGAACGTACGAGATAGAACTGCGTCGCTGGCCGAAAGAATGCGATACCGCAATTGACAGCATTCCAGATGGGTTCGAAACGATGCGATACGGTGTCGAGGACGGATGGTCGGGGGAGGGTTACACCATCGACCCGGCAGCGGCCCGGCTCAGAATTGGAAAAATCAAGCGGTCGAAACCGGTACCGGATGGGGCCGTGTCGGTCGTGTTCGAACTGGACCTCCCCGCTGGACCGGCTGAACTCTCGACACGTTTTGTGGAACCGAGTGGCGCAGAACGTGGCGCATATTACGTCTATTGCGAACGAAAACGAAAATGTGCTCCCGAGAAGAGGGATGGCAGTGGGACCCCTGAGACAACAATGACCGGTGTACCACGGAAGTGACGTTCGACCCGGCGATTCGCCAACATTCATTCACCGGCCCGTGGAACGCTCACGCGAGCACATGAGCGAGAACGAAGCCGTCGTCTTCCCCGGCGAGGAGCAAGTGGTCATCGAGGAGCGTCCGCGGCCGGAGCCGGGCGCCGAGGAGGTCCTGATCGAGACGGAACGCTCCCTCATCAGCACGGGGACGGAAATGGCGAACCTCACCGGTATCGACGAAGAATACGTCACGAGCGAAGAATATGAACCGGACTATCCGTTCTATCCGGGGTACTGCAACATCGGTCGGGTGATCGAAGCGGGAGAGCAAATGGAGGAGGACCTCGTCGGCAAACGAGTTGCCTCGTACGGCTCGCACGCCACATTCACGACTGCTTCGAAACCCGCCCCGGGGACGAGTCAGTTCGGGACCTACCGGGTCGTGCCGGAGACGATCGATCCCGACGAAGCGGCCTTTTTCACCATCGCGGAGATCGTCATGAACGGGATCCGCAAGGGGGCGGTGACGTGGGGTGACGTGGTCGCGGTGTTCGGCCTCGGGCTCCTCGGCCAACACGCCGTGCGGCTGGCCCACTTTGCGGGGGCGACGCCGGTGGTTGGGCTCGACCCAGCCGATGACCGACGGGCCTACCTACCGGACGAGCCTCGAATCGCCGCGCTCGATCCCACGGATAACTACCTCGACTCGTTCAGGGACCACTGCGATGGCGAACTCGCGGATGTCGTCTTCGAGCTGACCGGGCGTGCCGACGTGATACCGAGCGAGTTCGACGTGCTGGGCGATCAGGGACGATTCGTGGTGCTCGGAAGCCCTCGCGGAAGCGTGGAGTTTGATTTCCTCCAGCACTGTCACTCGCCGGGTCACCAAATTATTGGCGCACACAACCGGACCCATCCGCCTGTCGAATCGAGTGCGACGCCCTGGACCCAGGAACGACACGCCGAGCTGTTCTTTCGGCTCCTCGAGAGCGGCGACGTGAGCGTCGCGGAGCTGATCAGCCACCGGTATGACTGGTCGGATGCCCCCGACGCGTATGAGATGCTTCTGGAGGACCGCACCCAGGCACTCGGCGTCTTGTTCGAGTGGGAATGAAGAAGCTAGCTCGTCGACGAAACAACGGGCGGGATGCAACCGTGAGAACGCAACGCTCAACCGTCCTTCTGCTCGGCCTGCTCCCCGGCGGCTTCCATGCTCGCCGCTTTCTCTTGAACCGACTCGATAGCATCCTCCTGCTCGCCACGGGTTATCCCGCCGGATTCCACGTGTCGACCATCGTACTGCCAGCCGGGGATCGCGTCCCAGACCTGTCCGTCGCTGTCGGATTCCTCGCTTGCCTGCAACCACGCCCAACCGCCGATGATCGCCAGTACTGCCAGGCCCGCACCGAGCGCGCGTGTGCTGACGTTCCAGACGCTCCCGCTGATCAGTAACACGAGCATCAGGGCGACGGTAGCGGCGAGACCCCGGTGCATGCGTTGGTGATCGCCTCCCCGGCCCCTACGACCGCACGAGGCAAAGCCGTACTGCCAGCAACGTCCGAGCTCAGTCGACCGCCCGTTCGAGGACGCCCACGTACTGGGGGCTCACCTCGCTCTCGAGTGTCCGATCGAGTTGCCAGCCGGCCCTGGCCGCGAGATCCTCCATCTCATCGGGCGAGGCGAGCAAGTAAGCGAACCAGTCGGACTGGGCGAGTTTGTACCATATGCCCATCCGGATCGCCCCGGGAAAGCGACCGCGATCCTGATTGCGTTCGTGATAGGAGCAATGGGCCGGATCCTCAGTCCGGTAGGGATCGAGGCTCTGGGCGAGCAGGCGGCCACCTTCCCGTGTGATATTCGCAAGCGCTTCGAGTACTGCGGGGGCCTGCTTCTGCGTTCCGACGAGCCCGAAGTTGTTCCCGAGCATACACACCGTCTCGAATGGGTCGCCGTCGTACGTCCCGAGATCGGCGACGTCACGCTGAAGTGTGTGCTCCAGACCACGGGCTTTTGCCACCGAGAGCGCACCCGGGGAAACGTCGAGGCCGACC
>SKQO01000016.1 GCA_007118975.1 Halobacteriales archaeon | reverse complement strand
TATAAACATAAGTATCAACATAAGACACATCTAGGAAGATATGTAGGTAGGATTTAAGCACGTAATATCGTTTCATCCTGAATACTAGCTCAATATTGAACGTTAACCGCTGAACAAAGCGTACATTGGCCACCGACTGGACAGATACAATCAGATAAAATGCATAAATTCGTTCATGCTATTGTTCCCATATTTTCGCCTGTGTCGGTATCTGCCGTGTTGAGGGTCGATGGATACCCATAATCCGATAAAGACACCCGCTCTATTGACAGACGACTGGACGACCGGTTGTTTATTCACCTGATAATTTACCCGGGGCCCATGTCGGAATGGCCCAATAGGATGTAGGGCGTTGGAGTAACCGCTCGGAGAACGCCGCAACCTCCAGCGATGGCCAAAAGCAAGTCATTGATCCAACCGCCCGATTTGATATCTCATATCCCAGTGCAACCAGCATTGCTCGGGCTCAGACCCAAAATCGAGCAACAGTGACCACGTTCCACCCGCGTCACCTTGCGAAGCTGGTGACACAGCCGATAGTCTTAAAAATTCCCTGTGGCTCACGCGTGAATGATCTTCACCGAGGAAGAGAATAACAAAACAGTGGAGTCCCCCACCGACCAGCTGGATTAGCTGCAATCCCCTATTTGTGCGAATGTAGAGGCACTCAACGCCGTATGTGGACGCGTGGGTCTCCCTTCGTTCGGGTCGGACTCATCGGATTGCAGCATTTCGATGAGTTGGTTTCAGGAGGACGAGAAACTCGCTCGTCGGATCTCCCCACTGTGGTCGACAATGCGCTTCTGCGAACCCGGGTGTGCTTGTCGCGAGGACGCCCGATTCGTCGAATCGATAGAGATACGGGCACGCTTCGGGAAGCCGGGACCGATAAATCCCATGGCATCGAACGTGCGGCACCCATACGAGGGCATCCACTGGGAAACAGTGGACCAGTACGTGGCGAATCTGCACTGTCATACGATGATGAGCGACGGTCGAGCGATGCCCGACGAGATGATCGAGTGCTACGTGGATGCGGGATACGACGTGTTGGCGCTTACTGACCACGACAGCTACCACAAAACCCGGGAGGGAGAGCCGGAGATCGAGCCGACCAGCGAGCCGACCTGGCCCTGGTCGGATTGGCTCGACACAACGCCCAGCAGAACCTGGAGCCAAGAGGGAATGGAGACGGCTGCTCGCTACGATGATCTCGGGAATGGCGTCTTGGCGATCAGGGGCAACGAAATCAAGCCCTCGCCCGAGCTGGTGAGTCTGTTCAACGATTGTGGCTACTTGAATGCCGAACGAGCTCGCGAAGAACGACTAGAGTTCATCGCCGCGCGAGACGGCCTGTCCTTTTGGGCCCATCCGATGGATTACCTCCCCGGCGGGCGCTGGGACGATCACTTCGACGATTCGTTCGAACGAGGGGTGGAAGTGTACGCCGAGCACCTTGCGTCGTTTCAGCACAATTGTGGTGTCGAAATGCAGGCGAAAGATCCTGCCATGGCGCTGAAATTGTACGAGGAGCTCCTTGAGAAACTTGGGCCCGCTGAAGATGTCGTCCTCTTTGCAAACGACGATGCACACCGTGCAGGCCTCGACGACGACGTGATGTTCAACCTGATTTTTGCCCCGGAGCTCACCGCTCCGGCGATCTACGAGGCGTTGCAGGCCGGGCGGATGCTCGTCGGTGAACGCTCGGACCCGCTTCCAAGGATTCACGAGATTAGCGTCGACGAATCCCGAGAAGTGATTCGAGTCGACGCCGAGGGTTATGATTCGATTAGCTGGGTGTGCGATGGCGAGACGGTGATGACCGGCCCGCGGTACGAGTACGGGTCAGTCGAAGGGGCCACGATCAGGTTCGAGCTGCGAACTGCTGGCTCGACGCTCTACTCCCAAGCATTCCGCGCCCAGTGAGAGTTACCTGTAATAACGATCCTGTCACCACAATCATCCCGTCGGGGTGACGCCCAGCCTGTCCAGGAACGTATGACTCACCGTTGGGAACGAGCCCCCACGGACGGTGTATCCCGCAAAGCAAGTCGAGGGGCCTAAGACCGCTTGTCTGGCACGTCACATATGGTTTCGCTCCCCACGACGGAAGGTGCACCGGATGCCTACGTCAATCTGCTCGAGCGGTACAGCCGGTTGAACGCTCTCGAGGACGCAGGAGGCGTGCTCAGTTGGGATCAGCAGGTGATGATGCCGTTGGGAGGCGCACCCGCCCGAGCACGACAGCTCTCAACGTTGTCGGCTCTCCGTCACGAGTTGCTCGTCGACGACGAGACGGCCGAGTGGCTCGAGGCGCTGAGAACTGCGGACTTGACTCCGGAACAGGTGGCGTGTGTCCGCGAGATCCGCCGTCGATACGAGCGGGCCGCCCCGGTTCCCGCCGACCTCGTCGAAGAGATCACCCAGATCACGTCCGAGAACCAGCAGATTTGGCAGGATGCCAGGGCCGAAGACGACTTTGCATCGTTTGCACCGAGGCTCGAACGGCTCCGAGGGCTGCTCCGGGAACGGGCAGCACATATCGACCCCGACAAACCGCCTTACCAGGTGCTCTATGAGGATTCGTTCCCCTACACGCCGATCGAAACGATCGAAGGGATGTTCGAGACCCTCCGGACAGAACTCCCGCCGTTGATTGACGCGGTCCGCGAGGCCGATGTGGACCTCGCAGCGCCTTTCTCGGGATCCTACCCGGAGGCGGCCCAACGGGAGCTCTCCGAAGCAGCTCTCGATCTCCTGGGGTACGACCGCGATCACGGCCGCCTCGATACGGCTCCGCACCCGTTTATGGCCGGTAACCAGTTCGATGCCCGCGTAACGACGCGGTTCCACGAGGCCGACCCGATGGACGCGCTTACGGCGAGTATCCACGAGTTCGGGCACGCCAGTTACCAGCTCGGCCTCCCGCAGGAGGCCTACGGAACGCCGCTGGGCTACTCACGCCGGAGCATCCACGAGTCCCAGTCCCGGTTCTGGGAGAACCATATCGGTCGGACCCGGCCATTCTGGGAGGTATTTACTGATACCGTCGCAGAGACGCTCGACGTTCCCGACCTCACGCCCCGGGCTGCTTTCGAACATGCCAACCGCGTCCGTCCGGACAACCTCATCCGGGTCGAGGCCGACGAGCTCACCTATCATCTCCACATCATCCTCCGGTGCGAGATCGATCGAGCCTTCGTCAACGGGCAAATCGAAGCGGACGAGATCCCGGGACTGTGGAACCAGAAGATGGAAGAATACCTGGGCATCCGGCCCGACACCGATCGAGAGGGATGCCTCCAGGACATCCACTGGACCTCCGGATTCGCCCGGTTCCAAACGTACACCTTCGGGAGCATGATTGCCGCCCAACTCGACGACGCGGTCCGAGCCGACCTCGACGTCGACGGGTTAGTGCGTGACCGGGAGTTCGCACCGATGCTCGAGTGGATGGGGGAACACGTCCACCAGCACGGCGAGCGGTACGAGACGCCCGAGTTGGTCGAACGGGCGAGCGGCGAACCGCCGACGGCCGAACCGTTCGTCGAGTACGTGACCGGAAAGTTCGAGGACCTGTACGACTTGTAGCGTCCCCTCCTCCGCATCGGCGCAGTCCGTTTTGCACCCTGGAGGTACCCCGTGGGACAAACCGATATCCGTCGGTAGCACGCCGCTGCGGATGAGGAGAACAACCAGGAGCGCTAACAACCCCACTGGATCGGTTGACATGATAGCAGGCGTTTGCCAACTCCGTGCCTGTCCGGATCACTCGGTATCGCCACCGGGGCGTTTGTCAGACCAAACGAGTGTACCTGAAGCGGGTTGGTCTCCAACCGCGAGCAGGCAATATATCGACAAAGACGACTTCTGTGACGCCTACGGCGCCACTAGGGAAGCCGGACCGATTCCGTCAGTCACGCTCGGCGCTTTCGGCGAGGATGGTTCGGTACTCGACATCGCCGCTCCTGTTGTAGAGCTACATGATGGCTGGGCAACCCACGATATCACGAGCCAGCGGACATCGAATCCGCTTCAAATCCGATCCGTCAGGTCGGACAATGGACGGAAGAGCCGTTCAAACGCAACGATCCTGCTGAAACCCCATACCCCCGTGTCATGAGAGGTACTTGCTGAGTTATCTGAAGATCAGAACCGGGACCGATCCGTTCCGGGCGACTCGATCGGTGGTGCTCCCCAAAAGCCACCGCACGCGGCTTCCCCGGGTCCCGCCATGGGCGGCCATCACGATCAACTCCGCATTCACATCCTCGGCGTATTCGACGATCTTCTCGGAAGGTCGACCACGAACGATCTCGGAAACGGCCGCCACGCCATGCGCGTCCGCCAGGTGAGTTACGGTCTCCAGTGCCTGGGTAGCGAAGTTCCGCCTGTCCTCGTCGAGTTCGTCCGCCAGCCCGGATAGCCCGACCTTGGTGAATGCGGGTGTCGATTCGAGGACATACAGGGCGTGGATCTCGGCATCGAACTGTTCGGCGAGTTCGATGGCGTGCTCTGCACTCTTGGCGGATATATCGCTGCCGTCGGTCGGCACCACGATCGTCTGATACATTGGTCCCCGTGAGAATCAGTTCCCAGGCCGATTGGGCACATCGGAACTTCCTACGCCGTGGGAAGATCGGAAGAAACCCACGACCGGTGAACAATCGTGATCGGGCCGATCTTCCCACCAGGGTCAGTGAACTGTGCGTCCAAAACGTTTGGCGACTGATCAACGATTCGCCCGAGCCCACCTCGGATGATCCCCGCAGTGGCTCGTGGCAACATCGGAATCCTCGAGCGGACCAAGGCCACCTCAATGGCGGTACGTGACCGTGTGCGTCGAGGTCACACAGGCGAGCGAATCCACAAGTTCGTGGAGGCCTTCCCGGTGCCTGACTCCCCGTTAACCAGCAGGCTGCTCATCGAAGAAACGACCTGAACTCGTCCGAACGGGCGGTAAGGGGATTCCGCGAGGCTCGATCCTGTCCCGTCGGGAGGTTTTGTGGCCCGGTGAGCAGACTGGATATTTTGGCACCGCATCGAGCCACTGATTGCTACCAGCGAGATGACCCGCGGGCCGGTTACTCGACGATAATGGCCCCGCGGTGGAATTGGGCGCGATGTGGGATACACTCGTAGATAACGATCCCGGGCTCGTCGAACGTCGTCGTGTGTTCGTACCCTTCTCCCTCCACTTCGTCGTGATCGTCCCAATCTTCGATCGTCGCACCTTCATCGATGACTTCGGTCACCGTGTGGCCGTGACTCACCCATTCCCAGGTGACTTCGGTCCCACTATCGATCCGGACGATACCGGGTTCGGAGATGTAGTTTCCCTCGTCACCCGTGTGGCCATGTTCGATGACGATCGATGCTTCACCAGTCCAATCGACGATATCCGCTTCGTCGTCTACGTTGTCCGCGGGCGACACCCAGTCGACCGTGACTTCCTCCGGGGTTCGTTCGTCGACCGGTTCCTCATCGTCGTCATCGCCAATGCAGCCGGCCGCCCCGACAGCCACGACCGCAAGGGCCGTTAACAGATAATCGCGTCTCGAACCGCTCCCATACTGAGGTGCTCCCTGCATCCTGATGTGATTGGCCGCAATGGTGGATAGTTCCACGAATGAATCCCAACGAGTAGGAATATCGACTCGCGGATACCAGCTACCGTATCGCCTGCTATGGTGCGAACATCGAACGAGGGGGACGCCCTCAGCTGCATCGCTGAGCGTTGCTACTGGGCCGTCACGTCTTCGATGGGGCATGCGGCTCCGGGGGGAATCCAGACGGCATAGAAGCTGCCAGGCGAGTGCTGTAGCTCGGTGTTTACGTCCCCCCATGGCAACGAGCCACTCGGGACCATTCTTTACTCGGTGGAAGCCCTCATTCTCGCAATGAACGTCCGGGGCGACATACCTCTCGCCGACATCGAACAGTTCCTCGAGCGTGCAACGATTCCTGTCCGAGTCGCGTGCCGAACGCCCAGGGATGAGCTGTGGATGCTCTCGTTGTGGTTCGTATATCGTGACGGACGGTTGCATTGTGCCACTGCGAAAAGCGCAGCAGTGGTTCGCTATCTCGAGAAGGACGAGCACGTGGCGTTCGAAGTGTCGACAAACGATCCCCCGTACCGGGGTGTGCGAGGGAACGGGACCGCAACAATCACTGACGATCCCGATAAAACGCAGCTCCGAGAGCTCCTTACTCGCTATCTCGGGAGCACGGAAACACCGCTCGGCCAACGGCTCCTGAGCGAAGAACGCGTGGAGGTATCGATCGTCATCGATCCGACCAGGGTCTATGGTTGGGACTTTACAGAACGGATGCGGGGGCGTAGCGAGCAGTCGAGCGCGTGAGGAGCGGGTCTTGTCCATCGACTCGGAGCAAAGACGGGCATATCCGTCGTTGCGCTGTGGAATGGAGCAACGCTGTCATTGCTGATGATTGTCTTCAACTGTCGGGAACGATCGCAATCGAATCAAGGCTGGACCGGCTGGGAAGACTGAGAAACAATGACGAGCCGGGACGGCCACACGGGAAACCACTCGCGGTTCACAAGCCACCGGTACGCTACGGAATTTTTCTGCCGATGACGTCCGAACACGTCTTGGTCACGTTTTGCTGTTCTGTCTGTGGCGAGGTCCTCGAGGTGAATCCGGCCATGCGAGCCGCCCTCCTGTGCAAGGGATGCGTCCTCTGCTCGGCATCCGTCACCGACGATGACTTCGAGCGGAGAGTGGATAGCGGGGCGTGAAGGAAGCACCAATGCGGCCACGATAGCGACGTAGCCGTGTAGTACACCCAGTATCAACTGGTCGATTGCATACGCAGAATGGACGGTACCGGGGCAGGTGTCAGCCTGGTAATCGAGGTAGATGTTCAGTTGGTCGCTCGTATTTCGTGTTCCAGGACCGACAGCGACTGGTCGGCACACCGCGGTTGGAACCTTGGGCTCGGGTTCCGGACGAGGACAACAAACCGATCGATCCGATCACCTAACGACGCGACAAGGAACGCTCTCCGGACCGTAGGCGCTGCGGTATTACCGCCCAACGGCTGGAAGTCGTGACTCCCAAACCCGACCATGGATGTTGTTACGTACATCAGTACGCACCGAAGACATCGGGACGAGAGAGTCCGAACTGCTTCGGTTGTATACACGCGATACCTGCAGAGACCTGGAAGCCCAAAGGTCTCCGTGGTCGGGACGGTCGGCGTCGATAACTGTACCGAGCTCCGGGTTCACCGCCGGTGGAGGAGGGCGTCAACGTCCACCGCTTCCTCGAGGTACTCCGCCATGGTCCTGACCGTGGCGGCGTCCTGGGTCCGACCCATGTTGACGATCGATTCGGCTCGTTGGACGGCAGCCAACGTGTCGGTATCGACCGCGAGGACGGCCAGTCCCTCCCGTTCGGCTCGCTCCAGCACGGCGCGGGGCGGTTGTAAGCTCCCCGTGACGACCAGACAGGTAACTCCGCTGGCCTCGATGGCTGCAGCATGGATTTCCGCCCGATCGCCACCCGTCACGACGGCAGCATTCCGTGTCCGACGGAACTGTCGAAACGCCGCGTCCGGCCCGGTGGCTGCCACGAGGAATCGTTCAACGTAGGCGTCCGAGCCACCACTGGTCAGACGTCGAGCACCCAGCTGTTCGCCCAGCTCTCCGGCCGTTACCCCGGCGAGTTCTCGGTCGTGCGGGATTACCCCGAGGACGGGATGGTTGCGCCGTTCGAGGAAAGGGATTGCGTCGGCCTCAAGCACGTCGACTGCTCGGTCACGAACCCGGTTGAACAGGATGCCGACCAGACGGTTACCGAACGCCGTCGCCCCACGGAGCACGACATCGAGGTCTTCCAGGCGATCGAACTCGGCGACGAGGACGACGTCCGCACCTAACAGCGCCGCGATCTCGGGATCGGTCAGTTCGACGATCCCGCCGAGATCTAGGTTGCCGGCCCCTTCGATTAACATCATGTCTCGCTCGTCTGCGAGCGCTTCGTGGGCCGCCTCGATGCGTGATCGGAGGGCATCTGGATCCTCACCGCCGCGCACGGCGGTCTGGACGAACGTGGGAGAGTACACGATCGGTTCGAGGTCGGGCAACTCATCATCGATGCCCAACAGCTCCCGCGCTAGCTCCGGGTCGCGGTCCTGCACCTTCCCCACCCGACTCTCCAGGCGGGTTCCTTTCGGTTTCATGTATCCGACGGCCAGCTCACGGTCGATCCCGAGGAGCCCGAGCCCGACTGTGATTGCCGTCTTTCCCGTCCCTTCCCGTAACGCAGCGATGAGAAGCGGTCTCATAGGCACTCCGGGTCGATGGTCAGTCGGATGTCGAGCGCGCGGATGGCATCGGGAAGTGCAACCAGCGGGTTAACGTCGAGTTCCAGCACGGCTGGCAGGTCGGTTGCGAGTTGTGAGAGGCGCTGTATCGTTTCGACGACGCGGTCGACGGCGATCGGTTCCCGGCCACGAGCCCCATGTAGTAGCGCGGATGTCCGAATCTCGTCGACCATGGACTCGGCCTCCGTGGCGGAAACTGGTGCAACGCGAAGGCTTGTATCCTCGAGCACCTCCACGAAGATGCCACCCGCCCCGAACAACAACAGGGGTCCGAACTGCGGATCACGGTTTACGCCGACGATCGTCTCGACACCTGCTTCGACGTCTACCATCTCCTGGACCTGTACGCCGCGGATGGTCACGTCCGGCTGGTAGTTTCTGGTTCGGGTGATGATCTCGTCGTAGGTGTCCTGAACATCCTCGATCGCCACCTCGAGGACGACGCCACCGATGTCCGTCTTCTGCACCACTTCGGGGCTCACGACCTTCATCGCGACAGGCCCACCGATATCGACTGCCGCTTGGCGGGCCTCCTTTGCCGAATCGACGATGGTTGCCTCGGGGATCGGGATCCCGTATGCCTCAAGGAGCTGCATCGCTTCGACGCCCAGCCGGTTCCCCGGGCGGTCACGTACCGCTGCGATGATCGATTCGGCCAGATCGCGGTCGACGTCGAACGACGTCGGGTCGTCCCACGTGCGGCCATGAATCCGACGATACCGCTCGAGCGCGTCGAGTCCGTCAACCGCCCGCTTGGGATCGAACCAGCATGGGATTCCCGCCTCCTCCAGGCTGGCCTGTGCACCCTGGACCCGCTCGCCGCCCATGAGACAGGCGGACACCGGTATCTCCGATTGATCCTGCGCGGCGAGAACGGTCTCTGCCAGCTCCTCGTACTCCAAGACAGCAGTGGGAGCCGCGATCACGAGGGCTGCACCGACGTTTTCGTCCGTGACGACGGCGCCGAGCGCGTCACCGAAACGCTCGGCAGTGGCATCGCCGAGTGCGTCGATCGGGTTGTTGACGTTCGCGTCCTCGGGTAACGCCTCGGCGAGTGTTCGGTGGGTTTCCGCCATGAAGCTGGCCATCGTGAGCGAGGATTCTCCCACTGCGTCCGTAGCGATTACACCCGGTCCACCCGCATTTGTCACGATGGCGACCGTATCGTTCTCGGCCAGCGGTTGCCCGTCGAGGGTCTGGGCGACGTCGAAAAGCCCCTGGACGGAAGTCGCTCGGAGGACCCCGGCCTGCTGGAGTGCGGCTGTATGGGCACGATCGCTGCCGGCCATTGCACCGGTGTGTGAGGACGCGGCCCTGGCCCCGGCGTCGGTCCGACCCGCCTTCATCAACACCACCGGGGTTGCCGGGGTCACCCGTCGCGCCGTGTCGATGAACCGTCGGCCGTTCTCGATCCCTTCGAGATAACCAACGATCACCTCCGTGCCGCCGTCTTGGTTCCAGACGTCCAGAAAGTCCGATTCGTCCAGGACCGCCTTATTCCCCAACGAAACGATATCCTTGAACCCAATCCCACGACCGGTGGCCCAGTCCACGACGGCAGTGATAAAGGCCCCGGACTGGCTGAGGAAGGAAAGCCCACCCTGGAGCGGCTGCTCCGGACCGAACGAGGCATTCAGGCCGCTGGTCGTACTCATGATTCCCAGGCTGTTGGGACCAACCACGTTCAACCCGTGTTCCTCCGCGAGATGGACCAGGGTCCGTTCCCGTTGTCCACCACGTCCACCCACCTCCGAGAAGCCTGCACTGAGCACGATAACGTTCGAGATACCGTTCGCTCCACACTCGCGGAGGACATCGAGGGCGACGTCCGACGGGACCGCGATCACGACCAGGTCGATACCGGCAACGTCGCCGACGGAATCGACTGCCTCGTGGCCGAATATTTCGTCCGTGTTCGGGTTGACTGGCACCACGTCGCCATCGAACGTCGCGAGAAGATTCCTCGTTACCGCGGCGCCCACAGACCCCTGCCGTTCGGTGGCTCCGACAACCGCAACCCGGGACGGGGTGAACATCCGTTCCAGCATTACGTACCCGCCCCGCCCCCGTGATCAGTTTCACCGCGTGCCATTCGAGCAACACGTCGTATCGACAATAAATCCGTTTCGCAGTGGGTCGGTTGTATCCGGGTGGACACGATGCAGTGATGCGGCCATCCACGGTGGGTCACCACACCGAGTGACGTCCGCGTCACCGGTCTATCTCCGCGAGTATCGACCGTCCGTTCTCGAGCCGACGGATCGCATCCCCGATCGTGACGACCGTTTCCCCCTGACGACAGGGGGCGACCCCGCGGATCCCGTTTCCCTCGACCATCACGAGACAAAACACCGGCAGCCGAAGCCGCGTGTATCGTTCCTCCGTGACCGGACACGCCATCTCCTCGACGCAGAAGGGTCGATCGATGTCGACCGCGGCACGGTTCGCCCACGTCCTGATCGAGCGATAGAGCTCGATCACCGGGTGTGTCGCGCTGTCCCCAGTCGGTTCGAGGGTGACAGCGGCGGGCCATGCCTGTACCGCGGCCTTCTCGATTGTGCCCGATCGTGCGAGACCCATCAGCGCATCCGATAGCTGACGACGCCGTCGGAGAAACTGTCCCTCGCTGCGGGCGTACAGGGTAACGGCTGTGCCCGTGTCGGACCCGAGCTCGTCGAACGGCGAACACGTGTCGAAACTGGCTGCCTCTGGGCGATCGCCTTTCTCTTCGGTACTGGCCTCGTTATCCTCGACCGCTACCTCGGGGGACCCCTGCACGACCGTGCGTGGGACGTTGGCTGGGTCGTGCGCGCCTCTGCTCATAGTCTTCTTCCATAACTCGTATCGGGGCTACCATGGCCACGTGGGTAGTTCCCACAAACCGAGAAGACGGGTCGTACACATAGCGGCCGGTGTCTCGCTGTAGGGAGCGGGACGGCACTCGGTCGTTGTCCGGTCTCGCGAGTTGACGGGGGGATGTCTTGGGTTCGCCCATGTCCGGCACTGCGGTCAAAGCAACACGCCCCGGAATCCATCCCATTACACCAGATCAGAGCTTCATTGACTGAATTGACGGAGAGATCGCCGGCTGGCGGTTCGACACGACTTGGTCGACGACGCATGCCCGGGAAGAACACACTGTCCCTCAGGACTCGAACCCATCGAGCACCACCGCAGAACATATCTGAAAGTCGTTCGCGAGTCGCGCGTCCACCCGGGGACAGGCCAGCGGAAACAAGTGTCAACCAGATAAGGATCGACGACCACGTCCGCGGGGCTCCCTCACGGGACTGGGAGCACTCGTGGCACGAGTGGACTCATCGAGGAAACTGCAGGATCTTCGAACGGAATGGCGGCCGGAGGACGGCCAGGAGGCGAGTTCGCGGTCCTTCCCGGATGGTGGGAATGGCTTGGTCTATTCATGTCCTCCAGCGTGATTGTAATCCCCGCCCGAGAAAGCCTGTTCTCGTTGGGGGAACGGGCTCGACGGCCCGCCCCCCGAAGACCGCGGCATTCCCGGCGGTTGGGAGCGTCCCGCCGCGGTTTTCCATCAGACGATCGAACGGGGAGTATGTCCGAATCGGCCGCCGAGGTGAGTGCCAGGCCCGAAAGATCGGGATCGTGGCAGGCGGATCCGATCGAGGACGTTTTCGAAGAACTGGAAACCGACGCGTACGGGCTTTCCACGAGCGAGGCGGAGGAGCGGTTCGCGCGATACGGACCGAACGAGATCGCGGAAGGGAAAACCATCTCACCACTGCGAATATTCATTCGCCAATACCGCTCAGTACTGATCTGGATACTGGTGGTGGCTGCCGCGGTCATGGCAGGTGTCGGGCACACGCTCGACGCCGGTCTTATATTCGCCATCGTCGTGTTCATCACCATTTTCGGATTCCTGCAGGATTACCGGGCAGAGCAGTCGATTCAGGCCCTCCGGGAGCTGGCGACGAGAGACGCGCTCGCACTACGCGACGGCGAGAAGACGGAGATCGAGACGACCCAGCTGGTTCCAGGAGACATCGTGTTCGTGGATTCTGGCGATGTCGTCCCCGCCGATGCTCGTCTCGTCGAGGAGACGAACCTCGCCGTCGACGAGTCCGCCCTTACCGGCGAGAGCATCCCCGTTTCGAAATCTCCGGATCCAGTGCCCGCCGAGACGTCAATCGCCGAGCGCCAGAACCTGCTGTACAAGGACACTATCATCGAGCGGGGATCCGGTGTCGCGGTGGTTGTGGCGACCGGCTCGGGCACGGAAATCGGCGGAATCGCGACGGCCCTCGAGGCGGCCGAGCAGCGCGCGACACCTTTCGAAACCGAGATGGATCGGGTGGGGAAAGTGATCGCCGCGGCTGTCGTCGGCGCCGTAGTCGTTATCGTGCTCGCCGAGCTCGTCATCGGTGATACGCCGCCTCTGCAAGTGTTCCTGACAGCCGTGGGAATCGCCGTCTCCGCCGTCCCGGAAGGATTGCCGGCGGTCGTGACGCTCTCGCTTGCGCTCGGGGCACGCCGGATGGCCGCGGAGAACGCGCTGGTCCGCCGATTACCGGTGGTCGAAGCCCTTGGATCGGTCGACGTGATCTGTACGGACAAAACGGGGACGCTCACCGAGGAAGAGATGACCGTACAGCGGGTGGCCACGACCACTGCTCGCTATGACGTGAGTGGTTCCGGATACGAACTCGAAGGCGAGTTCGTGCTCGCCGATGGATCGGCAGACGAGCGTACACTCGAGGAGCTGCTTCGGTGCTCGCTGCTGTGTAACGATGTCGACGTCGGCCGGCGATCGGGAGACGACCCGGAGGCAGCACGTCGGTACATCGGCGATCCGACGGAGATCGCCCTCTTCGTAGCGGCCCGGAAATGGGGGCTGGAGCACGAGTCGCTCCGGGAAGAGTACCCACGAGTCGACGAAGAGGAGTTTACGTCCGCCAGAAAGCGGATGACCACGTTTCATCGCTCGCCGGACGACGGGACTATCGCCTACATGAAAGGTGCGCCTGAGACGGTCCTTAATCGGTGCGATCGGGAGCTTCAGGGAGACGACGTCGTGGAGCTAACCGACGAACGCCGAGACGAGCTTGCGCAACTGACCGAGGAGTTCGCCAGCGATGCGTTGCGGGTGATGGGGTTTGCTCGGCAGACGGACGTCGATCTCGACGCCCACGACCCGGAATCGTTCGAAGAGGGGATGATCTTTCTCGGCCTCCAGGGGATGCTCGATCCGCCTCGCCCCGAGGTGCCGGACGCGATCGCGGGATGTCTTGACGCCGGGATCGAGGTCATCATGATTACCGGAGACAACGCGACCACGGCCCGTGCAGTCGCCGATCAGATCGGATTGACAGGCACTGACGTTGTCGTCGGTCCGGAACTGGACGAGATGTCGGACGACGAACTCGCCGAACTCGTCGAGCAGGTACGGATTTTTGCTCGGACCTCGCCCGAACACAAGAGCCGCATCCTCCAGCGACTCCAGGCGAACGATCACACCGTCGCCATGACGGGAGACGGCGTTAACGACGCACCGGCAGTCAAAAACGCCGATGTCGGCGTTGCCATGGGGATCCGGGGAACTGACGTGACCGAACAGGCCTCGGATATGGTGCTTCTGGACGATAACTTCGCGACGATCCACCGGTCGGTTCGCGAGGGACGGCGGATCTTCGACAACGTGCGAAAGTTCGTCAACTATCTTCTATCGGGAAACGGTGGGGAAGTGACGATGGTCTTCACCGGGGCAATGGCCGGGTTGGGCCTCGTCATCACCCCGATTCAGATTCTGTGGATCAACGTCGTCACCGACGGAATCCCGGCGTTGTCAATGGGGGTCGACCCCGCGGCAGACGACGTGATGGACCGGGATCCCCGTCCCCCTGGAGAAGGAGTGATCACGAAACGGATTGTCACGTCCGTGGTGGGGATTGCCATCTTTATGACGGTGTGTCTCCTTCCGCTGTTCCTGCTCAACTTCACCGGTGACCTGATCCCCGGACGTGTTGGTGGCTGGGATCTCGGGTACGAGCCGGGACGGGAACTCGCCCAGACGATGGTGTTCACCGGGTTCGTCGTCATGGAAATCGTCCGGATTCAGGCGATTCGGTTCCGGTACGGGCTCGGCTTGTTCTCGAATCGATGGCTCGTGACGGCCGTCCTCGTCGCCCTTTCGTTACAACTCATTGTCCTCTATACGTCGGCTGGCCAGTTGCTGTTCGACGTGGAACCACTCGGTCTCGTGCACTGGGCACAGATCGGGATTGCCACGGCCCTCTTTGCTGTGCTCATGGCGGTGTTCGCAAAGATCCAGGACAGTTACTTCGACCGGTACTGAAAACAACCAGTTCGGCGGTCGACGACACGGTCATATGCGAGCCCGTTGTAGTATTCGCATGGTTTGGAGTTGTCGACTGTACGGGCACCGTTGGCGGCATCCGGGCCGATACGAGGTCGTCCTAACGGATGACGGCATCCCGGTGATTTCGTACGAGTGCGCCGACTGTGCAAAAACGATGGAGCGTCCGCAACCGCGAGGGACATCACGGCGTGCAGTGGCGGGTAACGTGTCCGTGAGAAAGCGGGACGGCGACAGCTGAGCGGACGCTTCGCCCGTGAATGAGATCGGAGTACTCCCGACGGGGCGCCGTCATCGATCGCGAACGACTCCGACCAGGGCGATCACCGAACTCGTCCAATCCCGATTGCCCGTCCCACCCGCACCAAGAAGACGGCACCAGTCCAATTGCCTCAACGGTGACCACCTGACGAT
The DNA here is from genome assembly GCA_007118975.1 of Halobacteriales archaeon. GTDB lineage: Archaea > Halobacteriota > Halobacteria > Halobacteriales > SKNY01 > SKNY01. The sequence goes on along the minus strand of SKQO01000016.1, from coordinate 58,468 downwards.
CGCAGCTTTGCGAGGAGACCAGGGGATCGGAGTCGCTGTTGTCCGAACCGTCATCACGGCTGGAAGACATCGTGGTGAAGCGGGTAGCCGCGTGCGGGGATCAACCGGAGATTCCAGGGCGATCGTCACTCGACAGGATACGTGTCTCGATGAGACGCGCCGTCGAGTCGTTCCCGGGTGCGGGCCACGCGGAGTCGGGCGGCGCCCCGGAGGTCGTCGGTCGAGACACGCACGGCGCTGATCTCGAGGGTCACACCGCTACGAAGGTCAATGGATTCCTAGGGACAGGTGAGACGTGGGCCGACGCCCGGAACTGCCGGTGACGTCGGTGACGTGCAGCGATATGTCGCTGCTCGACAGTATGGTCGCTGTCAGTTGGGGAAACACGCGTGTCCCGTTTCTCTCACGCGACGGAAACAGCCGCGGCCACTATCCCGTATCGTACCTGAGCTGGGCGTGATGAGCGAGAACGTCGATGCAGCCGCCCAGTTCGAACAGGTTTCAACAGCACAGCCCGAGGCACCAACCCTGATCGAAGGGCTTCCGGGCCATGGCCTCGTCGCCGCCATCGCCGTGGACACCATCACGACCCAACTGGACCTCCAGCTCTACGGGAACATCGCCTCATCCGATTTTCCACCTGTCGTGACGTTCGAGGAAGGGTTAGTCCACGATCTTGTTCGCGTCTACGCGGGGACGAACCCGAGCGTCCTCACCCTTGCGAGCGATCTGGCTCTTCCCCAAGATTCGTTCCAGCCCCTTGCACGCTGTGTCCTTGAAGAACTCGCTGAGGACTTCCACCGCGCGATCTTTCTCGCCGGGGCGCCGGCCCAGTCAGACGAGCAGGTGGGTGAAGTCCTCGGCGTCGCTACCGACGAAACGGTCAGGGAGGAACTCGTCGCAGCAGGGATTTCCGTCCACCAGGATCCGGGGCTCGTCGGTGGCGTGACCGGGTCATTAGTCCGGGAATGCTATCAGGCGGAGGTACCGGTTGCGTTACTCGTCGTACGCTCTCACCCGTTTCTCCCGGATCCATCCGCGGCCAAAGCCGTCATCGAAACGGCTTTGGAACCGCTGGTGGATTTCGACATCGATACGACGCACCTCGACGAACAGGCCGAGGAGATCCAGCAACGGCTGCAGCAGATCGCCGAGCAGTACCGTCATATGACCCAAGAGCACATGGAGGACCACCGTCAGCCGGCCACGGGGATGTTCCAGTGAGCCAAGCACCGAGTGCACTCGTGGGGTCCGCGCTGTTTCTGTATGACCGGTCGCGGAGCCTGACGCGACCACCCCAGGTTATCGATTAAAGTGGCATAACGGAGGCGGAACGGCCCGGGAGCAGCTCCCGGCAACGGGATCCTGTATTGACTCGTGACCCACGGTTTAGAAGTTGGTAGCAGTGGTGATCCGAACCCTCGCTGCAAGGATGATCGGGGTGACAGTGGTCCGCCGCCGACGATCGATACCACGTCTACGGCCGGAATATACGGTAAACTGTCACATTCGTTCTGCGAACGCACCTGGCAGGTGGAGATAGCTTTCGAAGTTCGCTTCGAGTGTGTCGACCGTTGTGTGCTCGTCCGGACTATGTACGGTGTCGGTCCCAAACGCGAATTCCACCGTCGGGACACCTGCATTCCGCAAGTTCTTCGCATCGCCGCCCCCGGTTGCGCTGCGGCGATAGACTCGATCCGACGACACTGCTTCGGCGACGGTTACCACCGCCTCGACGAGGGGCGAATCGGTTGGCTCGTACGTGCCGACCGACCAGCTGACGTCTCTGATCTGGACGCCGACACACTCGCCGACGCATGATCTGAGTTCGGCAAGGGCAGTTCGCGTCGGGATACCGGGTGAGAACCGAACATCGAGCTCTGCGACCGCACGGACTGGGACCGAATTGACGGTGTCACCGCCCTCGAACCGCCCGAGGTTGATCGATGGGCCGTCGAACAGGGCTCGGACCGTGTCTTCGCCGAGCACGGGGGCATAAAACGAGACGGATTCCTCGAGGATCGGGCAGACCGCACGAGGGGGTTCGAGGCGACAGGTCTGGAGACGCTCGCGGATCCGTTCGACGGCTGCATAGAGTCGATCGATAGCATTGACCCCGAGCATCGGACGAGACCCGTGCGCCCCTTCACCGCGTGCCTCGAGGGTCAACCAGATACTGCCCCGGTCGGCCACGGTAACGGAATGGCGACCCCCTTCGCACGTGGTCTCACCGATCACGCACCCGGCCGAGTCAATCGAAACTTCTTCCAGGACGGTGGGAAGCCCGGCCGCCCCAGCGACCTCCTCGTCGCTCACGACGATCAGCTCGAGTGTCACTGGTGGCGGACGCTCCGTGGTAGCATACGCGTGGATGACTTCGATCATAGCCGCGAGTGGACCCTTCATATCGGTGGCGCCGCGGCCGTAGATCCGTTCGCCGCGGCGCTCGCCAAGCGGATCGTATCGCCACTCGTCCGCATCGAAGGGGACCGTGTCCGCGTGTCCCAGGTACGTCAACACCTCGTCCCGCTGCCCAGGGAGTCTGGTGAGCAGGTTCGGTTTCGCCGGATCTGACACGATCTGTTCGGTGGCAAGTTCGAGCGTCTCGAGTTCGGACTCGAGTCGATCGATGAGTTCGGCAGTGTGTCCAGGCGGGTTGGCCGTGTTGACGCCAATAAGATCGAGGGTGCGGTCGACAACCCGTTCGACGCTCGTATCAGTAACCGGGATCCGAGGATCTGTATCCACGGTTTACCGAACACCTCGTGGCCCGACTGGCGAGTGCGAGTGACCTTCTGCTATATCTCGTCGCTCGATGAGCATTGGCAACCCTTGCGGGAACGGTCCTAAAATCATAGCTGCAATTACTGCCTTCTGGGAACGACGAGGAGCGAATCGGATGGATCGCCCCAGCCGCGAATTCTGATTCGTACGGCAGGAAGCCGCGGACTCACGTCGCGACGATATACGCGATCCAAGCGCCGATCGGCTAAGAAAAACTCGAGACAGCGACCAGCCGAACGGACTTCAATGGGTTCAGGCCGCCGAATCCTGTCAGGGAACGATGGAGGTTGGGAGGGAATGAGGCCCCCTACCAGCGGGGGCACCCTGGGGGTCGAACTCCCGTGGGCGAACCAGTCATCCACAACGATTGCTGGAAGGGGTCGACAGTTGGTCGACCAGGAGCTGATACTGAATATCCTGCTCACCGGAGGAATTCGGGTTCATACCTGGAGGGTACCGCATTCGTCGACTTCCCCGGCGACGATTCTCGTCGACGACAATCGCTCGCCATCTGCCGCCAACACCAACGGCACGACGACCGAGTCCAGTTCGTCAAGACCACGACGGCTACGTCGATCGTTGATATCGATGACCTCGTCCTCGGTTTCCGTAGAAACCACGATCTTGTCCAGGGCAGGCTCCGTCGCGGCGACGTCGTACGGTCCCTCGATATCACGATACTCGACCGGGCGATCCCACCGGTTTTGCTCGCTGATTTCCCGACGCACAGCGGCTAGCCGTTCCTCGTAGTTCGGGACCTCCCGATCTCGGCTGCTTCTCGCAAATTCGTCGCTCGTGAGGCAGACCAGCACCCCGTCCTTGCCCCGACACAGTGCTGCGCGGAACAGTGCGCGGTGCCCGTCGTGAATCGGGCCGAAGGTACCGGCCACTACGACACGGCTCATCCGACGTCACGAGATGATCTAGTCCGTTCGTCCTGCCCGCCCATCCGGTTGGGAGGAACGGACACCCCCTCGATCAGTGGTACGAAGAGCGACCTCGAGGCGGAGAAAGGCACGATCACACGATAAGCGTTGGACGACCGGCGGTTCTCACGACTCGGTCGGCCGTGCTTCCGATCGTTTCCCTCTGAGAATGTGACTGCCCTTGGTAGCCGAGGACGATGACGTCGGCGTCGACCTCGTCTGCATGCCGGACGATCTCGACATGTGGTCGACCGTGACAACACCGTCGGAAAAACTCGACGTCGAGATCTTCTGCTCGCTTTTCGATGTCATCGAGAAAACCCCCGCCCGCCTCCTCGATCTCGTGCGTTACCAGTTCGACGCTCCCGAGCGCTGGCTCGGCATACCGTGCGGTATTAACAACGAAAATCCCGTGTAACTCGGCGCCGTACCGCTCAGCGAGTTCGAGGGCGTGTACCACCGCGCGGTTCGCCGAGCCGCTCCCGTCGGTTCCAACCAGGATGACGTCGTACATAGTATCGAATCGGAGCGAATAACAAAAACTCGGTCAGTGGTTACCGGAGACTGATAAGGAAGGCCCCCCGCCGGGCGTGTCTGATACGTAGTGGTTACCGTGTTGAACCGCGTCCATGATCGTCACGGCGGATTGCTGTTCGAGCGCCGAGACGGCTAGCATACGACCTCACAAACGAGGAGTAACATCGTCCATGCGACTTCGGCTGTTATTCTCTTGCCGTTCACCCGCTCCTTGTCCAGCACGTGGATCTTCCCACGATCCGGGAAGTACTGCCCGCTACATGCACCTGTGGCGGCTACATACACACGCTTCCCCCATGAGAGGACGAGACAACCCCCTTCAGGGAAACGGAGCGCATGTCCGATCGGCTGCGTCGCTCATCTTCGGAAGCCGGACGGGCTGGGAAACTACGAATCGGGCGACGGCGATTGAAGGAACTCAAACCGGCTCGTGCTGACCTGCTCGACGATGCGGAAGCGTTTATCACGATGGATCTTCCTGGGTTCCTGGAAAACGACATCTAGGGCCGGGTAACCGGGGAAACCGTCGTCTGTGCGGCCGAACGCGGACGCATCGTGCTCGCCACCGTTCGATCGATCTACCCGAGGACGTGCATGGACAACGGGTGCTCACGGTGCGACTTTCCGGCACACATGGGTGACGGGGCGTGGTCAAATTGAAAACGATGAGGAGATACGGCATCCAGTACCAGTGATCGAGGCGCTCTGCCACCGGGTTTCCGGGACTGGCCCGCCAGTTGTTCTCCCGACGATCCTGCGTATCTTAGGCTGTCTCTGCCGCCGAATGATGGATTCAGCGATCCGGTGTTAAAACGCCGTCCAGCCCCCATCTACTGGGATATTCGCCCCCGTGATATACGAGGCAGCGTCGGAAGCGAGGAACGCGATGAGCGGGGCAATCTCCTCCGGATCCGCCGGGCGGTCCATCGGGGTCCGTCGCTTGATGAATTCGTAGAAGCGACCCTGCTCCAGCAGCGCTTGCGTCATGGGCGTGCGGACGAAGCCGGGACATACTCCGTTGACGCGGACGTTCTCGGGGGCATAATCCACGGCCACCTGCTGGGTGAAGTTCACGACGCCACCCTTGGAGGCTGAGTAGGCCGCGGCACCCCGTCCGCCTCGCAACCCGTAGATGGATTCGATGTTGACGATGCAGCCCTCGACCTCGATTAGATGCGGGAGCGCCGCCTTCGAACCGTGCATGACCCCATCTAGATTGACCGAGATAACCGACCGCCATTCCTCGAGGCTCATGTCACCGAGTGATGTCTCGCTCCCGATGCCGGCGTTGTTCACGATCACGTCAAGGCGACCACGGTCTTCGACGACGCCGTCGACGAGCGTCTCAACGGTATCGTAGTCTGACACGTCGCAGGTGCGGAACTCGCAGCCGAGCTCCGATGCCACCTGGGGGCCCGTCTCATCGTCGATGTCGGCAATGACGACATCCGCGCCCTGCTCGACGAATTCGGCTGCCGTTGCCCGTCCGATACCCACAGCTCCTCCCGTGATGATGGCAACCGTATCTTCCAGCATGCCAACTCATTGGACGGTCGTCGGTAACTCGTTCCGGTCATTCCCAGCTTCCGGGGACTGTGCGGAGCGATGGCCCGCGAATCGCGGACCGGCGACAGCCGTCCGGCCCGTCGCTCACACGACGATAACCGAACACGACCGTCGAGGTAGCGGGATGCTAGGATGAAATAACCACAAAATACGTGAATAACATACACGATCGCAGTAATTCCCGACTCGCGCCAAAAAGCTCCCCCGATAGCTTGGCTAGCAAGTCAGGTGCTTTCGAAGCGAACTAACGGCTCATGGCATCTTCACGCGTTGGTCCAACGGAGCGTCCCCGGGAAACTCATGACGATTCCGCGGACCCCGAAGATCATGTCGCCGATATGGTAAACTCCCAGGCACTGTTGCAGCAACTCGAGGACGATATCAAACGGTGTTTTCTCAGTGCGATGAGCCTGGACTGGCAGACTGCGGAAGACTTATCCCGGAAATTTGACACACCGTTGTCCACCACGTACCGCAAGTTGAACGCGCTGGATGACGCCGGGTTCCTCGAACAACGGATCCGCCTGAGTCCCAACGGGAAACACCCGGAGGAATTCCGTTGCAAACCGATGTCGCTGGCCATCCGCGTCGGTGGGCCGATGGGCCTCGAGTTCAGCGTCAACGCCGTCACCCCAGATGCCCCCTGGACAGTCGACCATTGAGCCGTCGGCTCCACCTGCGATACTCGAGCGATTGCGCCCGCAATCAACACGCTAGTCGCTCCAGCCGGCCGTGACAGCAAGGTTGTGTGCCGCTGCTCGTGATCTCCGAATCAGATCGGACGGCAGCCACGCCAAGCGGCTCGCCGAATCAAACCCGACGTCATTCGATGGCACCCGCGAGCACCCCTCGAAGGGTCCGCAGAACCAGTTACCCTCTTCCCCCTGATGGTACTGTGGGAGCTCCTACTGTACCATCCCACCGTTGACGCCGATCACTTGCCCGGTCACGTAGCTCGACTCCGGTGCTGCCAAAAACCGAACCGACCCGACAACCTCCTCCGGCTGTGCAAAACGATTCATCGGGATCCGTTCCCGAATGCGGTCACGAACTCCGTCTGGCACAGTCGACAACATGTCCGTCGCGGTGAATCCAGGCGCCACGCAGTTAGCCGTCGCACCAGACCCGGCGAGTTCGAGCGCCAATGAGCGGGTGAGACCGAATAGCCCGCTTTTCGAAGCCGCGTAGTTTGCCTGGCCGTAGTTTCCCCGCTGGGCAACCACCGATGAGATATTGATGATCCGGCCATCGGGGGAGTCACGAACGTCCTCGTAACAGGCCTTCGAGCAGTTGAATGCGCCGCCCAAATTGACGTCGATGACCCGGTCCCATTCCTCGCGCGTCATGTCCGAGAAGCGTCGGTCGGCGGTGATGCCGGCGTTGTTCACCAGCACGTCGATGGTCCCGAGCGCGCCGTGGACTTCTTCGACCATCCGCTCGACCGTTTCCATCTCGGCCACATCGGACTCGACGGCGACGGCGTTTTCCCCGATGCGTTCGATCGTGTCGGCTACGGCTCCTGCCTTCCGTATTGAATTACGATAGTTTACCGCGACATCGGCGCCGTGTCGCGCTAATTCGATCGCGATCACGCGTCCGATTCCTCGTGATCCGCCCGTCACGAGGCAGGTCTTCCCCTGCAGCGAACGTGCCTGTTCGTCTCCGGTGTGTGGTCTGGCGAGCGACATAGATGTGTCTCTGGGACGAACTGGGCGCGAGGACGACACCAGTAACCGACTCGTTCCACGCTCCCTCCGTCCCGTTCGATCAACACCACGCCTCCCGACTAAGGAAGACACTCCGCTCGTTCCCACGGGTCGGGAGGAACGGACCGTTCGTGTGAAGCCCTCTCGGCGTTCGCCCCGAAGTCCTCACCGGACGTCCTGCCGATACTGGTCACCCGTCCCCAGCCGACGCGTTCTCGCAACGTGGGAGCGATCACGTCGGCTTACCCCGAACACCCATATGTAATCTAACATGACGGCGCTCATCGCTGGCGCGGCCAGCACTACCTTCGGCAAACACGATGACCTGTCGGCGCGCGAACTGTTCCGGGATGCCGCGGAGGCAGCCATCGGTCTCGTCTCGTTGACCGCGGTAGACATCGACGCCGTCTACGTGGGCAATTTCATGGGGGCACTGACGGACGACCAAGGCCACATGGGCGCGCTGATGGCGGATTACTTGGGAATCCCTGACGTGCCCACGGCAACGGTCGAAAGCGCATGCGCATCGTCCGGTACGGCTGTCAGTCGGGCTGTCGACGCGATCGACGCCGGGCAGGCCGACGTGGTCCTTGTCGGCGGGGTCGAGATGATGTACGCCACAGGGATCGCGGTAATCACGGACGCATTGGCCAACGCGGCCGATAACGAGTACGAGAACGAGGCCGGATTGACGTTCCCCGGGATCTACGCGCTGATGGCGCGGGAGTATATGAACACATACGACGTCTCCGAGGAGGATCTCGCCCAGGTGGCCGTCAAAAACCGGCGAAATGGCGTCTCGAACCCGATTTCCCAGTTCCAGGAGGAAGTCACGATCGAGGAGGTACTGGAGGCACGGCCGATTGCGCCACCGCTCGGCTTGTTCGACTGTTGTCCCATCACTGACGGCGCCAGCGCGCTGATCGTTGTCTCCCCGGAGTTCGCGGCAAATCACGGGCTTTCACCGGACGTCCGGATTGCCGGGAGGGGACAGGCCGGGGATACCCTGGCCCTACAGGACCGCGAGGATATGGGGCGTACCAGAGCAGCAGAGCGGGCGGCAGAACGGGCGTATACCGCGGCCGGGATCGTCCCGGAGGACATCGACGTCTGCGAGGTCCACGATTGTTTTACGATCGCTGAACTGCTGGCGGTTGAATCGCTCGGGCTGTGCGAGCGCGGGGAGGGGGCCACCCTGACGACCACGGGGGAGACCGCCAAGGAGGGTCGCATCCCGGTGAACACCTCCGGCGGACTGATCGCGAAGGGTCACCCCGTGGGGGCGACTGGTGTCGCCCAGCTCGTAGAGATCGTCAAACAGCTCGAGGGGCGACATCCGAACCAGGTCCCCGATTCAGCTATCGGCGTGACACACAACGTGGGGGGCAGCGGTGCGAGTGCGGTCGTGCACGTTCTGGAGGTGGCGGGATGACGGCATCCTGGTACGAATCGTTCGCCGCGGCAGTGGACCGGGAAGAGCCGCAGTATCGCCGCTGTGCGGCCTGTGGCGAATCAGGCTTACCGCCGCGACAGACGTGTCCGACGTGCGGCGAGCCCGAGATGATCGACGCCCCGTTGTCGATGTCGGCAACGGTCGTGGCCGCGACGGAGATTCACGTGACGACTCCGAAGTTCGAGGGAGAAGCGCCCTATACGGTCGTCATCGCCGAATTTGACGAGAATGTGCGGCTCACCGGACAACTCAGTGGTAACGAGGATGTCAGGCCGGGTGACGGCGTTACAGTAGGGGTCGAGCGGCGTGAGGACTGGCCCCCAGTCATCACGTTCACCCCCAGTTGAACCGATTCGAAGTGCTCCGTTGTGCTGCTCGGGCAGCAACATGCCAGTGGGCGACTCAGCGATGGAAGCGCTCGGTGTCACGCGACCGGCGAGCTCCTCGCCCCGGCTCAACGCGTCGTTGACATCGATGTTCCCTGACACAGACACGGGTAGCGAACAGCACTGTCCTTACTGCGTAGACGTGACACGTCCCGACGCGCTCGCCCGGGAGAGCACCCAGCAAAAAAAACCTGACCTCAGGTTGTTGGATCTTACCCGGGACCAATCGTCCAGGCATTGCCACCCTGTTTGTCTGTGATTACCGCATCCAGAACGTTCGCTGAGGCACCCCGCCATACGGGCGGATTCGGCGCCCTGTTTCACCTCTACGCTTTTGGAGCCGCCCCCTCGCGGGTCTGTTAGACCGACGCATGGAAATCGTCAACACAAAAATCTCGAGGGTTCGGGCGGATCGCGAGGAACACACGAACTGGATCTTCGTCGAGCTGGAGACCGACACAGGGGTCGTTGGTGTGGGAGAAGCCAGCCTCCAGTACAAGGACGCAGCAGTGATGGCGGACCTCCGTAAATTCGGTGAATTTCTGCAGGGCCGGGATCCAAGAAGGATTGAACACCTGTGGACCTCGATGTATCGGCGCGTCACCTGGACAGGTGGTCCGGTGACGATGTCCGCGATCAGTGCGATCGATCTTGCCCTGTGGGATATCAAGGGGAAAGTACTCGGCAGACCCGTGTACGCTCTGCTAGGTGGCCCAACAAGGGAGGCGGTTCCGACGTACGCGAACGGATGGTTCGAAGGGGCAGAATCGACCGGTGCCCTCGCTGGGGCGGCCCGCGATGTTGCGGATGAGGGATATCGAGGAGTCAAATTCTACCCGTTCCTCGGCGAGCAAGTTATCGATCCGGATCGCCTCCAGAAAGGTGTCGATGCAGTCGGTGCCGTCCGCGACGCCGTCGGCAGTGGTTGTGAGATCGCCGTGGATATTCGAGGTCGACTGAACCGGTGGAGCGCAGAGCGCGTCGCCAAGGGATTAACTGCCTACGATATCGCCTGGCTCGAGGAGCCAGTCCTCTTCGACAACGTTGACGCCCTCGTCACACTGGCGCGTCAGATCGATGTACCGGTCGCAACCGGGGAACAACTATTCTCGCGCTGGGACTTCGAGCCACTGTTGAACGCCCAGGCAGTCGGGATTATCCAACCCGATATCTGTCATGCCGGGGGGATTTCCGAACTCACGAAGATCGCTGCTGCAGCCCAGACACACTACACGTCCGTCGCACCCCACAACTCGAATGGGCCGATCTCGACGGTCGCGAGCCTCCACCTCGATATGGCCATTCCGAACTGTTTCATGCAAGAAGTGTTCGTGAATTATCTAGATCGCTACGACGAATTGCTCACTTCCTCGATCCAGCTGGAAGACGGGCTGGCACGTCCACCGGCGGGACCGGGGTGGGGAACAGAACTCGAGGCCGACGCGATTGCTCGCGCCGAACCGGTCGACCAGATCCCGATCGAATCCGAGCCGTATCAGGACTTCTGAGTCCGATACACACTGGAACCGAACAACACAGTAGCCCCGAGCGCATGTGTGTGGGGAAAGCTCGGTGGGCCACCTGGATTAGAAACGGAACCGGGCGAGGAGTCCCCCGGTGACCGATTTCTTCGCGAGGGTGAACGGACCTTACCGTCGGGATAATAACGTACGGAGGTGGACAACGGACGGCCATGAACAGGAGAGCCGCACTCGCGGCGGGTACGGCGGTCGTCGGGACGGCACTGGGCGGCATCGTCGTCGGCGAGTACGAAGGAGACACGTCGCCAGCTGTGCCACCGCTATCCGCGACCGGGACCCTCCTGGAAGACACCGATCGGGAGACGACCTACTACGAACTCGGGGGCGGAGACGACGGCCCGACGGGTGTCATTATCGGCGGGGTGCACGGAGACGAGGTGAACGGCTACCGGGCTGCCGAGGCGATCCTCGACTGGACGCTCGCGAAAGGGTCGCTGATCGTCGTGCCGTGGGCTGACGTGGCCGCCATCCGGGCGAATAGCAGGGAGGGCCCCGACGGCGATCTCAATCGAAAGTTTCCAGCCGGCGAGGAACCCAAGACAGAGCTGGCCCGGGCGCTGTGGAACCTGATCGTGGACACGCAGCCGGAAATCGTCGTCGACCTGCACCGCTCGCGCGGGATCTTCGAAACCCATGACCGCTGGGTGGGGCAGGCGATCTTCCCGACGGCCACCGGAGACGCTTTAGAGCATGCGGAAACGCTCGTACAGGATCTCAACGATGAGATCGTCCCGCGCACGCTGCGGTTCCATCGGTTTACCGTCGGGAACGAACTCGGTGGCAACCGCCCGATGATCATTCATAAAGTCGGCGCTGACCTCGGAACGGCTGGCTACATCGTCGAACTCACCGAGTTCCTCCTCGACCTCGAGACGCAGGTTGACTGGACAACGCTGATCGCAGCGCGGTTGCTGGGCGCACATGGGATCGAACGAGTGGCGGCGGACCGATGACTTCCGATTGGGTCGATCGGTACTGGCAGCTCGCCGCTGGATCCGGTGTCTGGGCGGTGTTCGGGGTTCTCACGCTTCCGTTCGTCGCCGCCACTGTCGATGTGAGACTGACGACCCCGCTGGCCGGACCGGGCTACGTGCTATTCGTCGGGCTGACGATCGTCGGCGAGCGGATCGTCCCCCAGTACAAGCTTGTCGTTTACTGGGTCCCATTCCTCGTCTCCTGTTACCTGTTATCGGTGGTTGTCGCCGGCATTGTTCGGGCGATGCGCGACTGATCCCGCTCAGGGACTGACTGTGGAGCACGATGGCGTGCGAATCGGTCGGTGTTGGGAACCAGTCGATCCCAATCGAGCGCAGTCAGTCCACACCTCACGGACCCATGGCTGGGTATGGATGTCGTGTATGATGGGCGGCGCCGACAACTCGCCATTGACTGTCTAGATGATTCACCATCGCTCAACCCGTTGCTGGTGGATCGGTGGCCTTGGCGAGGCTGGCGTCCCGGCGCCGCCAGCAAATTAGTCTTGACGTGGGCATGGTTCCCGAACGGGCTTTTTCCCCTCGGGACAGTGCTTGTTGGCGGATTCACTGCGTCTAAAGCGGATCAATCCAGTCTGCCACCCGCACGCGCTAGCGGTAGAGATTGGAAGACAGGTCGGGGTGGTCCATCTTCCAACCGGAGTTTGGAGCGTCCGGGTGCAAACCGGTGCTTGATGCTGAAATGGCCGATCGCCGTAAACTGGTACGGGCGCTTGACTGGTGATGTCGGACAGATAATCGAGATCACGAGGACGTGTCGTTGGCCAGTCGTGGGGGACAACAACACGGGGGTCGGCCCTCGTTACTTGATCGCCAGGGTCGTCTGGCGCAAGTATCGTGAGGTGATCGAACGGAATTCGAACACACCATTCTCGAGGCGAACCGTTTCGATGACACTGGGCGTGACAGTGGAACCGCTGGCGTTGGGGCCGGAGAGTGGCCTAGCCCCCGCCGCGGTGGACAACCTCCGTAAACGGTTGTCCCTTATTAAGCGGATAGACCCACCGATAAATTGTACTGTACACAAAGATTTTTCAAAACCCCTCATCGTAGACAGACAGTAATCGGAGCCAGTGGAAAATGCCAGCAATGGAAACAGCGGATTTCGAGACGGACCTGAGCCTCTTCAAATATGACAACCTCGAGCAGCTTCCCGTGAACTATCGGGACCTGACCGAGGACCAGCGATGCGCTCGGATACGCGCCGCGCTCGAGGAACTCGGCGACGAGGTCGTCATCCTGGGGCACAACTACCAGCGCCGAGAGATCGTCGAGCACGCCGATTTCGTGGGTGATTCCTACGAACTCAGCAAGGCCGCAGCGGAGACCGATGCCCGGTATGTCGTGTTCGGCGGCGTGACGTTCATGGCGGAGTCGGCGGACATCATCACGGACGACACACAGTCCGTCCTTTTGCCCAGCATGGAGGCGTCCTGCCCGATGGCCGGGATGGCGGAAGCCCTTCAGGTCGATTCGGCGTGGGCAGAGATCACCGCAGCGACCGACGCGGACATCATCCCGATCACGTATATGAACTCGTACGCGGACCTGAAGGCGTTCTGTGCGGAGCAGGGTGGCCTCGTCTGCACGTCGTCGAACGCCCATCGTGCCTTCGAATGGGCGTTCGATCGGGGCGAGAAGGTGCTCTTTCTGCCGGATAAACACCTCGGTGAGAACACGGCGCACCGACTCGGCATGGAAGACGAGTGCGTTGAGTGGGATCCGTGGGACCCGACAAGTGATGCGGAGAAGGCGACCGAGAAGGACATCATCCTGTGGGACGGGTATTGTCAGGTTCACGAACGGTTCCGACCGGAACACGTCGAGACGATCCGGCAGGAACACCCCGAAGCACAGGTCGTCGTTCATCCCGAATGCCGCCGGGAGGTCGTCGAGGCAGCTGATGTCGTCGGCAGTACGTCCACCATCTGTGAAACCGTCGCATCGGCCGATCCCGGGGATGTCTGGGCGATCGGCACCGAGATTCACCTTGCCGAACACCTCGCGCGGTGGCATCCGGATGTTACTGTCTTGCCACTCTGTGGTGACGCGTGCATGGATTGCAACGCAATGCGTCAGATCGATCCCAACTACCTGTGCTGGATACTCGAGGAACTCCGGGACGGGGTCGTCCACAACGTGATCGAGGTGCAACCGGCGGAGAAGGAGCTGGCACGAGTCGCGCTCGACCGAATGCTCGAGGTCTAATGGAGAAAAGCGATGCAACGACGCGAAACGGACGTTCTCGTGGTCGGTGCGGGTATTGCGGGACTAGCAACGGCACTATCGGCAGATCGGAAGGGTGCGGATGTGACGCTCGTGACCAAGGCCGTACAACCCACGGAGGCCTCGACGTGGCGAGCACAGGGCGGGATCGCGATCACACGATCGGATCCGGACAGCCTCAAAGCGGATATCCTGGACGCCTCCGGGGGGACCGCGAGCGAGACCGCCGTCGATGTACTGGTCGAACACGCGGACGAGGCGGTGCGTGAGGTGCTCGTCGACACGATCGGCGTCGAGTTCGATACTGACTCGACGGGGGAGTACGAGTTCGGTCGCGAGGCGGCCCACAAGGAACCACGTGTCCTTCACGTCAATGCCGAGACAGGCAAACACATCCACGTACCGTTCCTGAATTACGTCCTCGAAGAGACGGACGTCACCGTACTCGATGATACCGCCGCCCTTGAACTCGTGAGTCACGAGGGGCGCATCCATGGCGCCGTCCTCGAGCGGGCGGGGAAGTGGGCACCTACGTTTGCCGGCGCGACCGTCCTGGCCACCGGGGGCATCGGAGGACTCTATCAACGAACGACCAACCCGCCGTCGACCACCGGAGACGGCATCGCCATGGCAGCCCTCGCCGGCGCTCGCGTCGAGGACATGGAATTCATCCAGTTTCATCCGACCGGCTGCGAAACCGACACGGGGACGTTTCTCATCAGTGAGGCAGTCAGAGGCGAAGGTGCCGTGCTCCGCAATGCGGCCGGGAAACGCTTTATGCCGGCTGAGCACCCCGACGCAGAACTCGCACCTCGGGACGTGGTAGCACGAGCAGTCATGCGTGAGCACGAGCGGACCGGTGGCGTCGAGCTCGACGTTACGGGGATCGATTTTTCGGCCAACTTCCCCGGACTAGCTGCAACTTGCGAGACTCATGACGTCGACTGGGAAACGGGGATCCCCGTGATTCCGGTCCAGCATTTCCTCTGTGGAGGAATCGCCGTCGACGACGTCGGGAAAACCTCACTGGATGGCCTCTTCGCGGTGGGGGAGTGTGCACGAACCGGTGTGCACGGTGCGAACCGACTGGCCAGCACCTCTCTCCTCGAGGGGCTGGTGTGGGGGCTGCGAGCGGGCGAGGCGGCAACCGGCCACCGCATCACCACTATCGAGTCACCCGAACTGCTGGATCGAGATCCAGCCCTGCCGGCCAACTTCGCCCAGCAGAAGTTCGTACGTCTCCGGTCGGTGATGGAAGAGTCCCTGGGGGTCGTGCGTTCCCCGTCGGAAATCGACACCGCCCGGGCAGGGTTACGCCGTCTCAAGGGCGAGGTCGATGCGTACGTTCGGACGCGGACATCCCGATCGCTCTACGAGCTCCGAGCGGCGACAATCGTCGCCGTCCTGGTAGCTCGAGCCGCAGCCGAGAACGAACAATCCGTTGGGTGTCACCACGTGAACCCGTCAACGGACACAACCGCCGAGGGCGAGACCATGAGACCGTCGAGTGGGTCTTGAGGGATGGTGGTTTTTGAACGGGATGTAGAGCGATGGCTTGCCGAGGATCTCGGCCACCACGACGTTACCAATCAACTTCCCGGAGACACCCTCGGACGCTTGATTGCCAAAGAGGACGGCATTGTCGCCGGAATGGACGCTGTGCGTGCCGTTTTCGAGTATCTTGGAGTGGGAGTCGATCCGGGGGTTGCCGATGGTGATTCGATACGAGCGGGCGATACCGTCCTGACAGTCGAGGGGCCTACACGTGAGGTCCTGCGGGGGGAACGGATCGCAGTGAATCTCATCGGTCACGCGTCCGGCATTGCAACGCGGACCAGACGTGCGGTAAACACGGCCCATGAGGTGGACGAGACCGTCCGTATCGCCGGGACCAGAAAGACAACGCCGGGACTCCGTTCGCTCGAAAAACTCGCGATCGTCGCCGGTGGCGGCGACTCCCACCGACTCGACCTATCACACATGGTCATGGTAAAGGACAACCACATCGCGGAGATGGGCCTCGCGGACGCGATTGCACATTTCAAAGCCCGTGTGTCGTTCGCCACGAAGATCGAGGTGGAAATCGAACGACCCGAGGATGCGAGTACCGCGGCAGCTGCAGGGGCAGACATCATCATGTTCGACAACCTCGCGCCCGCCGCCATAGAGCGGGGGGTCGCTGGCCTATCCGCGGAAGTACTGACCGAAGCGAGTGGTGGGATCACGCTCGAGACGATCCCCGAGTATGCCGCCACGGGAGTCGATGTTATCTCGATGGGATCGCTCACTCACTCCGCACCCGCGCTCGATTTCTCGTTTTCGACGGACGCCAACCAGGCCCGCGACTAGTCGGATAAACCCGAACTTGGTCGGTGTTGGGACTGCTGTCCGACGGTCGGGCCCGAGCCGTCTCGGGCAGGTGTTGTCAGGTAGTCGTGTTCGAGCCGTTGCTCGGGTGGCCGAACATCACCGGTTCAATTGCGCGTGAATTCGGGCGGGAACCCGCCACACCGGCGTCAATCCGATGTCGGACAGTGAGGAGTGCATTTGGGTCGATCGCACGACTGCTGTTGTCAGTGGCCCGGCGCTGCTCGACGGTTCAATCTGTCACCACCCGGGTTCGCAGCCCCGATTGGGGTCGGTATTCTCGAAACGACCGGATTCGACGACAACAGTTGATTGTCACGTCTAACACGGTGGAACCGGGAGGCGAGACGATGTGAACGATGGAGGAAGATCGCTGCAAGCCATTCTTCGATGTGACTCCACGCGACCCCACCGTAAGACGGCATGCCCAACAGGCAAGGACATTCGATGGGATGACGAGCGAGCACTCGGTACGGCAAATCCCGACATGCGTCCCGAGCGATGAAGGTGAAACCGTTGGACCCGGCGCAAGAAGCTTGTCCCCGTAAATTCGCACGGGGTGATGTGGTCGACTCAATCAGTGATGCATCGGCCCGATCTTTCGAACGGAGCAAAGACACCGTTGGTCGCCGTTCCCCCAACCCCACCTACTCGGCGGATCTCGGGAGAAGGGCACACGGACGAGTGGCCGCTGCGGTCAGCAAATACGAGCGCCTCCGACCGAAGGGGGAGGCATACCTACTTCATGCAGCGATTGCAGGGGCGAGGAACCGGTCGAGAAAGGACCCCATAGTAATCCGCTGAATTCCGTGGCCATCGTGCGCACGGTATGAACTCGTGGGATCCCCAGCAACCAACACGACAACAGTGATTCCGACAACTCTCAAGCCAAACACCGGATCGACGGCGAATGATGTCCGGATTCCGACGTAAACCTTGAAATCCCGACCGACGAAACGATTATGTGCGCATGGATGTCACACCGGATCTTCTGACGTTCGAGGACGGATCGGCCGTCACAGCAGAGCAATGGGCCAGTCGACGCGAACAACTGTACGACGAGATCATCCCCCACGAGTTTGGCGGGATGCCGCCGGCGCCCGAGGCTGTCGAGGTCACTGCCCGCGCGACCAGCAGCATCCGCCACTGGTCGGGGGTCCGGTATCACACGTACGAAGTCAGGTGTCACCTGCCCGGTGGAGAAACGCTGTCGCTCACGCTCTCGCTCTGGATACCACCGGGTGACGGCCCGTTCCCCGTGCTCCTCGACGCCGACGGTTGTTGGCGGTATTTTCACGACGATGTCGTCCATGAGGTCCTCGAGCGAGGAAACATCGCAGCGAGCCTCGACCGAACCGAAGCGGCCGACGACGATCCTGACACCTATCAGGACAGCGGGCTCTATCGCATTTTCGAGGACCCCGATTTCGGCGTCTGCTCGGCGTGGGCCTGGGCGATTCATCGGGCCGTTGACGCACTTGCTACGATCGACACGGCCGATGAGGAGCGGGTCGCCATCACCGGCCACTCCCGGGGAGGTAAGACGGTGCTGCTCGCGGGTGCGACCGACCAGCGAATCGAGATCACGAACCCCAACAACTCCGGCATCGGTGGGGCCGGCCTGAATCGCCTGAAAATGGACGGAAGCGAAGTGATCGATGATTTCTTCGGCTCCAGGAACATCTTCTGGTTCGGCGACGGGTTCGCCGAGTACCGCCACCGGGACGGCGAGTTGCCTTACGACAATCACTACCTTCACGGGTTAGTGGCACCTCGAGGAATGCTCTTCACCGAAGCGTACGAAGACCTCGCTGCAAATCCTGCGGGCACCTACGTCGCCGCCCGGGCCGCAAGAGAAGTCTATGAACTGCTCGGCCATCGCGAGAAGATCGGCTGGGCCTACCGCGAACGCGGGCACGCCCACAAGCCGGAGGATTACGCGGCACTGCTCGATTTCATGGATCGCCAGTTCCACGATCGTGACGTGACTCGCAACTTCCAGCGACCGCTGTACCCCAACCTGGACGATCTCCTCGAACCTGTCACGCGAGAATAACCCGCACGCTCGGTATCGCGCACAGACGCAACCATCGTTGATCGCAGTCGTAGTTGTTCCAGCACATCCGTCCCGCCACGACGGTTCCCGCAACCCACCGGTGAGAAACAGCGCCAGAGACCATACGTCCTTTCGAGAGCGTTGAGAAACTCGGCAGTTCGTCCTCGACCGACGAGTCGTGAAAACAGTAATCGGAATCGTGGCAAGCGGCCGAGCTCGCGTGTTGGATCATCACAGCTGCTTGGACTGTCAGGAATACCCGCTAAGCGGTAGAAAGCACAACTGTCACGGCCGCTCGACACACGTCACCGACGGCCGCGGGGGAACGGTACCTAAGCGCTCCAGGGAGGAGTCGGGGAGCCCCAAGTTGCGTGCACGAAAAAACGCACCCGATCATCGGCGAGCATCGATCGCGACGGTCTCGGGGCGCTCCCGCCGTTCGACGACATCGAATCCCGCCAGCTCGAGCTGTGCTACAATCTCCCCGGGCCCGTAGCGTTCCGCAAGGGGCGGGCCGTCATCACCTGTGCCATCCGCCGACCAATCGACCGTGACCAGTCCGCCGCCGGGACGGATCGTTCGCGCGAGTTCTTCCATCGCGGCCGGCGAATAATATTCGTGGTGGGTATCGACGGAGAAGGCACGATCGAACACATCGTCATGGAACGGTAACGCGGACACGACGCCGGTCACGAGGTGGACGTTCGCCGGCGTCCCCTTCCGTCGATATGCACGATGCATCCCCGGTTGCAGGTCGAGACAGGAGAGAGTCCCGACGAACGGCGCCACCTCCGCGGCGAAAAAGCCCGTCCCCGAACCGATATCGAGTGCGTGATCGACCGGTGCAGGGTCGAGCAACTCCAGGAGTTCCTCCCGGGAACAAAACCGATACCGGGATGGGTCGTCGAGGGCCCCCGCCCGTTCGAGTGGAAAGGTGTGAAATCCCATACGAGTTCGCTAGCGCTCCCTTCGTGCTTGATCGCGTTGGTCTCGAGAAGGTCGTCACTGCTGTGCCACGTCGAGACTGGAGCGATGAGTCGTCTGAGGAGGACGGGAGCCCACCTGTATGGGGGAGGGAATCGTGTTCGATCTCGAAACGAGATACGTGAATCACCGCCGGCCATTGCCACTTGCGAAGCATCAGGTTTCGCTCACGGCATACGCTGCGCGAGCTAGCCATTCGGTATCCAGTTCGACCCCCCACCCCGGTGCAGCAGTCGGGACGGGCACTGTTCCTTCGTCCACGGTGGGTTCCGGATCGTACATCCCGTGGCCGCCGGTATCGGGGATGCGATATTCGAACGGGTATGGCCCGGTGTTATCGATCGCCGCGAGGAGATGAAGCGTGAATACTTTCTGCAAAGTATGGTTCGGACCGTGGGGCACGACGGGGAGCCCCGCCGCAGCTGCGCGGTCGGCCAGCCGCTTCGTCCGCGCGATCCCGCCGAGATACCCCACATCCGGTTGGATGATATCGACGACGGGACGTTCGATGATTCGTTCGTACTGCTTGGCCCACACCTCGAACATGTTGTCCTGTTCGCCGCCGGCGACGGGCAGGTCGAGTGCCTCTCGAACCCCCGCCGTCCAGTCTAGTTCCCAGTACGGACAAGGCTCCTCGAAGTGAATGACGCCGTTCGGTTCGAGCACTTCCTCGCCGACGGCAATCGCCTGATCCGCGGAGTAGGCCGAGTTTGCATCGACCAGCAAGTCGACCTCCGAACCGAGGGCCTCGCGAACGCCGCTCACCACCGCCTCGGTCCGCCCGGGCCAGACGTCCGCATCGCTCCGGAATGCCAGACGCTTTCCGACCTTCAGCTTGAAGGCTTCCAGTCCACACCCCTCCCGGAAGCGTTCGCAGATCTCGATTTCGGTCGCTGCGTCCGTGTCTCGTCGGAGTCGAGACCCGTAGGCAGCCACCGGATCGGGGTCGGTCGGCCCACCCAGTAGCTCGCAAACGGTCCGCCCCTCGCGTTTGCCCCACAAGTCATAGAGTGCAGTATCGAGCCCACAGAGCCCGCGGAGGACAAACGTACCCGGATACTTGTAACTGCGCTCGAGGATGTCTCGAACCAGGCCGGGGATGTCGTCTACCGACCGTTCGAGGGCTTTCGGTGCAACGATCTCGTGAAAAATCGGTGTCGCGAGGTCGTGATTTCCTGTCGCAAACTGGCCGATGCCTTGCTCGCCCGCGTGGTCTGTGACGCGGACGACGGTGGCCTGTTTCCGCGTGAACGTCTCGATCCGTTCGATCACGCAGACCACTCCCGCGGATCGGGAACGTCGATCCATTCGCCGTCGGCTGCGATCGACCGTTCGCTCACCAATCCTGGAAGTGTCATATCCAGGCCTTCGTAGACGTCGATCGATGGTGAGGAGCCGGATTCGATCGCATCGACGAACGATTGGAAGACCAGATAATCGCCGCCGTTTCGTCCCGTTTGCGACGCCACCGCGGGCAGTTCGCGCCACATCTCCGGGAGATACGCCGCTTCGAACGCTGTCAGGGATTGCCACTGGCCGTCGGCGTCTTCGTCTTGTAACGAAATCCGGTGTTCGTCTCCGCTGTGAGCGGCCGATTCAAAGCACCCGCCCGTCCCCTGGAGCTCGAAGCGATACCCGCACGCCGGTCGGTCCGAGAGGATGTCCTGTCGATGGACGATAAGGTGATCCTGCTCGGTCTTTGCCATCATGACGACGGAATCCTCCTGTTCGTACCCTTCTCCCCGAGGATCGGTGTAATGATGGCCGCTGCCCGAACAGGCGACCCGATCGATGCGATCCCCCGGAAACCACCGCAATAGTGGCCCCAGATTGTGCGTGGGGTACGTGATCCCGTTACGGCCGACGCGCCAGGTTCGCCGCCAGCGACTCCGCTCCATTTTCTCCTTCCCGGACGTGATTCGTTCGCTTCGAGCGTAATAGACGTCCCCCAACCGCCCGTCCGCGACGAGTTCGGCGACGAGCATCCACGCCCGTCGAAAGACGTCGTTTTCGGCGAGCATGAACGTCCCATCGGATGACTCGACCGCTCGCACGAGTTCCTTAGCCTCCTCGAGGCTTCGGGCCGCTGGCACCTCGCAGAGTACGTGCAGGCCCCGTTCGAGTGCGGCAACCGATTGGGGCACGTGGTGTTCCTTCGGCGTCGCGATCAGCACCGCATCCAGGTCTGCCTCCCAGAGCATGTCGTGAAAATCCGAGAAGGATTGCGCTGCATCGAACGCCTCCTGTGCTCGGTGGCGACCTTCCGGGGAGACGTCACAGACGGCGGTGACCTCGATGCGGTCGTCCGTCGATGCCGGGATCTCGTAGGCTATCCCACGACCGGCGGCGCCGACGATCCCGAGTCGTATCCGATCCATCACGCGCGGTACCTCGAGGAAGTTTCTTATATGCGGGAGGATGCCAGCGCCGCTTGCCGCTACCGGATGCCGGGGAATCAAATCGGTGCGCGGGAAAACGGAGCGCGATGGCGATCGACGAACTAGTGACGCGGTCACACGAGCAGCGACAGGAGACGCACGAATGGGGAACGATCACCTGGGTCGACAGCGCAGCGCTCACGGCCAGTGACGCACTCACGGTCGGTCACGTCACCATTTTTGCCGGCGCGGAGAACCCCGAACATGCTCACCCGAACTGTGACGAGGCACTGCTGGTGCTCGAGGGAACGATCGAGCACTGGCTTGACGATGAATCGACGACGCTGGAACCGGGGGACTGCCTCCACATCCCCCGAGGGCAAGCGCACCGGGCCGTGAACCAGGGGAACGAAGACGCCAAAGCGGTGATCGCCTACGATACCGGAACCCGCGAATTCGAACCCGTCGAGTAACAGTTAGTCGCATCCTCTGAGACCCCGCTTGCACGCGGAGGATAGCGAATTGCCCCGGTAGACATCCACGGAATGTTCGCATGCCGACCCGTGTGATGGATCGCGTTGTTCCCGATGCAAGCGTACTCGATGAATCAGCTGCAGGGGCCTCCAAGCCGATAGCGGTTACTCCCTTGCCGGGAGACCGCCCGGGACGTGGTGGGCCCCGCGGCTTCCGGGACTGGCTGCAGGTTCGGTGAACGCGCCCCGCCCTAGGAGAGGATCATTCCGGGTAGCAGGGAGTACTGGACCGGCCACCGATCGACCGCACGTTGCCCGGGATCGTCCCGGCGATACATTCATTCGGGGTGGTTCCGCTCCGGTACGACAGTCCCCCTCGCCACGAGCGGTGACCCGCGCTACCGGGAGACAAGATCCCAGAACGGAGGCGACACCGATCGAGCACGTTATATGTGACATTCTCCGCGAGAAGACATACATGTGCCCCGACGGGGGACCGACGCGCAAATCCATCGGGGTCGTTCTCGGACCGCTGACCTTTCTCGCCATCTTCGTGACCACCCCGTTCGGACTAGATGCTGGACCCACCGCCGTGCTGGCCAGTACAGCGTGGGTGGTCGTCTGGTGGGTCACCGAAGCCGTCCCGATTCCAGTTACGTCGTTGCTTCCGATTGTCCTCTTTCCGGTAACGGGAGTAATGTCGGCTGCGCGTACCACCGCGCCTTACGCGGACCCGATCGTGTTTCTGCTGCTCGGCGGATTTTTGCTCGCCCTGGCAATCGAACGGTGGAACCTGCACCATCGGCTCTCCCTGCTGATCATATCCACCGTAGGCACGAGTGGGAAGGGGCTGGTCCTCGGGTTCATGGTCGCGACCGCATTCCTCTCGATGTGGATTTCGAATACTGCGACGGCGATGATGATGGTCCCGATCGGGGCGGCCGTCATCGTGGAACTGACGGCCATCGGTGGCCGTCGATCGCCGCCGCTCGATCGAGAAGATATCCTCGACCCCAACGAACCATTCGAAGTGGACGGACAACTCCTCCACGACCTCGAGGACGGTCCGTTCGACCTGCCGAACACGTCGTTCGGACTGGCCCTGATGTTGGCAATCGCATATGGGGCGTCGGTCGGCGGTGCGGCCACGCTCATCGGCAGTCCACCGAACGCCGTGCTGGCAGGTGTCGCCGAGTCGAACCTCGGCATCGAGATCGGCTTCCTCGAATGGATGCTGGTGGGGGTCCCCCTGGCGATCACCTTCCTCCTTATCACCTGGGCCCTACTCGTCGTGCTTCTCCGACCAACGATCGACCGGGAACCGGGACGCGCCGACGTCATCGACGAGCAACTCCGTGAACTCGGGGCGATGACGACCGGAGAGCGGCGCGTCCTCCTCGTGTTCGGACTCGTCGCAAGCGCCTGGGTCCTCCGACCATTCGTGTTGCAACCTGTCGTACCGATGCTGTCCGACACAGTGATCGCAATCATCGGGGGAGTGCTGGTGTTCCTGATTCCTGTCGACGGCGAACGACTCCTCGATTGGGAGTACACGTCGCGGGTCCCCTGGGGTGTCCTGCTGTTACTCGGCGCTGGGTTTTCCATTGCACGAGGGTTCCAGGAGAGCGGCCTCGACAGCGTAGTGGCAACTGCGATTGCCGACCTGGGCGTCACGGAACTCGGGGTAATGATCCTGCTCGTCGCGACCGTCGTTATCTTTCTCACGAACGTGACGTCGAACACGGCGACCGCTTCCCTGTTCATGCCGATTACGTTGAGTATCGGGCTTGCCATCGGAATGACACCCCTTACGCTGATGGCGACCGCTGCTTTCGCGGCATCCTTTGCGTTCATGCTTCCCGTGGCTACCGCCCCGAACGCCATCGTTTTCGGGAGTGGATACATGACCATCCCCGAGATGGTCAAGATCGGGTTTGCCCTCACGCTGCCAGCCATCCTCGTAATCTCGGTCTTCGCGATCTGGTGGCTCCCCCTTGTCTGGTCGTAAACGTTTGGGAGGGATACTCGCAACCCTACACGTTGGGATTGTTTGGTAGCCTATCCCACCGAGTAGATCAACCGCCGAGATCCGGATCTACCCGAGTGAAAGGACGTGAGTCCTCCCAGGTGGCCTCGATGATCCGGTGAAGACCGCAATCCTGCCTATCGACGACGGCACAGCGACCGTTGCCGGGCGTCACAAACCGACCCACCCGTCCGAATTGGTCCGTGCACGTGGCTACACTGCTGTGTCGATCCGAGATCGATGCGTCGGTTTCGCGCTCGCAACTAAGTGACGTCTTACTCCCACTGGCGCCAGCTAATCCTCGGTTCCCAGCCGAGAAGGTTGGTCGCCTTCGCCGTGCTGATCAACGGATCGTTATCCGCAAACTCCGTGCGGAGCTCGGCGTGCGGGTGGTGGTCGGCAATCAACGTCGGCGTTGGGACGGTGGTGCGGGTGTCGGGCGCGCTCACCCAGAACCGCTCGTGGCCATCGAGGTCGGTTTCGACCGCGCGTAACAGCAGGCGTGCGACGTCGTCGATGGCACAGTAGGCAAAGAGGAAGCGACCCATGCCAGGTTCCAGATCCTCAGGATCTTGCGGCAACCACTGGCGGAATGCCTCGTCCGTTTGTACATGCGGGAACCGGAACGTCGCCAGCGAAAACGGCGGGCCCTCGCGGCGCGCGAACCCATCAGACAGCTGCTCGACGGTCTGTTTGCCGAGTTCGTAGGGGTTTCGCGGTACCATCGGATGTGCTTCATCCACGGGCAGGTACTCGATCCACTCTTCCACGGACGTCCCCATCGCCTGGATGCTCGAGGCCGAGCAAACCGTGTCGACACCGACGGCGGCTGCCGCCGCGAGAACGTGATATGCACCGATCGCATTGCTCTCGTAGACGACGTGATCCGGATCACCCCCTGCGTTGGGGATAGCTCCGAGATGAATGATGGCGTCCGGGGATGCCATCGCAACGACACTGTACAGTTGCCCAGCATCCGTCACGTCGGCTGTAATGAACCGATCTGGGTCGTTTTTATTCTCGACACGATCGACACTGACGGTCCGATAGCCCGCAGCGTTCGCGTGCTCGATGACCGCGGATCCGATCCGCCCGCTTCCACCTGTTATCAATATCGTATCCATGTCGAACTGTCTCGACGAGCGTCACCATCAATCTCCGGGACGGCGTTGGCCGAAGACAGCAATTCCGGTCGCGGACATGGCGTCGATACGTCCTGATCAAGCGGAAAACCAATACCCTCTCATGCTAGAATCGTACGACTCACGCGTCGTTATCACCGATATCGGACTTCTCGTCGCTCCGGGAAGTCTCACCGAGTAATCCATGCTTGTTTGACCGCCGATCCATTAGCGCCTGCAAGTGACCGCCAACATGTCCGAGTAGCCGGTACAAGCCGATACCTGCTGGCCGGCTGGTCCGAGGTTCTCCGATACCATCGTCCGTCATGCAGTGTCCGGGACACAACGGAGGGTACCCCCGCCTCTGGGGCCACCGGAACCAAAACCACCTTGTGACGTATCTTCGATGGTTTCTACCGATCATACAGAAGCAGCGCGGAAAGCCACGGATTCGTTCGTGGGAGGAAGCGCGTCACTTACGCCACCAACTAGTGGTACCTCATTCGAGCTGCCTCCCGCTCACTGGCGCACGTTTATATACAAGCACAGATCCAACGGTGGCGATGGAGCTGCGTCGGACGGTTCCCGTCAAAGTGACTGTCGATCCCGAGCAGGCCACACTCCTCCACGAGACCATCGAGCAGTTCCTGTGGGCGGCCAATTACGTGGTCGACCGAGCTCGCCAAGCAGATGGCTACGTGCTCACGCAATCCGAGACACTCCACGAACGCACCTACGAGACGGTCCGGGACAATACCGATCTCCACGCCAATCACGTCCAGGCTGCTCGTCGCCGGGCGTGTGAGGCGATCACAGCCACCGTTACCAAGTGGAAGCAGAGCAAGACCGCGAGTCTGCCGACCTTCTCCTCACCGTTTCTCGAGTACGACAAACGAAGTGCAACATTTCACGACAGCTGTGCCTCACTGGCAACCGTCAACGGCCGGATCGAAGTGTCGTACCTCCTTCCATCGAACACTGCAGATACGCCCCACGAAGCGTATATCGAGCCTGAGGATCACGAAATAACCGGCGCCACGCTCCACTATCGCGACCACAGTGACGAGTGGTACCTCCATCTCAGAACAATCGCTGAGCTGGACGCTCCCGACCCCGTCGAGAACGGAACGGTTCTCGGCGTGGATCTCGGGGTCGAGAACATTGCCGTCACGTCGACGGGCATGTTCTGGTCCGGAACAGAACTCGATCACTGGCGTCGCGAATACGAGAAACGACGTGCTGGGTTACACCGGTGTGGTTCACGAGCTGCCCACGAGATGATACAATCGATCGGACAGAAAGAGACTGGGCGATTCACGATACTTTTACACCGCATTGCCAACGGCATTGTCGAGGAGGCAGCGGATCGTGCATGTTCCCACATCGCGTTCGAGGACCTGACGGATATTCGAGACCGAATGGCTGGCGCGAAGCGCTTACACGCGTGGGCGTTCCGGCAACTCTACGCCTTCGTCGAGTACAAGGCCAAAGAACGGGGCGTCCAGGTCGAGCAAGTCGATCCAAAGCAAACCTCCCGGCGGTGCTCGACGTGTGGGCACACTGATCCACGGAACCGGCCGACACAGGAGCGATTCCGGTGTCGAGCGTGTGGCTATGAGAATCACGCCGATTACAATGCAGCCAAGAACATCGGATATGAGCTCCTTCGGAACCAAAATGGAGCCGAAGGAGGCGCACCCGTAGGCGTGCGCGTGAACGGCGGGGCAATGACTGCGAGTGGCGCCGACATCGCTCTCCCGATATCGGGATAGAGCAGGAGTCCATGCCGAAAGCCCACGAGTTCACTCGTGGGTTAGCTTACCCTGTTCTCGCTCCCGCGAAGCAAATACGTCGAGCAAGCGATGGAAGGAGCCGACGGTGTGCTGGCGGCACTCTCGCAGGGTCAGGTGGTAATGGATACGGGAACGTCGCGGATCGAGACGGATCGATATTATCTGCGGGCCTGCGAAGAGCGAGGAGCATCCTTTCTCGATGCGCCGTTGACGTGGGGCGGGCCCGGAGACCGACCGACGATGTTTCTCGGGGGCGACCAAGACGCCTACGAACGTGTGAAACCCATCCTCGAAGAGATCTGTTCCCAGCACCACCGGTTCGGAGATCTCGGGGCGGGGCAACTCGTGAAAGCCGGTCATCGGCTGCGCCAGAACAACAGGGTCATGGTTGACGTCGAAATGGTGGAATTTCTCCGAAACAACGGGGTCGAACCGCGAGAAGTCGACGAGCTTCTGGAGCTCGGACTCGATGATCGGCTCTTCGAACAGGAGTATGACACGACGGCCGGGTGGACGCGTGCCGCATCCGCGTCCGAGGGAGACGATGAATTCGAGGACCCAGAAGGGACCGAGCTTGCTGGCGGCCCGTCCCGACCACGAATGGAGGTTTCCGAGTGGGCGAAGGATCAAGCATACGCCGTGGAGATCGGCCACGCGAGCAACACGGCCCTCCCGATCACCGCCGCGGTCTACCATGCGATGTTGATGTCCGAAAACTATGCTGCAGCCATGTTCAATCGCGACCTGTCGTTTCAGGACCCCGCGTGGTACGATCGTGCTGATCCTGTCGCCCATTAACGCCGCTTGAACCGTCCGGCGGAGGAATGGCGTCGACTCAACGAACAGGCGGCCGAGGACTAATACGACCGCATTGCTCGATCAAGCTTCGAGGCGACGACAGCGGTACCGGCGTTACTTCGGGGGTGCCTGCTCCGTCGTCCAAAGGCGACATCCCACGACGATCACGGCACAGACGCGTGACGATTTTCCGAAACGCCGTTCCATGCCCACGTGACTATAGCGGTCGTCGCCGGCATGCGGGTACCGACTCCGGGCGAAGCTTCAACCGAGACCGGTGGGAGGACGCCACCTCAAGATCTTATTGCGCCGGGTCCCCATCGTCGCGACCGGTTGGCCAGTCCGCAAATACACGGGAGGGAGCGTCTGCCAAGACGTCCGGCTTGTAGAGCGGCGTACCAGCATCGACCAGCCGCCCGTCCGGCATCACGTAGGCGTTGCCCGTCCCGGGGGGAATTCCGAGTGCGTGACGCTCGGCGGCTTCGTTGGCAGCCTCGCGCTCCGCTTCGATTCGACTCGGATCGAGGGCTTCGTCGACGATCGGACGCAATCGCTCCAGCGCAGCCGCAGTGGGGCCGGTGGCATCGGTGGCCAGGTTCTGACTTTCCTCGGGGTCCGCCTCGAGATCGAAGAGCAGTTCGGGGTGATCGCTAAACTGGACGTACTTGTATTTCTCATCTCGCACCATGCGATAGGTGCCGAGGTTGTCACAGATCACCGGATCCCGGTCCGGTTCCTCCCCCGTTTCGATCGCCTCGGAGAGATCGACGCCGTCGATGCTGTCAGGAGTGGGGACACCCAGTTGGCCACACAGCGTCGGGAAGAGATCGATCAGACTCACCGGGGTGTGGATCGTAGCCGGCTCGAGTGTCCCGTTGCGGTGTTCGGGGAGTTGGACGTGCATCGGGATGCCGGCCGATCCCTCGTGGAACGTCCCCTTCCACCAGAGGCCGTGCTCGCCGGCCATGTCTCCGTGATCGCTCACGTAGACGACGATCGTGTTCTCGAGAAATCCCTCAGCAGCGAGCGTTGCGAGGAACTCGCCGATCACTTCGTCGAGGAAATCTACGCAGGCGAAATAGCAGGCCCGTGCCTTTGCGAGCTCGTCGTCACCGAATTGGTCGTACCGCGCTTGTTGGGCGCGCACCCACGCATGATCGACGGCAGCGTCCGGTGGGATTGCGGACTCTGTCAATCGATCGGTGGGTTCGTCCGCCGCCAGATCCCAGTAGCGTTCGATGTGTCTACGGGGTGCCGTAAGCGGAAAATGCGGTCGACTGAAGGAGGCGGTCAGTAGCCACGGGTCGTCCGTAGCAGCCCGGTGTTCACGGAGCCACGCGATCGACTCCCTCGCAACGACCTGTTCTTGGAGCAAGCTCTCCGGGATCTGGGTCACACCTGCACTGGGAATCCGAGTGCCACGTTCGATCGCCTGCCGCCGCGGCTGGACGTCGAGATCGTCGTAGTGAATCGGATCCGGTTGGTGGCTCGGCTGCTGGATCCCGTGGCCCGTCAGATCGCCATACGGTCGGTGCTGATACCCGTTGAACTGTCGCTGGCCGTTGAAGTGCATTTTCCCGACGAGGCACGTCTCGAAGCCGGCATCGCGGATGCGTGCGACCAGGGTCTCCTCGTCCGGGCCGTACACGATATTGTTGCCAGCCGCCCCGCAGTCGAGCGCGGTTTGACCGGTCAGCATACACTTTCGCGAGGGTGCACAGATCGGGTAGGGACAGTAGGCGTTCTGGAAATCCACGCCCTGTTCGGCGATCTCCGAGAGCTGGGGTGTCGTGACCGGTTCCCCCGCCGGGCGATGCTGGAGAAACCGGGGATTGTGCTCGTCACTCATCAACACGAGGACGTTCGGCGGTGACATGGTAATCCGCAACCGCCCGCGATACAATAACGTTTGATACCGAACGATCCCCACGCGTCGCCAGTCAGATCGCCACCGCCAGTTCTCAACGACAGACCAACCATTATCACACCCGGCGGGGACCACAGTGCAATGGGAGAATCATCCGAGGCCGACCCTGGCCATCTCGCCTGGCCCATGATCACGGCCGAATGCCGTCCCTGGACGCGGTGGTGGTGGCCGGGGAGCGCAGTGGCGGACGCCGACCTAGAGCGCGAACTTTCGCGGCTCGAGGAGGTGGGGATCGGCGGGGTCGAAATCACGCCGATCTATGGCGTGCAGGGGGAAGAGCATCACAATCTCGCGTTTCTGAACAGCCCGTGGCTCGAACGGTTGGACCACACTGTCACAGAAGCCACCGGCCGGGGGATGGCAGTCGATATCGTTCCTGGCACCGGCTGGCACTTCGGCGGCCCGTCGATCGGCTTCGAAGAATCCGCGATGACCTTCGAGTCGGCGGTCACCCGTCTGGAAGCCGAAAGGTTCGAGGCCACCTACGATCCGGCACGCCTCCAATCGCTGGTCGCGTACGCCGAAGACGGGCGGACGGTCGATCTCACTGACGAGGTTGGAGACGACGGGAGAATCGAGTGGCGACCCGAGGCGGGGTCCTGGACCGTCGTTTCGATTCTCGGATGCGCCGGTCGCGAGGTCAAGCGTGCCGCACCGGATCGCGAGGGGTTGATGCTAAGTCCTTTTCACCCAGCCGCGATGCGGGAATACCTCGAACGCTTCGATCGGGAGTTTGCCGCGTACGACGGCCCACCGGTGCGGGCGACGTTCCACGATTCCTTCGAGTTCGACGCACACTGGTCACCGTTGCTACTGGAGACATTCGAAGACCAGTGTGGCTATCGGTTACAGGAACACCTCCTTGCGCTGCTCGGCGAAACGGACGAGGATACCGCCGCCCGTGTCAAGGCGGACTATCGCCGGGTGCTTTCCCGGCTCTATGCGGAAACGATCACCGAATGGATGCAGTGGAACCATCGCCGGGGGCGGCAGGCCAGGTTCCAGGCCCACTGCGCACCGGGGAATATCCTTGATCTGTACGCGCTCGCGGATATCCCGGAAACCGAATTCATCGGCGACGATGGCCACGTGCTGGCGTCGAAACTGGCATCCTCGGCGGGGCATCTCACGGACTCCCGGCTGATTTCAGCCGAAACCGCGACCTGGCTCGACGAACACTTCACGGTCTCGCTCGGCGCGTTGAAAGCACACATCGACGAGCTGTTTCTCGCCGGCATCAACCACATCGTCTACCACGGGACTGCATACTCCCCCGACGATGCGCCGTGGCCCGGCTGGCTGTTCTACGCGTCCACCCAGCTCAACTCGCGCAACCCGATCTGGCGGGATATCGATGCACTGAACGAGTACGTTTCTCGGTGTCAGGCCGTGTTGCAGACGGGAGAGCCGGATGCAGACGTGTTGGTGTACTGGCCGATGGAGGACATCTGGCATGCAGAGCCCGGCTTTGCGGAACGCGTTCCAATCCTTGATCGAGACTGGTTCGAGTCGTACTCGTTCGGACGCGTCGCCGGCACGCTCCAGGAGCAGGGATACAGCTTCGAGTTCGTGTCCGACAGATTGCTCGAGCAAACGCATGTCGAGGCGGGGCGGATAATCGCTGGCACCGGCGAATACGAGGCCGTGATCGTCCCCGAAACGACCCACATACCCCTGGAGACGATGGAACGGCTGCTCGGATTGGTCGAATCGGGGGCGACCGTCGGATTCGAGGAGGGGCTCCCGGCAGATGTCCCCGGTTATCACGAACTCGAATCGCGACGAAACCGTCTTGGGGCACTGTGCGATCGGATCACGCTACCAGAACGTGATGGGTTGTCGGTTGCCCGTATCGGCGACGGAAAGTTCCTCGTGGGCGAGCCGGAATCGATGCTAGCCGCCGCAGACGTGCGCCGTGAATCACTCGTCGAGCAGGAACTCCAATTCGTCCGGCGTCGATTCGACGGCGGGAAGCATTACTTTATTGTCAACAAGGGAGAAGAGCCGATCGACGGGTGGGTCCCGATCGCTGACAGCCCCGCAGCCGTCGCGGGACTTGACCCGAAGACGGGGGCAGCTGCACCAGCTGCGATGCGTCACGAAGACGAGGGCCGGGCAGTGTACCTCCAGCTGGCAGTCGGTGAGTCCGTCATCCTCCGGTGCTTCGAGGAGGACGTGCTGGATGAGGCGCCGCGTGGGTATTATACTACGGGACAGCCGGTAACCCTGAACGGGCCGTGGTCTGTGACATTCATCCGAGGTGGGCCCGAGAGGCCGCCGGGTAGGGAACTGGACGAATTGCAATCCTGGACGGAACTCGGCGAATTGTACGAGCGATTTGGCGGCACGGCGCGTTACGAGACGACGTTCGACCGGCCCCCGGGCGAACGCTGGTCACTCGACCTGGGAACGGTCCACAGTAGTGCCACCGTGTGGCTCAACGGCGATCGGATCGGGACGGTGATGGATGCGCCCTACCGATTGTCGATTGACGATCTTGAGGAGCAAAACACGCTCGTCGTCGAGGTCACCAATCGTGGAGCAAACCGCATCAGGGATCTCGATCGGCGTGACGTGGACTGGAAATGTTTTGAGGATATCAACCTCGTGGACCTGGAGTACGAACCCTTCGATGCATCGGAATGGGACGTGCGACCGGCCGGACTTCTCGGGCCGGTTCGCCTGCGTCCACGCGAACCGTGGCTCCCCGATCGGGGGTAAGCGCTCGTAGCACGGATCGTCTAGCGTCGATTCAACGAGGCCAGGATGACTTCATTGCCGGGACGTCCATCGGCGTCCAACCCCCCATATCGGAAATTTCGGCGATTAAGGTCCTGTACGACCAGTGAATTCCTTGAATCGGGCAGCATACGCTGACCGAACAGATCAAAAGTATTACAAAACCGAGATGAGGGTGCGGTATTTCGGGACCAACCCGGGAGGAAACGGATACGAAATTCGCTTGATCTGGAGGGGACAACGGCGAGGATGGCGACTGTGGCGTCACCAGCAGGAAAGCCGGATGTGGATCCGATTGACCTGCGCCCGCTTGAATTGGCTGTCGATATTGCTGCCGTCAACGCAACGCTCCCCGAGGAGAACACACCCAATCCGAGCAATATCTCGATTCCATACGATGGACACAATGTGACGGTTTTAGGTCCCGTTCCGATGGTTTTCGCCCCGATTTTGCCCGGGAGCCCTCTCGCACCGATGCGAACGGCTTCCCGTACTGACGAGCGTGACACGCGGTTACAGATCCTCCAAGGAGAGATCGGGTGCATTCGAGACCCGACATTGACCGCAGGGAGGACGTGCTGGCGGTCTCAAACGGCTACATCTGAGAGGGTTGGCTCTACCAGTAGTAGCTCAACCAGTGACCGGCTCGTGCTGTTAGTAAACCGAGCTCTCAGCCGAATTCACGTCGTCACCATGTCGATGAACGCTGCCGGGTCGATTCGGAGTCGGTGTGCCGGCTTGACCCCACCCAAACCGGCGTTGGTGTCGGGATTGCCGGTTGGCTCCGGGGCGAAACGCCGTTGGAGTTCGTCGGTGAGGTAATGATGGCCGTTCGCCCCACACTCACTGAGCCGAAACGCACGATCCAAGAGGCCGCCCGGTTCGCGCCCCTCGATGAGTACCAGGCCATCGTCCGGTGCGACCCGACCTGTTGCATGGTATCGCTTGGCGTGGGCGTTGGCCCCGTGCTCCGCCATGATGGCATCTCGTCGGGACCGGGGAAGCTCGCTAAACGACACGACATCCCCCGCCATCGGTAATCGCCGCATGTCGACGATGCGATCCACCGTAAAGTACCCGATAAGATACCGGTCGAGATACGTAGATTCGGCCGATCGTAGACCCGTGTAAAACCCTACGACGTCACCCGGAGCAAGTTCGCGGATGTGCCGAACGTAGCTCGCCCGGCTCGCGGTTTCTCCGTAGGTGAGTGCCTCGAAATTCGGATCGTGGTGAAGCGGCCAGGATTCGAGTTCGCCACCGGTGATGGCCTCGCCCCCGCCTCCCGGGCGGATCGACGTCACGTACTCCGCGGCCGTCCCGTCTCGGTGGTGCAACTCGTAGGATCCATACGACATCGTCTCGGTGGTACCGGTTGGACCGTTCGCCTCGGGGATCGGCAGATACTCGAAAGTGCCGTCTGGATAGACCTCCGGGACTGGCTCGGTGTTCGTGGTGTCCGCGCCGATCCCCAGCAACGTCACGCCCATTATCTCAACGGATAGCCCTCCCGCACTAAAACGTCAACGAGGACCGCATCCGAAGACCAGAACACGCCGTCGGAAGAACTCAAACAGGACGGGACGCTCCCGCGAACACGAGTAAATCCAGGATTGTCACGGAGATCGGCCAGGGGCCTACCGAATGATGATTTCGGACCATCACGCTCGTGACGCACAAACCGGTTCAACCCGGAATTCGAACCTGCACCACACGGCAACGAGCTCAATCGTCGTCGGTATCGAGCTGGGCGCGCCGTTCGCGCGTCCGGTCGATGAACTCTTGCGGAAGCGCATCCATTTCACCCACCTGGACTCGCCAGAGGTTCGCATACAGGCCGTCGAGCTCGAGCAGTTCCTCGTGGGTTCCCTCCTCGACGAGCCGACCGTCATCCATGACGAGAATGGTATCGGCGTTTCGCACGGTCGAGAGTCGGTGCGCGATGGCGAACGTGGTTCGCTCGGCGATCAGCTGGTTCAGGCTGTTTTTTATCAGCACCTCCGTCTCGTTGTCGACGTGGCTCGTCGCCTCGTCGAGGACGAGGACGGCGGGATCTTTCATGATCGCCCGGGCCAGGCTGACGCGTTGACGTTGCCCGCCCGAGAGTTTCACACCGCGCTCACCGACCCGGGTGTCCAGGCCATCCGGTAGCTCCCTGATGAAGTCCCAGGCGCCAGCAAGCTCCGCGGCGCGAATGATCTCCTCTTCGTGCGCGTCGGGATGCGCGTACGCGACGTTCTCCCCGATGGTCCCATCGAAGAGGAATGGATCCTGACTCACGTACCCGATCGATTCGCGCAGGCTCTCGACGGTGACATCCCGGATATCGTGACTATCGACCTGAATCGAACCGCGATCGACGTCGTAAAACCGCATCAGCAGTTTGATCAACGTCGTTTTGCCCGCCCCGGTGGGACCGACGATGCCGACGTAATCCCCGGCCTCGATGTCGAAGCTGACGTCCTGGATCACGGTTTCGCGGTCGAATTCGTCCTCGAACTTGTACGTGAAATCAACGTCCCGGAAGGTGATCTCGCCGTCGACCGCCGCGAGTTCGTGAGCGTCCTCCTTTTCCGGGATCTGTTCGGCGGAGTGGATCAGCCCGTAGACGCGTTGTGCAGCCGCCTCCGCATACTGGTACTGGTCGATGATCTGACCGAGCTGGCGCATCGGCCACATAAATCGCTGGGAGTACTGCAAGAAGGCCACCAGGACACCCGCCGAGAGCGCCAAGGTGAACGGTCCGTACGGGCCGTAGACCACCCAAAATCCCCCGACGGAAAAAATCAACAGATACCCGATACCGGTGATGATGTTCAACGTGGGAAAGAACTTGATGCGCGTCTTGATGGCGCTCCAGTTCGCGTCGAGATGGTCCTGGGAGGCCGCCTCGATTCGATCGTGTTCCAGATCTTCGTTCGTGAACGCTTTCACGACCTCGATACCCGTGACGTTGTTCTCGAGTTGGGCATTGACCCGGCCGACTTTCGAACGAACGTCGACGTACTTCGGTTTGATGATCTTGACGAAATAGAAGCTCGCAATGGCGAGCAGGGGAATTGGGACAACGGCGATGAGTGTCAGCTGCCAGTTGAGCAACATCATGGCGGTGAAGGTGCCGAACACTGCCACGAAGATGCGAATCCCCGTATCGACGTTCCGTCGCAGGAACCCCTCGAGCTGATTGACGTCGTTGTTGAGCACCGACATCACCTGGCCGGTCTGTTTGTTGTCGAAAAACTCCATCTCCATCGCCTGCATCGCATCGAAGGTGTCCACGCGGAGTTCGTGTTGGATATGAATCGCGAGGTGTCCCCAGGCGAAGTTTTTGAGCCAGAGCAACGCCGCCTCGAGGATATAGATCGCGACCAACAGTCCGATGAGGAGGCTAAACTGCCAGAAGACGTCGTCGGGAAGCGCGGCCTGTGAGACCAGCGGGAGGTTGAACGCCTGCTCGTCGAAGAAGATCGCGTCGATCGCCACGGCAAGGAGTAACGGTGGAATAAGGTCCATCGATCGGGAGATCAGTCCCGAGATCGATCCGAGGATAAACCACCACTTGCGTCGCCAGCCGTAGCTCTTGAGAACCTCCCAAAGGGCGTGGTCCGTATCGGCGAGAAACTCCTCCCATTCCTCGGTGTCTTTCGACGTCTTGCCACCACCCCAGCGAGGACTCATTGACTGACAAGTCTGTTAGCGTCGGTATGAATTAAAGCTGTGGGTTGTGTGTCATTCGTTTACAGATCGGACACCCGGGCGGGCGATCCGCGGATCGTTTGCCGAGATTCGGAGCTAGCGTACACCGGTCCCGGAAGTTCTCGCATACGACTCACCGACCGACTCGGTTCGTGTCTCCACGCCTACCGCGACGATTCCACCCCATCGATAGAAATCGGATGACAGTATGTTGGCTAGCGGACCGATGCAGTACCGCCCAGCGCCGGTGCTCAATCCGGGTCGGTCTCCCCTGCCGTCCGGATTGTTTTTAGCTCGACGTCGTACGCCTGGACGACTTCATCGATTCTGGCCGTCCGTGTTTCGAGCGAGGCGGTACCGTGAGCGTCCGACCCCCGGACGAACGCAATATCGTGCTCGAGCAGCAGCTCGAAGAACTCCTGCCGCGGCAATACCGGCCAGTCATCCGTAACGGCCGCCCCGTTTATTTCCGGGATTGCCGACGATGCGGCGAGCGCATCGGCGACCTGGCGGTAGTGAGTCGTGCTCGCCAGCCCCCGAAGCGCATCGTTGCGTTCGATCAGATCCAGGTGGGCGAGAATATCAGCGAGTCCAGAGTCGATCAGACTGACGACGTTCTCGAAGTAACGATCGACGTACTCCACCCGCGCAGTCTCGGACATCCCCTCGAAGTGAGCCGTGTTGCTGTGATGGACACTCGATGTCGGGTCGTCCGGTCGGTAGGGACTCAATTCGTGGACGCTACCGACGACATAGTCGAACGAGTGTTTTTCCAGAAACGTCCCGATGTTCGCTTCGTCGTACGGATAGTAATCGATCTCCACACCCTCGAAGATCCGCACATCCGTTGACTGTGCCAACCGCTCCAGTTCGTTACTCCGGTCCTCGACCGTGGTCGGATCCATCGGATAGCCTGCTTCGCGACGTTTTTCGGGATGCGAGAGCAGGACATGGTCGGCAAACCCGATCCCATCCAGCCCGACCCTCGTTGCCGTCTCTATCATCCGCCCCGCCTCGGTTCCGTCCGAATAGTCGGAGTGGACGTGGTAGTCGTAGCGCTCCAGGGTCATGCCGGAGCCATTCTCGGAATCGCGCCGAAAAGCTATCGGGTGCTATCGGTGATTGACGAGCAGTACCGTGGACGGGTAAGCCGGGAAATCCGGGCTGACTTGCGACAATAGAGCACGAACTTCGCTACTTTTGACCACGGTGAGCCGATCGTCGCTGACGCTGCATCCGAAATTGAGGGGCATGATGAACACCTCAGGAGCACCCGGTAGCCGACAGCGAGTGTTCCGGGAGTAGAAGCAGTGGCAGACGAGTAAGAGTTCGCGAACTTATTTGGCAACCTCCAGCCACCAACCACACGATGGCTCTAACGCGACCGGACCGGATTGCCGGCTTCGAAGAACGCGCTTACGGTCTCTTTCTCCACTGGGGGTTGTATGCACAGCTCGGCCGGGGAGAATGGATTCTGCACAACGACGATGACATCACCCCCGAGGAGTACGAAACGCTGACGGAATCGTTCACGGCCGCTGACTGGGACGGCCGGGAGATCGCCAGGTTCGCTCGGGAATCGGGAATGGGATATGCGGTGTTGACGGCCAGACACCACGACGGGTTCTCCCTCTATGATACCAGGGGACTCAGTGACTACGATGCACCACACGCCGCGGCAGGCCGTGACCTCGTCGAGGACTTCGTCGAGGGTTGTCGGGCGGAAGGAATCGAACCGTTCCTCTATCACACGACCCTCGACTGGCACTGGGGATCTGACACGTGTGATCAGTCGAGCTTCGAGGAGTACATCACCTACCTCCACGATTCGCTCGAAATCGTCCTCGAACACTACGATATCGGCGGTATCTGGTTCGATGGTGACTGGTCTCGCGACGACGTCGACTGGCACCTTGACGATAGATACGAACTCGTCCGTGAGTACCGACCGGAAGCCATCGTCGTCAACAACACGGGTATCGGGAACGAGGGGGAGATCAGCCACC
This sequence comes from Halobacteriales archaeon, assembly GCA_007118975.1. Classification (GTDB taxonomy): domain Archaea; phylum Halobacteriota; class Halobacteria; order Halobacteriales; family SKNY01; genus SKNY01. The sequence goes on along the minus strand of SKQO01000016.1, from coordinate 19,984 downwards.
CGGAAATCGATAGCGTGACCTTCGAACAGAGCGAACCCGAGCCGCTGGATCGTTCGGGGGCAGACCAGTACGTGGCCGCCGAAATGTGTCAGACGATGAACGGACACTGGGGAATCGGGGCTGACGACTACGCGTACAAATCGCCGGGTGATATTATCGAGACGCTGGCGACCTGTCGGGGTCGTGGAGCGAACTATCTCCTAAACATCGGCCCGACCGCTGAAGGTGCGCTACCGGCGTACGAACAAGCCGCGATCCGGCGAGCGGGTGACTGGATCGACGATGTGGGGCAGTCGATCTACGAGGGGCGCCCAGTCGAGTGTTCCTGTCAAGGGCGGGATTTCGTCCTTGAAACGGACGATGGGCTGTTTTACCTCGCGTTCGATCTCTCCATCAGCGGTCACGAAAACGTGACAGTGACGACCGGGGGTTCCGGACCGCGATCGATCGCGGGCCTGGATCGCGACATCTCGGGGGCACGATGGCTGGACAGCGGCGAGGAATTAACCGTGTTTCAGGCGGCCTCGGAGTCGATCACGACGATCGATTGCACGGGATTCCCGTACGGGAGCGATACGGTGGTACGGGTCGCGGAACTTCAGTGAGTACGCAGGTTACGACGAGTGCATGTTCGGTGATTAGCGGTTCCAGGGATTGCCGCTCGCGAACCGAAGAAACCCTCAACATGAGAGAACCCACGAAGAGCGGCTTGCATTGCAGGATCCTGGGAGGAATCCTCGAGCCGACTCGTCCTTGACGGAAACACTCATGCTGTTGTTACTGACCTGACTCACTACGTATCGCGTAGTCCTGTACGTCGAGGGCCGGAACGTCCCGGTAATCGTCCCAGGCCACTTGACCGACCAGATGGGCACGCAATGGTGCGGCCAGCCCCATGGCTTGCTGTTTGCCGCCCCAGTGGCGGATCGACACGCCAGCATCATCAGCTGGCTCGAACCGAACGTGCTCGTATTCGCTTCCGAACAGCCCGACCGATTCGATGTCAACATCTTCCACGAGAAACACCGGTTGGGCCAGTCCGTGACCGAACGGTTCGAGTGCTCCGATGGATTCTACGAGGTCTTCAGTGAGGTCGTCGGTGGAGATCGTTGTATCGATCTCGAGGCGTGGCCGCAGGTCCTCCTCATCGTACCGCCGCTGGAGCTCCTCTGTGAGACAGCTGCAAAGTGAATCGAGCTCGGTCTTCGAGGCCCGGAATCCCGGTGCACCTGGATGGCCCCAGTAATCTTCGAGATGATCCCCGCAGGCCTGCACGAGTCCGAACAGATCGACGTCTTGGTCCGTCCGTCCACCGCCAACGTACGCCTCGCCCTTCTGTCGATAGGTGATCACCGGCTTTCCCCAGCGCTCCGAAAGCCGTCTGGCGGGTACGCCACCGACCCAACGATCGGTCTCGACGAGCAACATGGCCTCCTCGTGCGGCTCGAGCTGTTCGTGCAGACACTCCTCGAGATGGGCCTGTCGCGCCGCCCGAGCGGCCTTGCGCTCCTCCCGATACGTCTCGAGCAGATTGATCTGCCGGTCGATTTCTTCTGTCTCGCTGCCGAGCAATAGATCGAGCATCAGTGTCCCCGATTCGTCCTCCTGGGCGGCATTGAGCAGCGGGATCAGTGACCAGGAGAGATCCTGGGGTGAGGCGACACCGGTATGCTCGGCTGTCCGTTGTAGGCCCGATAAGCCACACGAATTCAACCGATCGAGCCCCGCCCAAACGATCGCGCGGTTCTCGAGGGTAAGTTGTGCGTAATCACCGAGGGTCGCCAGTGCGGCCAGCGGGAGCGCGTACTTGTAATAGTCCGACTGTGCGATGGTGTGCGTTCGATCGAGAAGCGCCTCCCCCACTTTCATCGCAACGGCACCCCCGGCCAGATGTTCGTTCGGGTACGTGCTGTCCGACAATTGCGGGTTGACGAGCGGGATCGAGGGCAGGTCCGTTTCGTCCGGTTGGTGGTGATCCGTCACCACGACATCAAGCCCCTTCTCCTGTGCCGTCGCGATCGGTTCGGCTGCGGTCGTCCCACAGTCTACGCTGATCAACAGGTCGACGCCGGCGGTTGCGAGCTCCTCAATCGATTCCGTCGAGAACCCGTATCCCTCCCATTTTCCCGGCACGTACGGAACAACGTCTGCCCCGAGGGTCCCTAACAACTGGACGAGGGTCGCTGCACCCGCAATTCCGTCGATATCCCTGTCCGCATACACACAGATCGTGTCGTGGGCGTCGACAGCCGTCTGCAACCGTTGGGTGGCTTCTGCGATGTGTGGTAACGCCGCTGCTGGGTGAAGCTCGTCGACCGTGGCGTCGATGAATCGGCTGGCACGGGTGGGATCGGTGATCCCACGGTTTACGAGGATTCTGGCGACGACCTCGGTGCAGGAAAGCCCGGCGCACAACCGTCGGATCGTCTCCTCGTCCGGATCGTATCGAATCCACTCCGGTTCGGCCGGCATTGGATCGCCGGTAGGTTGCTAAGCCAATAGTAAAACGATATCGTGCGGCTGGCAACCAGAGATGGAGTGATGGTGAGTGATTACGTGAACGATGCCCTGGCGGTGACCCGGGCCGAAGTCGGAATTGTATCGAATCGGGGACCCGACATAGCTGATGACTCGACTGATATCGTCCCGGTGGAGAACGATACGCGCTGTCGCACAGCGAGTTCGGTTGGGTCGGAAGAGTCCCAGAAGATCCAGAAACATCTGGGCTGGGCCGCCGGGTGTAACGTGTTCGGACTGCTATTGATGGCAGGCATCTTCCCCCGGCCGGGATCCTCCCACTTCCCCCCGGTGAGCGAGGTCTTGAGGTCCGCGAGCACGGCCACTCCGGGGATCAACGCGCAATTCCTGCGACCGGTGGAGACACGTTGTGATCCCCACGAGGGTCTTCACAACAGCATGGAGTGACTCCCGACGGTTGAGACCCTCTCTTTTTCTGCGTAGAGTGGAAGCTGTTACCGGCATGGATGGGTGGCAACCACCGGCGTTTGCAATCGAAAGTGACAGATCGAAGTCCCCAGGCGAGGCCCGGACATCCTGCTTTGTACACACCGTTCCCTGGTCGTAAAACACCGGGTCGTCGACTGCAACTTCTCTACCCCGAGTGAATCATTGCGATCGTGCACTCGGCCAATCTTTGCGTAGATATGCACTCACATTTGTGCGTCGATACCGATGGCTCACTGGGTAATAGGTCCGGTCGTCGGCGCCACGAATATTTCGTGGTGAGGCATGTCCAATGACACTGGCCCAACACTCGTTGATATCATGGCGTCGATTGGTCGGCGACGGCGATGGTGACTAACCCGCGCCGACGGTGTAATACCGGTGCGACGTCTCACACATGCGCATTGAGGAATGACTGGATGCGCCGGAAGCGATCGATTTGATGATCGAGGTCCCGGCTGTGGTGGCCCTCACCTTCGAGCAACTCTAACTGGTAATCAATGCCGTCGTCATATCCCGCATCGGCGAGTGCGTCCCGAAACAGGCGCATCTCCTCGAGTGTCGGATCGTGTTCGCCAGCCAACATCAAGAGCGGTCCTTCGAACGAGTCGACGTGCTGGAAGGCATCGTAAGCGCCCCCAGAGGGCGAACCGTTCCAGGCGATTCCGGCAGTCCACAGGTCCGGATGTTTGGTCAACTGGGTGAAAACTCCGTAGGCGCCATAAGACTGTCCAAACACCCCGATGCGTCGATCATCAATCCACTCTCGGTCCCTGAGCCAACGCGCCCCTTCGGCGACATCCGCGGCGTCGCCGCCACCAGTATCTCCCTCGATGCGCATCCGAAAGTCACGACCACGACCGGTGGAACCGCGGAAGTTCGGCTGGAGCACCGTATAGCCGCAGTTGACGAAGAATTGCGCGTATTTGCCATGGGGCTCGAAGTTGCGCTCCGCTCGGGCCCTGGGCCCACCATGAATATGCACGATTGCCGGCGATGGGTTCGTGGGAGCCCGGTAGAGCAGCGCGCCGATCTCCAGCCCATCGATTGAGTCGTAAGTGATGTAATCGGCTTCGACGAATGATTCCCGCGAGAGCTTCCGATATGCTGGTTCGACAAGTTGCTTGACTTTCCCGGAGACCAGATCACAAGCGACCAATGCAGGTGGCTGTGCCTCGGTGGCGTACACGAACACCGCTGTCCGGGCATCAGGGAAAATCTCTGGATAGGGCCGAACCCACGTGGGATACCCCGCCACACCGGCTTGCAGGGGGAGTTCCTTCGACTCGCCCCCAAGTGTATAGAGGGCCGGTACTGTCGTGACCTCACGGTAGTGGCCGGCGAGAAACCCCGTGCCATCGGGCCGAAACGCCCAGGGAAACACCGAGTGTTCGTTCCTCCCATACCACCTCACGCTGTCGTCCCGAAGATCGTAGACCCCTGGCCGAGTCACCCCGGTTGCGTCGTCGGTCACGAGGACCCGATCGCCGTCTGGATGCCAATCGACGATGCCCGAGTCCGATGGGCCATCTCCTAGGTCGAGTTGTCGAACACTCCTATCCGCAAGCGTAAGCACGTAAGCGTCGCTGTTGTCGGGCCGAAACACCTGATAGGAAACTCGCGTCGCATCCGGGCTGAACAAGTTCCGCGATCGGATGGGCGGATCGTGCGCCGTCAGTTGGGTTCGCTGGTCCGTCTCGCGATTGTAGAGAAAAAGATCTCTGTCCAGGGGTTCAGTACCTGTTTCGCGCAAGTGATACAGCAGGTGATGGCTATCGGGACTCACGTCTTCGAGATGTACCGTGGCGGCGTGCTCGAAGCCAAGTACAGGGTCGGTCCTGCCGTCCAAATCGATCGTCGAGATCCGCTTTGTGTCACGGGTAGGCGCCTCCTGAAAGTAGAGTTTGTCTCCGTTGGGCGCCCACATGATCGGTCCCGGAGCTGTCTGTTGGAGGTGTCCGTCACTGATCTGCTCGATCGAGTCAGTCCGAGCGTCGTGAACGAATAGTTCCTTGGTCCCGTCAGTATCTCGGACGAAAGCGACCCGCTCGCCGTCGGGAGAGACCCGATATCGGTAAATCGTCGGCAGACGCATCAAGGACTCGATCCGGTATGGAGTAGACATCAATGGATCCACTTGGAACGGTTGCTTAAACGAAACGATGTGTCATTCATAAGATATTAGCAGACGGCCTTCGTACTATGTTGTGCAGGGGTGGAACCCGGGAGTTGCCCCCATTTCGCCGTTTGGCCTCGCTATCCCCACTATGCCGCCGGGGTTGTGGGGCGCGCCCCGGGCGCCGACGGAGCCGGGGATGTGGCCCGTTATTCTTTAGGTATATTAAAAGCCGTTAATATAGATCAAGCGCTCGGATGACTCCACTGTCCGTGAGGTGGAGATCGTGTTCTTTCATTTCACAGGGACGGCGAACGTCAAACGCGTCATACTAACCATCACGTTCTAACGCCTCATCACGGGACGGTTTTTGTCCTGTAAGTTCCTCGGTCGCCCAGCTCCAGTGTCGCTTCGGTTCGAAGCGGTCGGTCGATGGTGTGACCATGGTTTTTGGTGCTCAGGCCTGCTGAAGTCTTGGCGCCAGAAGGTACGTGACCGCCGGTCCCGAGCCATCGATATCGTACTGTATCCGAGCTGGGAGCTCCTCGCCGCATTCGAGAGTAACCAATCCCTCAGCCGGAACCGACTTGTTTATTGCCTCCAGATACTGCAGTGAGAAGAGAGATTCTGCCCGGCCAGCGGAAAGCGACGACAGCTCCTGCTCATCCAGTTCCAAGCGGGTCTGATCAGTGTCACCCGTTGCTTCCAGGTAAAACGTGTCGCCGTCCTCTTCAATGCGTATTCGAAGGTGGTCGGAGACCATTTCCGCGGCTCGGATACCTCGATCGAGGTATGTGCCTTCCATGACCACCTCCGCCGGAAGATTGAGTTCCGAGGGAACCTCCGGCTCTTTGCGAAGAGTGTCGGTATCCAGGAGTGCAAGCGAATATTCCAACCCATCGCTTTCGACCACCAGTTGGTTGGTCTTTGTGCTGATCTCGAGGTCAACCATCTCATCATTGCTCGCCAATTTCGCAACCTCGATCAGCCGAGAGACATTGACGCCAATCACCCCGTCATCGGCCCGATACGATTCGAAGGCGTTCGCCTCCAGATGAACCTCTACTGTAGCGACGATAGCGGGATCGGCCGCCCGTAACCAGAGCCCATCATCAGTGAGGTGGAGTCGACATTCATTCACGATGACATCGGCCGGTTCGAACGTCTCTTTCAATGTTGATGGCTCAATCGTCGCCTCAAGCATATCCTGAGCCATCATTTCGGAACACATAAGCATTTTTTCACAAATTTGACTGATAATCCGTAACCGATTATTTCTTAAAGTTAGAAAATTCAATATCATGTGTAACCGAGTATGATCAGCAACGAGCGAGATCGAGGAATACTCAGCCCAGCCGATCGGGCATTCCTGCGAGGCGAGACCGAATACGAAAGTATCCAATCAGAGCGAAATGCACGCGCCCGCATCCGCGAACGTATCTACCAAGCGTTGTTGGACTTCGAGCTGCTGATGGAACGGCTTGAAACCCATGATCGGGAATTGATCTTCGAGAAGCGGCTACAGGAGATGGAAGGGGCCGACGCCTTGGATGCGGTTGTGTCGGCGATGGCTTTTCTTTATGCTGGAATTGATATGACCGACCTCGAGTTCGACGATATCCTCATGGAAGCTGTCAACGTGGCAGAAGCGCGCAACAATCGGGCAGCTATCGTGGACCTGGAGCTGACCTACCACTCGCTTTCTACGAAAGAAGTTCTGCAAAAGCTCCGAACAGGGAAATCACTCTCACTTACGGAAATTGCGTACCTCCAGCGGAGCGACGACGTTCCAAATGACGAACTTGCCAACTATTTTGACCAGCAGCAAGATCCCATCGATGACGGTCGAATCCAAGCGAAAGTTACGAATTACTGAAAATCCGGCGTAGGTCATCGGAGCTTTGGTCATGAAGGGTATAGCGCCGCTGGCGGGATCAGTGTCCAAATGCGAGTGGTCGAAATCATTGATGGAGGCTCTGTAGACCTTACTGTCGCTCTGCCAAGATTCGGAACAACAACGAGACACACAGCTATCGACCTCTCACTTATCGAACGGCGAACAGTGTCGTGTACCGAATCTGGTTAGGGATGTCTTTATCCTCGTAGCCGGCCGCCCTGGAGAAGCGTCGTTCGATGATCCGGTCTCGCAAGTGTCCACCTCCAGTATTGCAACGGCGTGGATCCATCTCACGGCCGAGAACGTGTTTCTTTTCGCACCAGGACTGCTGTTCCCAACCAGTGACGCTCGGGGTCACCTTGATCGCCGGGATGCTCTTCGGCCTCGCCCTGGCTGCGCCACCCGGCCCGATGAACGCAATTATTGCCGAAGAGAGCGTCCTGCGCGGCTGGACCGCAGGCGTCCGGGCCGGGTTGGGAGCGATGACCGCCGATGTCGTCTTCTTCGCGATGGCGCTGATCGGCGTCGTCTCCGTCGTCGGCCGGTTTCCGACGGTCCGTGGGGTGATGATCGGGTTCGGTGGGCTGTTGATGTTGTATTTTGCCTACGGCGCCCTGCTAGGCGCCCGGGCAACGTTCCGGTCGGACGGTGGCCCAGACATGGATTCGAAAGGGTTCTCAAAAGCGTCGGTGCTCGCCCTGACCAATCCGTATCAGATCCTGTTTTGGCTCACTATCGGTGTTGGGCTGCTCCGACCGGGAGAACTCGACATTTTCAGCCATCTCCCGGCGACGACCCAACAAGTGATTGATCTCTCCGGTGCGGTTGCCGTCCAGACCGGTAGCGCCGCTCTTGTCCTGGGCTTTTTCGGCGGGATCCTCATCTGGGTGATCGTGTATCCGGCGGCACTCGTCGTGGCAGAGCGTCGGATTGAGGCGTTCGCGCCACTGATTTCCGGACTCAGCGCGATCATTCTCGCCAGCTTTGGGCTGATCTTTCTAGTCGACGCAGTCGGGTACATCCGATGATCGAAAGCAGATAGTGGATGATTGCTGCACTACCCCGAATGGCGTGGCCGGCCAACGTGGAGGTGGCAGTCGATCGGAGTTCCGCCGATCATCCGAGTCAACTCGGACCTCCCGGCCTTAGCCATTCGTGGCTGACACCAACCACAGCTCGCAGAGCAACATGATCGGCACCTTGCTGAGCGAACCAACACCCTGTACGCGATGAATACGTACCCGGCTGGATTGTTGGTTCGGCCCTGGGATGCCACACCGGAAGGACCCGGCAGCGATCACCGAGATGATCACCCCGGTTTGGCGACACTCGCGAGATCCATTCTTGCCTCGACGATTGTCACGAACTGGAGGAGCAACCCGAGTCGAGTATAGATGAAACACACGTGACGAACCGGGGCGGTTCCAGATGAGGCATGGGACGTCGTGTCGATTGACGGTATCGATCATCGTGGTCTTTGATCGGTCACGCCCGCTATGTCGGCAAGTACTGGGCGTACCCCGCTCGGAAGCACCGTTCCAGCACCGACAGAGCATGAAGCCCAACTCGATCGGAAAATCCACTATCGTCCTGGAATCACTCGATGTGTTGTGCCGGTGGGAATTCACGACACCACCCAGCGGTAGGCGATGACACCTCAAGTTCGCTACAAAGTTGAGCCAACGGGATCGCGTGGGCAAGAAGGACCGTCCGGTCAGGCCGTTCCGATGCCGGTTTGTCGATCGAGCAGTGACCGTTCGCCCGATGCGAATCCTCGTGGTCGGCGTTCGACAGCTCGACGCCGGCAAAACGACGTTCACCCGAGGGTTGGTTTCCGCGACGGGGTTGCGAGCCTACAAACCCCGCGCGGGAAACGACAGATGGTACGACCACGACGCGTATCGGAAAACCCTGGACGAGGGTCTCCTCGTCGGGAAGGACACCAGATTGCTAGCACGGGCCCAACCGGACGCGTCCTCATTGAAGTATATTAATCCGATTCATCGACTCTGGGGCCCGTCCTTCGAGCCTGCCGGTGGCATGCACGACCGACCGTATCGAGAATTCCTTGTCGACCGCGCCGGCGAGACCCACGTTGTGAATGCTACCGTTGAACTGCCGGCGGAGCTTCGCCGAGCCCTCCCGCTCGAGGGAGCAGTGGAGGTAACATCGATCCGTGAAATGAACGAGGTCGTCGAGGAACACTACATTCCGTTGCTCGAACGCTGGGAAGCACAGGTCGCAACCGAGAACGGCCTCGTCGTCGAGTCCTACGGTGACATCGCGGCTCCGGTGCAAACCCTGTCCTTCGATATCGTCGCAGCGGTGGAGCCGGGGCGCGTTCGATATTTCGACGGCAATAGATACGAAGAGGCATGTAAGAACATTCCCCGCCGGGCTCGTGAGGGAACAATGGAGCCGATCGTCGAAGACGTGATTGCCGGTCTATCGTCACTCGAGACAGTCGATCTACCGCCACTGACCGGGGCGGCACGCAAATCGCCCGCCGACATCGCGAGAGCCTACCGGGAGGCGTATGAGGTGGCATGGGATCACCTGGGAACCAGAGCGTGATGCGTGGTGCAGCCGGGATTCCCCAGAATCCGCACATCGGACATTGCCCAATCCACGAATGAATCGGTGGTGAACCGGTTATGGTGAGTCCTCGAGCCCACCGGTCGGGTTAGTTACGACCCGGACAGCCGCTTCCGGCGCGTTGGTCTTCACGCTAGTCAGTCCCTGTTCGCATTTCTGTCGGCTGGCGTACCCCTCGCCGCTGTCAGCGATGATGTTCCCGTTGTCGTGTACGAGCCGCCAGCGCCATTCATCCGCCCGGTCCTGGTACACCTCGAAGGTGGCCTTCCCCATCAGAGAGGGAACGGGCTACCCATACTTCTGTCTAATGGTGGTTAGCTCCCACCTCGTTGACCGACGCGGACCGGAAACTACCGATCGGGCGTCGACCTACTTGTCGTGGGGTAGGGAGGGACAACCGTCGCTGCGAGGAGCGTTCATGCTATCATGAGAGTGTGGTATGATCGAGACCTCGGTACGGGAGCCGAAGCAGCTGGACCGTGCGCAGGTCACGGGTCGGTGACGCGGTTGCTATCGGAGGCGGTCAGGTAGATGCCAGCGAGTACCACGATCGCACCCAGAATCGTGTACGCCGTCGGGAACTCCGCAAGGAATATGACTGCCAGAATGCTGGCCCCGATGGGCTCCCCGAGGAGGGACACCGAGACCACGCTCGACTCAAGATACGCGAGCGCCCAGTTAATGACGGTATGGCCGAGTAACCCCGGCCCGGCTGCGAGCCCGGCAAAGATGAGCCACTCCCGCGCCGGGTATCCCGTGAAGTCGTGGCCCTGAAAAGCGACGATCCCGAAGAGCGTGAACGTGCAGACGCCGTACACGATGACGACGTAGGGGACCAGTGCCACGCGCTGGCGCAGCGACCGACCAGCCAGGACGTAGCCAGCAGCCATGACGGCCCCGAACAATGCGAGGGCGTTCCCGTACAGTGGTCTGGGACCGACCAACACTCCGCCGAGGAAATCCGCCAGCGACATCGCCGCCATCCCGACGACGGCAACTACAATCCCTAGGACCATTCGACCGGTGAGCCGCTCCCGCAGGAGGAGCCACGCCCCGATTGCAACGAAAAGCGGTTGAGCTTGCACGAGCGTCACGCTGGCGGCCACACTCGTCCACGAAAGGCTCTCGAACCAGGCTGCGAAATGAAGCGCAAGGGCGATCCCGGCAAGGGTCGCAAAAAGCGCGTCACGGGAGGTAATCCTCCCGAAATGGGCCCGGTACCGCCAGAATGCGATCGGCAGGAGCGGAAGCCCGGTGAACAACACCCGGTAGAAAGCGGCCACTGTGCTGGGGGCCTCGCTCCATCGGACGAGGATCGCGCCGGTGCTGATGGCGAGGATTGCCGTGGCCAGGCCGACACTCGGCGGAAACCGCGGGTCGCTCGACACGCCAGAAGGTGCCGGTGACGGCTATATCATGCTACTGAAACCGACTGCAAGCGTCGCCCGGTAGTCACTTCCCCATCTGATCAACACGAAGTCCCCGCCGGGTCACCCGATCGGGAACCATTGACATCACGACAGACACCCTGTGAATGCCCCACGCTTCAACTGTGAGAAGGATCGAGCAGAGAGACGGTTACCCCGCGCTCCCGAACACGTACTGAGAGTTATCGTCGCGTGTGAAGGTGCCCATCGATGAGGAGGCTCGAGCCCACGTATAGGCGATACCGGACCTGCAAACCCCGGACGTCGCCGAAGCACACCGCTGCCTCACGGCCACGATTCACGCTATCGAGGGACTCGAAACGCCGCCCGGTCAACTGTGGAACCCTCGGCGCCGCAGTTGCGGTCCTGACGTCGAGCAACCCGTTGGTTGCGAGAACGCAACGCGACCCGTCGGCCGAGTTCGACCACAGGTGCAAGGACATGAGGGGGAATCACGATCTGGACCGGCCTCGGCGCCGGGATGTTCGAGATGACGTTGTATGACTTCGTCAGCGAACAGCTCTACTGGCGGACCACGGAACGCCCAGAGTCGTTTTACTTCATCGACAGGCTCGGCGATCACGCTGTCATGTTCTTGTCCGATCACGTGGTCCCGGGCGGGGCGTGGTCAGTGACGCACGGGAAGATCGCTGTCCCCTCCATCTCAGATGCGCAACAATCGACGGAGGCGTTCCCTCAGTCCTCCACTGAGCTCGAAGATTTCGGCCATCTCCGTGTCGGTCAACTCGAAATCGAACACCTCGGTGTTTTCCTCGATGTGCCGACGGCTGGACGCCTTCGGGATAGCGACGACGTTCTCCTGTTGGATTAGCCACCGTATCGCCACCTGCGCGGCGGTTTTCCCGTAGCGATCGCCAATGCGTTCCAGCGACTCAGTCCCGATGACATCTCCTTTGGCGAGCGGGCTGTATGCAGTGAGGACGACGTCCTCGTCGATACAGAACTCGAGGAGGTCTGACTGGTCACGAAACGGATGGTAAGCCACCTGATTCGTCACGATTGGCGTTTCGGAGGCATCCATGGCGGCGCGGAGCTGCTCGACGGAGAAATTGCTGACCCCAATGTGTTCGACGAGCCCCTCGTCCTGGAGTTCGTTCATCGCCCCGATAGTGTCCGGGATCGGCACCCTGGGATTCGGCGAGTGGATCAACATGAGGTCGATCGTGCCCACGTCGAGTCGGTCGTGGCTTTCACGGACGGTCTCACGCACTGCAGCCGGTCGGCAGTTACCCTTCCTGATCTTCGAGACGACGAAAATATCCGCGCGATCGACTGACGAGTTCGCGATGGCCTGTCCGACCTCGCGTTCATTTTCGTACATCTGTGCGGTATCGACGTGCCGGTAGCCACACTCCAGGGCAATTTCCACCGCCTCACGACACGTCGGTCCTTTCATTGGCCACGTTCCAAAACCAAGAATCGGCATCTCTGCCTCGCCCACTGTCCACCCTTGCATGTGTGGCGCCATCGGTGCCCACGGTCATAGCTGATGGGGCCACAAGCGGCATGGACGGATGTCACCCGAGAACAGATCTCGTGTGCGCACCCATTCACGTCACGTCGATCCCGGTAGCTACGGCGCTTCGAACGACCAGATTCGTTCCATTGCCGGCACGACCGCCTCGTCGGCGTCGACGTCTACGCCGGCCTCCTTGAACTGGGCGACGTATCGCTCCCACTCCTGCACGTCGGGATCGTCCTCGACGATGTCGAAGTACGCCTGCACGTCGGTTGCCTCGAACACACAGATCGCAATCTCCTCGCGCACGTACAGCTCGAAGGTTCGAACGTCGGCCCGTGCCATTGCATCAGTGACTGCCGCCGGGACGTCGTCGTGGGCTCGCACGTATTCCTCGCGCTGCTCCGGGTCTAACCGTTGGAGGTAGACCGCCCGTTCGAGTTCCTCGCTCATGTAGCATCTGTCGACCCTGGTACAGTTGGCTATTGTGGTGTGTGGGCACGACACCTCCGGCAGGTGCATTAATAGGGGCTGCACGGGCGATGTCCAGATATGCGACTGGTCGATACGCACACCCACGCGTGGGGGCGGGAGACGTTGGAACTTCCATGGGTAGCCGACGTCTTGCCGCCCGGTTGGTCGGGACCGTATACGCACCGTGACCTCATTGCGGACATGGACCGGATCGGGATCGACGAGGCGGTGGTCGTGACGACACCGCTCTATGGACGCGGCCCCCGGGCCAACGAGTACACAATGCGTGCGATCGAAGCACATCCCGATCGGCTGTATGGCGTGGCGGTCATGGAGTACTTCGACGGGACGAAATCGGTACTGACACAACTTCAGCAGGTGACCGGCCACGACCGGATGCTCGGGGTGAGAATGCACGCGTCGCTCGCCTACGACCCGATCCCCACCGAGGTGGACCGGCAGGCCACGTGGATCAGTTCGGCGGAACTGGATCCAGTATGGGAGGAACTTGGGGAACTCGAGACCGCCGTCTTCGTCTTTCCGAAGGCCGACCAGCTGACGCGACTTGAGCAGCTGGCAGCGAAACATCCACGCATCCAGTTTGTCGTCGATCACCTGGCGTGGCCGGACGAAACCACGTCGCCCGACGAATCCCCGTGGACGGACTTCGAGGCAGTCGCCGAACACGATAACGTGCTCGTGAAAGTGAGTTCAATCCCGCGATCGGCTGCCACCCCGTGGCCGTACGAGGACATGCATGTCTACCTGCAGCGGTTGCTCGACTGGTTCGGGGCCGAACGGCTGATGATCGGGTCGGATTACCCCTGGATGGACGACTGGGCAAGCTACCGGGATTGCCTCGATTGGATCGAAACGGTGCCGGGGCTATCACGGCGGGACCGGGCGTTCCTCCAGTATCGCACCTTCGACCGCACGGTTGGATAGGTGGTCCCGAGGGGCATCGGTTGGTTGGAGGTAAGGTTATAGCCCTTGAGACGACACCGCGGGTCATGACGTCATACTCGGACTGCTCGCTTTCGTTCTCCCCCGGGAACCCCCCGAATCGCGGCATCACGTTCGTGGACCACGCATCAGCCGGCCGCAGCGGACACCTCGGCCATGCACTCGTGGAATACGCCCCGGACCGGTTACTTGCATTCTACCCGAACTGTGCGGGGGAGCCGAACGACGGACACAACGCAGTCGGCTGGATGGAATACAAACGATCTACCGACGGTGGAACATCCTGGAGTGATCCATTGCCGTTCGAGTACTCGAAAGCGGTCTACGAGAATGGCGGGCGATCGGTGATGACCGAAAACGCGGTGCGTGCCGACAATGGGGCCGTGCTCGCAGTCAACCTGGAGTGCGATATTGCCGAGAACGGGCTTTGGCGTCCATACGGCGTACCGACGTATCTCCGGAGCGAGGACGGTGGCGACACCTGGAGCGACCCGCGAGCGCTATCGGATGAGCCGGGGCGGGTGTACGACGTGATTCGAGATGGCGACGACATCCTCGCCCTCGAGTTCGAGAACGATGCGACCGATACCTGGACGGGCACACGTGAAACAGACGTCTACGGACTCCATGCGAGCACCGATGCCGGCAGGTCATTCGATCGGCGAAGCACCCTCCCGTTCGATACCGACGGTCGAGGGTACGGAGCCCTCACCACCTTACCGGACAGCCGGCTCGTGGCGTACATTTACCACGAGGAGAACGAGACCCGGCTAGAATACCTCACGAGCACGGATGGCGGCCGAAGTTGGAGCGAGATCGGCACGACGCCACTGGCGAAGAAAATCCGCAATCCACAGGTCACCCGGTACGGCGACAGGTACCTGCTCCACGGTCGAAGTGGGAGCTACGGGTATGCAAGCGGCAACTTTGTCCTGTACACCTCCGAGGATGGCCTCAACTGGGACGATGGAACGTATCTTCGCATGCAGGAGGCTGGGGCCGGTGCGTACTCGGAGAGTCTCGTCGTCGGGAAACTCGACCAGCAATCAGAACCACGGGTACTGATTCAGGCCTCTCACGCGTACGAGGGCTCAAAAACGAACGTACAACATTGGTGGTTGACGCGGCGGGAAGGGCACTAACTGAGCCACCTGTAGTGGCTCACGCGTCGACGTCGTGTTGCAGGCGGGCTGCCGTGACCGTATTCGAGTGTAACATCACCCGGGTCATGGGACCGACCCCACTGGGGACCGGGGTAATCGCGGACGCGATCGGCTCGACAGCATCGAAGTCGACGTCGCCGACGAGCTCGTATCCTTTCTCGTTATCCGCATCGACTCGTCCGATCCCCACATCGACAACGACTGTCCCCTGCGTGACATAGAAATCGTCGATCAATTCCGGGCTATCGACGCCGACGACCAGAATGTCCGCGTTGCGTGTTTTTTCAGGCACGTCATTGGTCCGAGAATGGCAGACGGTGACGGTGGCGTTCCCGCCTGCGGTTTTCTGGAGCAACAAATGTGCGAGCGGCTTGCCCACAATCTCCGAGCGATTGACGATGACGACATCTGCGCCGGCAATCGTCACGCCTTCGTGCTCGAGTAACCGCTGGATACCGAGTGGGGTTGCCGGGACGAACCGCGGTCGCCCGGTCACGAGGTGGCCGATATTTTCCGGGTGAAGACCGTCGACGTCCTTGCGCGGATCGATTGCCTCGATCGCGGCCTCCCAATCGACGTGATCGGGATAGTCGTCCTGAACGATGATACCGTGGATTCGGGAATCTTCATTGAGTCGCTCGATTTCCTCGAGCAGGACGGTCTGTGGTTCAGTTGGATCGATGTCCACCTCCTCACCGTACATCCCGAGCTCGCGGACGTCCCGTTGTTTCATCGCGATGTACGACTACGCAGCCGGATCAGTTCCCATGTGGATGGTCGCGAGTCCCGGTTGGACTCCGGAATCGACGAGCGACTCGATCTCGGCGCGGAGATCTTCCCGGATCGTCGAAGCAAGGGCCGTACCATGGAGGAGGGTCATGCGATCGATCGTCGTAGCCGCAGCTTGAATGTGCAGCTTTCGAGAACCCCCCGATCACGGTCGATCTCAACTACAAGCGTACCGCGGAACTGTCGGCTGATTCCCCCCGGTCGATCACGTCGAGAAACCCTCTCGGTGGTACGTGAGTCGAATCGACCGATCGTCCACAGCAGACCCACGATCCCGACGACGCTCACAAGGACGAACATGGCGATCGCGACCAGCCACGGGTATGCGAGGATACCCACCCCCGCGGTTAGGAAGAGGACGAGAGCCATCCATCCTCCAATCATTCGTGGCCCCCGTGGTCGCCCGAGACGCGCACTGGTGGTGCCGGTCGCATGACGGTCGATAATACCGCAGCCATCCGCATAATCATAATCTGAATGATAATTCTGTAAACGGAATTACTGAAGTTTTCTTCACCGCGGGGTACGTGCATCGAACACTCGGAAGCGGGGTTTGCAACCGTCTCGATGTGTAGTTCGTTGTCCACCCGCGAGCCACGATAGGAAAGCGCAGTGACTCGATCGTGATTGTTCGACGAGGAAGATCCGGCACGAAACGGGGACCGGACATGGCCTCGTGTAACCCATCGCGCCGGCGGAATCCGATGGTAGAAGCGTGTCCCAACCACACGAATGGTCAGCCCGTCATCGACACCGCAATTGTCGCCGAACAACCCCCGTCCGAAAAACATGGTCCCATTCGTCATCAATAGTTATCACCTCCCGATTGCACCTCCCGGATATGCAATTCGACTGGATGGTTGCCTGTTATCCCGGGCATGGGGTCCACCGTGATTACCCGCTTTTGCGCGGCCTGGACCGTGGGAGCGTAATGGATGGTGTCGATGCGATCACCGGCGCGGGCCTGGAGGGGCTGTGGGTGCCCGATCATTTCATCCTTGGCCCCGAGCACGAGGAGTTCGAAGTCTGGACGATGCTCGCCGCGCTGGCCGAGCGGACCGACGAAGTCGATATCGGTCCCTTGGTGACCTCGATCACCTACCGAAATCCGGCGCTACTGGCGAAAATGGCCACGACCGTGGATCATCTCTCGGACGGACGGTTGCGGCTCGGGCTCGGCGCCGGGTGGCACCGCGAGGAACACCACCGGTATGGGTATGACTTCCCGAGTGTAGAGACCCGTTTCGAAATGCTCGAGGAGGGTCTCGAAGTCCTCACGCGCATGTTTACCGAAGCCGAACCCACTTTTGAAGGCGAGCACTACCACATCGACGGTGCATATAATCAGCCACCGCCAGTGCAGGACCCCTATCCACCGATCGTGATCGGCGGGGCGAGTCCGCGGATGCTCAGATTGATGGCACGGTATGGTGACGAGTGGAACGTCGAGATCAGCGCACGCAACCGCGGTCCATCGATTTCGTTCAAGGCCAAGAAGCTCGACGAGTATCTCGAAGCGGAGGGCCGGGATCCAGCAACGATCGAGCGGTCCTGGCTTGGACATATCGTCGTGAGGGAAGATCCAACAGCACTCGAGGCGATCTGTGAAGAGATCTTTCCCCTGCCCTGGGGGGAAGAGGAGGACATCGAAGACCAACTCACGGCGGAAAATGCGTGGGAGAAGGGGCAGATGCTGATCGGGACGCCAGCCGAGGTAGCCGAACGGATCGAGCACATCCGAGGGCTCGGCTTCGAAAAACTCCAAGTGATGTTCATGGACTACCCGTCCCGCGAGGGCGTCGAGCTTTTCGCCGACGAAGTCATGCCCGAATTCCAGTGAGCCCCGGTTACTAACACAGCATTGGTGGCGTTACGGGTTCGGGTTGGGGTGCTTTACTTCGATTCCTGGCAAACTGGCGCATCTCCGCCGGGAGGTCTTCCCGCGACGCGTATCGAGCCATTCCGGCCCCGTAGGATTGCGACGTACACGAAGCTGGATACCGACAGACCAGTTCCGCCATCCCTGAGGTCTCACCGGTGAACTCGAAACCCCCTCGATAGGCGGCCTGATAGGCGATCGGGTTGTTTACCGCGATTAAGACTGCATCTCCGTCCTGGATTAGCCGATCGGCCACTGCCGCTAGCAACCGACTACCGATCCCTTCGCCCTGATGATCCCTGTGGACGGTGATGGTTCGGACCCGCCAGGTGCAATCGGTCGCCCGGTCCCGATTGAAGCTCAGCGCGCCGAGGACAACATCGTCCGTACGAGCGACGACTTTTCCCGTGGTCTCGCGAACGAACTTACCGGCGTAGGCAAACGACCGGTGGTCGAGCTGAAGGACGGGACCGTCTTCCGGCCACCCGAGCAACTCGAACCGCATGAAGGGTGTACCGCCTCGGACAGGTATGAACCCACCGCGTGTGATTTCGATGCGTCCTTGCCCGTGGACCGTCGTGCTCGACCATGGTGCTAGGGGAGGGTCCCTGGGTAGAGCGGTCCCGTCGAAGTGTCTCCGTTCTCGTCGTTGATTTGCTCCTGATAGCGATCGTCATCTCGTGGGGACTCCACGTGCACGCCATCGACCCGACCCAATACCCCGACCACGCAATGCGAACGATCGGCCCGTTCCTCGTGGGATGGCTCGTCGGCGGTCCGGCGGCCGGTGCCTATCGATCGAGTTCCCTGGAACGCGGCACGTGGGCGCTCCCGACGGTGCTCTGCGGGTGGATCGTCGCCGTACTCATCGGGGGCGTCGTAAGAGCATCGGCCCTCGTTCCCGGGAGTGCTCCCTGGATCTTCCTCGCCGTCATGATCGGGTTCGGGGCCGTGGCGTTGTTGCCGTGGCGCGGGCTCGTGTGTCTCGCTACCCGTGCATAATCCAGGTCACTGAGTCGCGACCAGATACATCGCCAGGAGTGCCGGTACCGCGGTGAAAATCGCGAGGACATAAAACAGCGTGTCTGCGGCCGCGAAGGTGAGTACGAAGCCCGCCAGCGCACCACCCGCTGCGCCGACTCCGAAGATTCCGAGGTAGGTGAATCCGTAGGAGAGCCCGCGTGCCTCCGCGGGACTATACTCCGCCACCGTCGCCTGGTACAGTGGTTGGACCATGAACAAAAAGAACCCGAGCAACGCGCCGATGAAGAGGAACGCGGCCATCCCCCAGTCCGCTGCGGGGACGAAGACGAGCGCGATGGCCGTCAGGACGACGAAACCGGCGGCCAGTCCCCGCTCGGTCCGGTACCGATCGGTCAACCGACCGCCAACGTACTGTCCGGCGATACCGACGACCAGTAATCCGACGTAGAAGTAATTCGCCGGTTCCAACGTGTGTGTCCCGACGGCGATCGGATCGAACCGCGGAAATTCACGGACTACCTCGGGCATGAACGTCAACACGCCACGGTAGAAAGTGCCCGAAAACATCACCATCAGGAACACGACCGCGAACGCACCCGCGAACAGGGCTCGACTTGCCGAGAACAGTTCCGCCATCGTGGGACGCTCAACCCGTCCCCCATCCGCCATTTCCACTGAGTCCACGGCGGCCGTCTCGTCCATCGAGATTCGAAGTGAGGCGACGCCAGCCAGAAGTGCCAGGACGGCGAGCACGCTCACCGCTGTACGCCAATCGAACACGATGAGTAACACGGCGGTTAGCAGGGGCCCGAACGCGATGCCCACGTTGCCGGCCATGCCGTGATATGCGAAGCCGAGACCGCGCTCCTGTACGCCCGTGCTTATCAGCCGCAACCCAGCTGGATGATATACGCTGGCGGCCACACCCCAGACGAATAGCGCGAGCGTAACGCCCCAGATCGACGGCGCCAGGGCCAGCAGAACGAACGAACCACCCATTCCGAGCAAACAGCTCGCGATGAGCAGCCGGGAGCCGACCGCGTCAGTCAAAATCCCACCCGGGAGGGCACCGATGCCGAACAGCGCGTATCCTACGGTAACGACGAGGCCAATGACCGCGGCCGACGTATCGAAGTAGGCCAACCAGATGGTCACAAGGATCGGAATCGACAACTCGAACGTGTGAACCAGGGCGTGGCCGGTCATCACCAAACCGACGATCCATCGATCGTTTCGATTCACGGTCTCCACCG
>SKQO01000035.1 GCA_007118975.1 Halobacteriales archaeon | reverse complement strand
GATTACTGTTTGATTGCTTGGGGCGGACAGGCCGCCATCGGAGGACTGGCGGGAATCGCTCTGGTCCCAGCCTGATTCCTCCCCATACGTAGGGTTGCCTGTCACTTCAAAACACGGATTGGGAAATCTCGAACTGGCTAGCGTAGCGTGGATTGAGTCCGCGTTGTCGGATTCATCCTGATCCTAAAGGGTCAGGTATGCTCCACGATTCTGTATAACTCGACGAATGACACTGGCAACTGCCCCACGGTACGATCCCGATGAAATCGAGGAGCGGCGGGGGCACGCAGTCGTGGTCGGGGCAAACATGTCCGGACTCATCGCGAGCCGCGTTTTGATTGATCGATTCCAAACTGTCACGCTCATCGACAAAGATCCGCTTGTTGACGATGCAAGCGCTCGACCAGGAACGCCGCAGGCGAATCACATCCACGTGATGAAGAGGGCCGGACAGGTAGTTCTTGAGGATCTTTTCCCCGGCAACGGCGATGACTTGACGGACGCGGGCGCACTGACAGTGGATCTCGCCAGGGGTGTTAAGATATACACCCAAGGGGATTTTTTCGCACATGGACCATCACCCATACAGAAATACAGTGCGAGTCGGCCACTGTTTGAGCAGACCACTCGGAGACGCGTAGCCAAGCTCGATCGTGTCACAATTTGAGACGAATGTCAGTTCGTCGATTACCTCGTTGACGATCACGGGTCGATTGTCGGGGGGTGACCGTTCGTACTGCGGCTGGCGAACGGGAGATCGCTGCCGACTTAGTCGTGGACGCCACCGACCGCACGCTCGGACGCCTGCATGGCTCGAAATCCACAGCTATGCGTCCCCGACAACCGACGGGGTGTCCATTGATTTGGCCTACAGTACGGCGATCGTTGAGCGCCCGACCAACGATTACGGGGCGCTCATCGTGTTGCCCGAGCCGCCTCGCAGTCGGGGCGTCGCAATCTTCCCGATCGAAAACGGACGGTAGGTGATATCGTTGGCTGGAATCAATGGCGACCACCCGCCGACCGATCCGGAGCGATTCCGTGACTACGCCGCTTCACTTCCCGTTTCTCACGTCGTGCGCATTATCGATGGACATGGCCTGAATTCGACGGACATCTACAAGTATCCCATGCTGTCGAACCTCATGCGTCGCTACGAGGACCTCGAACGGTTCCCTCCACGGAATGTGGTTATCGGTGATGCAATCGCCAGCTTCAATCCGATATACGGCCACGGAATGTCGGTCCCGGCACTCGCGGCACTGGTATTACACCATACGCTGGCCACACATGGGAGGCGATTTCGCACTCCGATTTTTCGACCGGGTCCAAACTGTCGTGGCCGATGCGTCGAACGTCGCGATCGGCAGTGACTTTCAGTTTTCACGGACCACCGGTCCGAAGTCCTTCGCAACGGATCTTATGAATCGATACTTCACCAGGTTGAACCGCAAGGTCCAAACCGACGGCCGCTTGGCTGACGCTTTCAATCGTGTCGTCATCATGGAAGCACGACCGAACTCACTATTTCGTCCGGGCATCATGTGGCGAGTGCTCAAACCCGGTTTCTGAGGGTCTTCGATATTGGAGGACGTGTCCCGGTTGCCTCGGGGAGGTCGGGGACTAGCTGGATGCTGATCTACTGGACTTCGTTAGAATTTGCGTACCGAATGAGAACGCCGAATCCATCACAACACCGATGGATGGGAAGGATCACCGTTGTGGCTCTCAGCGCACGGGAAAGAACGGTGGCATCGTTGGAAATTGAATCGTATCAACTATCTCGAATCCATGCTGGAGATAAAACGTGAGATTCTGAACATTACTCGAAATGAGAAACGCAGGCGTCTCCTCCCGGTCGCACGCCTGAAGCACCGGCTCCAGCAGGAGCTTTCCATATCCGTTCCGTTGCTGCGTAGGCTCAATCCCCTAGAGCGTCAATTCCCAGTCCGGTTCCTCGGGGTGATGCTTCTCGACACACCCGATAATCATCTCTGAAATCGGACTCGATCTGAAAGTGATCTCAAAACATCTTTGACTGATTATGGGAATATAACCCATTTCTAGATGAGGTTGGGGACGATAATTCCTTGGCGAGTTCGGGTTGTAAGCGTGAGCTTGCTCGCTCCCCTTGTTCATGCACGATGGCAGGCATGAAAGCGATCACCCGAGTTTGAATGAAATCATCCTGAATTGGACGAGTGATCGGGGTCGTTGCGTCCCGGACGTTGACCTCGACCGATGGACAGGAGCAGTCAACCGGAGATTCTTCTAGGCCAGAGACAGTGCTCCCGCTCGATTTTTCCTTGTTCCCGAGCCCGTATCCACTTATTTGGGCCGCCTGATGGGGTCGTATGAGAACAGAGACGGATTGGGAAGCAGTTCATCAACGGCAGACGGACCGAGCGCAGGAAGTACTCGGATGGTGCTGGCGGTTGTTGGCTCTCGACCGGGGTGATACCGTCCTCGATCTCGGCTGTGGGCCGGGCTATCCGGCGGCATGGATTGCCGAACGCATCGAACCCGGGGCAGTCATAGCGGTCGATCGTGATTCCGGTGCGTTGACGTATCTTCGATGCCAGCACCCGACACCATCGATCGTCACGATGCTCGGGGATATCCGATACCTCCCGCTCCGGTTTGACGGCCCGATTCCGACACTCCTGACCTTCGTGCTTCACCACATCGACCGACCGGTCGATGCCATCGAGAGTATCGGAACGGCACTACCGGCTGGATCGCCGGTGATCATCGCGGAGTACCGCCCGTCGGCAGCCGGTGACGTGGGGCCACCACTGGATCGCCGCATCTCGTCGGCAGCGATTCGTCGCTGGTTACGTCGCGCAGGATTTACCGTCGAGCATGAGCGCCCTCTTCCAAACGAAAAGGTCGTGATCCTCGCGCGTCGTTGTTCTTCCTGAACTCAACGCTTCAGTGCGTCGAGCCGGTCGGTCAGCAAGCTACGAGCCCCCTCGACTTCGTCGCCAAGGCGCAGGATCTGGTATCCGGCGTCGCGTGCCTCCCGTGCGTCTGCGACATCCGCCGGCACACGGCCGACTGGCACATCCGCTTCGAGGCAGTGTTCCAGGATCGTCGAGATTGCCGCCTGCACGTCTTCGTGATCGGCTTGCATCGGACGGCCCATGGAAATCGCCAGATCGCCGTGACCGATCTGGACGAACCCGAGCGCCGGTAGCGCCAGGATCTCGGAGAGGTTCTCGAGTCCGGTGAGACTCTCGATCTGTGCACCGACCAGCACGTTTTCGTCTTCGAGCCGGGCGTACGACGCCGGGTGATCGCCCCACCCACTCACGCGAGCACCGGCGAATCCTCGCTGTCCTGGCCCTCCGTCATAGTCGAATCGGGCAGCTTTGAGGGCCGGTTGAATGTCGTCTACGTCCTCGACCCGTGGAATCAGGACGTTTCGTACGCCGGTGTCTAGGAGCTTTCGAACGAGCGTTGGCTCGCCCTTCGGTAATCGAACGAGCAGTTCCGTGTCCCCGACCGCCGCCGCCCGACAGCAGTGCTCGAGGTGCTGCGCGTCGGCCGGACTCGGGCCGCCGTGTTCAAAGTCCAGCCAGACAAAGTCCAGCCCCAACGACCCGTAAACCTCGATGAGTGCCGGTGCGTGCGTCTTCGCCCGCGCGCCGAATACCGGCTCACCCGCAGCAAGCGGCTGACACAACGCGTTCTGCTGTTGCATGTGGTGTCGTCTCCCGGTCGACACTTCACCCTTCCTCACCGGGACATCGGGAAACGGCTAACTGGCCGGGGACCGACCGCCAACGTATGCGACCGACCCGAATCCTCCAGGTGCAGCCGAATATGCCCGGAGAAAGGGATACCAACGATCCGTTGTCGGCCAACAAGGATGCCTTCCTGGCCTGCCTCGAAGCGGCGGGACGGTTCGACCCTGATTTCGTCGTCTTTCCCGAACTCGTGCTGGCGGACGACACCGGTCGGCACGACCGGCCAGTCTCGGAAGTCGCCATCGAACTCCCCGGTCCGTTTACGGATCGGGTCGCCGAGGCCGCGGCCACCCTCGAGGCGTACGTCTGGGTACCCACCTACGAAGTGGAAGGTGATACCGTCTACAACGCGGTCGCCCTGATCGGGCCAGCGGCCGGGTATCGGGGCACCTACAGGAAAATCGCACCAACCATCGGTGAACTCGAGGACCGCGGCATTGCGCCTGGAACGGAGCTCCCCGTGTGGGACACCCCGTTCGGTCGTGTCGGGGCGACCATCTGCTGGGACGTGCGATTCGACGAACTGGCGCTTGCGTACCGCCGACGTGAGCTCGACCTCATGGTTCACCCCACCCACGGTCTCGGATGGGGAAAATTCGCTCACTGGGCGACCTACCACGGGTTTCACATCGCGTACTGTTTTCCGAGCGATGCCAAGGTCTACACACCGCATGGGCACGTGGTCGGCCGGGGGACCGGTCATCCGACAATGCCGACGGTCGATTTCGATGACCTCGGGGGCGCCCGATTTCATGTCGCCACTGTCAATACGAATATGCGATCGTACGACATGGGAAGCTTCGACTACAGTGACACCGAGCTGACGGCCATTCAGGAGGCATATCCGGAATCAGTGGCGATCCACACACCGCAGGAAGAGGGTATCATTGTCCTCGAATCACGTGACGAGATGCTCGATATCGTAACCGTCGAACGAGAGTTCGACCTGCTCACCACCGAAGCAGCCGAGCGTCGGACCCGAGAACTTGCGCGCAACGCGGACTCGGCAGTTCCGCTCCTGGAACCCCGTCGGCTAGAACGCGGGGATGCCCCGCTGCCTGCGGCAGATGACTAAACCACAACCGTTCGCCTTCTCAAGCAATCTCGTGAACTGATTCAGTAGATCCCCATCGCTTCGATCTGCTCTTGATACCGGTTTCGGATCGTCACTTCTGTGACCTGGGCGACTTCTGCGACCTCCCGCTGGGTCTTCTTTTCGTTGCACAACAGCGACGCGGCATAGATGGCGGCGGCGGCGTATCCAGTGGGGGATTTCCCCGACAGGAGCCCTTCCTCGGCCGTTTGCTCGATGATCTCCCGGGTTTTCTGTTCAACCTCCTCGGAGAGGCCGAGCTCCGAGCAGAACCGTGGGACGTACTGTTTGGGATCCACCGGTTCCAGTTCGAGGCCGAGCTCCTGGGCGATATACCGGTACGTCCGCCCGATCTCCTTCTGGGGAACGCGGCTCACCTCGGCCACCTCGTCGAGGCTTCGCGGGATTCCCTCCTGCCTGCATGCTGCGTACAGGGCACTCGTCGCCACGCCCTCGATGGAGCGACCCCTGATGAGATCCTCCGCGAGCGCGCGTCGATAGATAACGGATGCGACCTCCCGGACTGCACGGGGAACGCCGAGCGCCGACGCCATGCGGTCGATCTCCGAGAGCGCGAACTGGAGGTTCCGCTCGCCCGCGTCCTTCGTTCGGATCCGCTCCTGCCATTTCCGCAACCGGTGCATCTGGCTGCGTTTTTCCGAGGAGAGCGAACGACCATAGGCGTCCTTGTTCTGCCAGTCGATCGTCGTCGTCAGGCCCTTATCGTGCATCGTTTTGGTGGTCGGGGCACCGACGCGGGACTTCGATTCCCGCTCTTGCTGGTTGAACGCCCGCCACTCGGGACCGCGATCCATGTTGTGCTCTTCAATGATTAACCCGCACTCTTCGCACATCAACTCGCCCTGGTCCCCGTGCGTGATCAGCTGCTCCGCTTCGCATTCCGGACACCGTTGGCCCGCTTTTTCGGTGTCCGTTTCCTTCTCAGCCTCACGCTCACGTTCACGTGGCTGCCAGGACATTATGACTATCAGCAAACGACCAAGCCTATATAAGCTCTTGCCTCCGACCCGTTTGGTCACTCGTCAGGTTTGTGTGTAAAAAGAACAGGTCGACCCTCGTGGACCGTGGTACAGAGGTCGAGCGGCATGGTCTGATTGAGGCTGGTATATTCCTGTTTGCAAACGACCATATCGTCGAATGGTTCCCCACATGCGGGGCAGGTAAGTGCGACAGTATTCTGGTATAATTTGAGCGATTCGTTGTCCTCGCGGAGCGTTGTAGACGTCACAAACTTTTCGAACTGTTCCATGGCGGAGTGTCAGGGCGTGCCACGGTAAGAACGTTGCTCACCGGGTACGCCCCGGTAACGGCGGATTTACGTAACCCGTGCTCAAACATTCGGCCGATGGGAGCCGACGCCGTCCCCGACGAGTTGGTCCGGCTGGTTGAGAAGATGCACGAGGACTATACCGCCTCGGAGGTAGAGATCGCGACCGCGCTGGCGGAAGCCGAAGCGCCGCTATCGATCGATGAGATCGCGGCGGAGACGGGGTACACCGAGCGAACGATCAAAAAACGCGTGGGTACACTGGAGGAGCGACTCCAGGGACCACCGTTGATCCAGCGTGACGAGAACGATCATCCCTACCTCCACGACGAGCTCGCAAAGGCCATTCTTTCCGTCGAGCCGTCCACGTAGCTACTGCCGGCCACCAGCCTCATCGGCGTCTTTCCACTCCCCGACCCCCGACGGATCCAGGTGCACGTGGGCGTCCCTGATACCATCGATCATCCGCAGTTTTCTGATGAGCGCCGACTCGAGTTCGTGGGCCTCCCGCAGGGACATCCCGCCGTCCACCTCGACGTGGCTTTCCACCTCGAGTTCGGTTCCCTCGTAATAGACGACCAGGTCGTGGACGCCGCGCACGTCCGAGTGGGACAGCAAGGTCCCGCGGACACGTTCTTGCATCTCCGCGGGGGCCGCAGAGCCGACGATGTAATCGACGTTTTCGCGCCCGATCTGGATCCCCTGCCCGATGACGAGCACGCTGACCAGCCCACCGGCGACGGGGTCGAACACCGGATACCCCGCCCACACCCCGAGAATGCCGACGAGCGCGGCCGTCGAGGTGTAGATGTCGTTCCGGCAGTCGACCGCAAGGGCGCCGAGCGCCGTCGATCCAATTGCGTCGTTGACCCGGACGGTATACCAATACACCACGGCCATGTTGGCAATGGCGAAGAGCAGCCCAGCGATCAACAGATAGCTGAACTCGAGTGCCGATCCATGGTAAATTCCCTTGGTCGACTCATAGAGCAGGCCGATCCCCATCAGCACGATTGCACTCCCCACCACCACGGCGGTGATCGGCTCGAACCTGGCATGCCCGTGCGGATGTTCTTCGTCGGGATCGTCGAACCCGGCCCCGCCCCACATGAGGACGACCGCACTCGCGATGAGGTCGGCGACCGAGTGCGCGGCGTCCGCGAGCAACGCCACGCTGCCGGTGGCGACACCGATGGCACCCTCGACGAGAATCTTTGCCAGGTTGCCGAGCACGTTGAGCCAGCTCGCCCGGCGGAAGCGCCACCGCAGGGCCTGGTCCATGCGGGCGCTACCGCGGAAGCGGGCTAAGGGGTTTTCATTGCTCGCCACACACCGGCGCTGATCGACCTGAGCTCTCGCACGTTCCGACGCCACGTAAACCTAGGAAACGAGCATCTTGCTGTCCTCGAAACCGATGACGGATATCGAGGGGTTCCCCGGCGGATCGATACGGATGCCGCTCGCCACAGCGTGTCAGGCCCGCTCAGCGCTCGCTCACGAGCGGCGAGACGACGAGCCACAGAAACATCGCGATGGCCACGACGAGACCGATAGCTGCAGTCCTGAACGCCAGCAGCTCCGCTACCATCGCTCCAACCAGGCCCACGATCACCACGAGCAACGCGATCGTCGTCACGACATCCTCGGTCTCGACCGTCATACACCCGGTTCTCATCCACGCAACCATGAAGAGTGTGACCCGGCCACTGCATAATCAGATGACTGGCTCTGCGGGGAACCGATCGTGCTGGCCATTTCGCGGCCAGGTGCCCCTTTCAAGATATGCAGCGGGCTATCAGGGTGATCTACGTGCTCTCATTGCTGGGTCTCGACCTATCGCTATGTGTCAGTTTCGCAGCCGCCGATCTGTGGGACACGCCCTGTGAATCCTCGGTCGCGGCCGATCCAGCAGCACACCACGGGAAACGTGTCTTCATGTTCGTCGAGGTCGTCGCGAGCGACTCCGCGGATGACCACCTGATCGTGGAGGCGCCCGGACATCGAATGGTGATCACGGAGGTGGCTGTCGACGAGTACGAGATGCTCGAACCGGGTGCCGAGATCCAGGTGGCCGGGCCGGTCGCCGCGGCGAGCGATGAACTGGTCGCAGATGACATCGTCATCGATATCAGGAACGACCGGGATCGGTGGTACCTCTACGGTGTTTCGGTGCTCGGTGTGTTACTCGCCGCTGGCGACTTTCTGTGATTCTGGCGAGTGGATCTGGACGCGCTTGGCTTCCGACCGAGAGGTGAACCGGATGGCTGAACTGCTGAGCCATGTGTTGCGGGCCTTCGCGCTGTTTACTGTCTTCAAATGGTGGATCGGATGGTTCGATGACCGATGGATGGCGGTCGGGATGGTCGGCGCCGTCCTCCCCAATCTCAGTCGACTGGAGCTGCTCCTTGGTGCCGAACTGGTGAGGGGTCTTCCTTGGGGTACCCTTCAGCTAGAGCGCGCTACATACTTTCGGTGGCATCGTGGTTCTTTCGGGGATTGTTGCCTGTGATTCGTTACCCATCAGGACCGACGCCGCTCGTTGCTCGTGTTGCTCGCGGGAATCGCCTGGCACCTCGTCGTCGACCTCCCCAGGGCTATGCCGACGGCTACATGCTCACCAATCAGTACCTGTTTCCGCTTACGACCTACCGCGCCCCGACGCCGGGCTGGTACGTCTCCGCGGATCGATGGGTGCTGGGAATCTCGCTCTTGCTCGGGGCGGTCGTCTATCTCCCTGATCGGCATCGAACCCGCTCGCCTCGGGAACAATCGGTGGAACAGTCATCGTATATTGATCGGATGCCCCAGACAAAGAATTACAATGACGGGTAACCCGTCACCGGCTATGACGGGAATAGCGTTCGTTTGCCAGGGTAACGCGGGACGCAGTCAGTTGGCAATGGCCCTCGCGGAGCGAGAACGGGAACGACGGGAGCTCGGGGACTGCCTCGATCTCGTCACCGGTGGGGTCGACCCGAATGATCACGTTCACGAGGAAGTCCGCCACGTGCTCGCAGAGGCGGACGTGGACATCGGCGATCGAAAGCCTCGATTGATTCGGCCGAACGACGTCGCCGACGTGGATCACATCGTCACCATGGGGTGTGAAGCCGCGGAGTTCACTCCGCCGGACTGGAATGGGACCAGCGAGCAGTGGGACTTGGACCATCCCGGGGGCGACCTCGAGTCGGTCAGAGCGCAACGCGACGAGATCGCCGTGCGGGTGGTCGACCTCTTCGATCGCCTGGAACTCGGAACGTAACAGACCGGCAGCATCACGACTAAGTGGACAGGATCGCCAGTCAGTACATGCCGGACATTCTCGTGCTCAACGGCACGGCCCACGGAATTCCCGCGAGCGCCTGTACGGACACCCTCGAAGCATCGTTAGACGACTACGAGGTGCATATTGCCGAGTCATCGTCGGAGGAGCGTGAGCTGATCCCCGATGTCGAGATCGCGATCGGGGGTGATCTCCCCGTGGAGTTGCTCGAGCTCGCGGACTCCTTGCGGCTGTTCGCCTGTTCGTCCGCCGGCGTGGGACACCTTGACCTGGATGCGTTCGCCGAGCGAGACGTGGCTGTCACCAACGCGTCAGGGGTCCACGGGCCCAACATGGCCGAGCACGCCATCGGCTGGATGTTGATGATCGCCCGTCGATTGGACGAGGGGATGCGACGACAGGAGCGCCACGAATGGCGACATTTCCAGGCCTTCGGCGAGCTGTACGGCTCGCGGGTGTGCGTGGTGGGACTGGGCGCGATCGGGCAGGCCGTCCTCGAACGGCTCGACGGCTTCGGCGTGGAAACGGTCGGGGTCAGGTACACGCCAGAAAAAGGGGGACCAGTCGACGAGGTGTACGGCTTCGAGGACATCGAGACCGCGTTCGTGGGAAGTGATTACGTCGTCGTGGCGTGCCCGCTCACGGAGACGACGAGCGGCTTGATCGGTGCCGACGAGCTTTCGGCCTTGCACACGGATGCAGTCGTCGTCAACGTCGCCAGGGGGAAGATCATCGACAGTGAGGCGCTCCTCGGTGCCTTGCGGAACAACAAACTCCACGCGGCGGCCCTCGACGTCACTGACCCGGAACCGCTCCCGGCGGATCATCCGCTCTGGAATCTTGGGAACGCCTACATCACCCCACATTGCTCGGGACACACCCCGTTGTACTGGGAACGGGTCGCGGAGATCCTGGTAAGAAACCTCGACCGAGTCGAGCTAACCGGCGAGTTCACCGATCTCGAAAATCAGGTGGCTTGATCGATCGCCACCGGCGGGAGGCTCGGTGTCGATCGACAACCGCTCGGTGGCCCCTTACTCCCGATACGGTGTTCGTGGTCTCAGGTCAACATTGTCCCCGGATCCATGGCGTGTTCCCGGGCCACGTCCTCGTCCAGTTCGATTCCTAATCCGGGTCCTTCCGGTACAGTGATTCGTCCGTCCTCGATCAGTGGGTCCTCGCGAACGAGCAGGTCGTCCCACCAGTCCACTTCGAGCGCGTGGTATTCGAGCAGGTCGAAGTTCGGAATGGCAGCGGCGAGGTGAACACAGGCCATGGTCCCGACGGGGCTGCAGACGTTGTGTGGCGAAAATACGATGTAGTTTTCCTCTGCCCGGCTCGCGATCGCCTTGGATTCCGCGAGCCCACCACAGGTGGTCGGATCAGGGGTGATGACGTCGACGCCGAACTCGTAGAGAAGTTCCTTGAATTCGTGGACCCGAAACCGGTTTTCGCCGGTCGCGATGGGGACGTTTGCGGCTCGCGTGATCTCGCGCTGGGCGGCCATGTTCTCCGGCGGCACCAGGTCCTCGAGCCAGAGTAAGTCGAACGGTTCGAGTGCTCGACAGAGTCGCTTTGCGCTGTCGAATGAGTAGTCCCAGTGCACATCGAAGGCGAGTTCGACATCCTCGCCGACTGCATCGCGGACCGCCGCGACGATCTCTCGTTTCCGGTCGATGTCCGTGCGGCGCACCCGCCCATTGAACGGATCCGGCTCGTTGTCCATCGGCTGGTCGAGGTCAAACTTCAGCGCCTCGAACCCCCGGTCGACGACACGTTCGGCTTCTCTTGCATAGGCAGCTGGTTGGTAGGCGTCCGCCTCGTGGGTCGCGACGTACCCGTCCTCGGCCTCCCAGGCTTCGCCGGTGTGACAATCACAGTAAATGCGAATCTCGTCGCGGTATTTCCCGCCCAAAAGCTGGTACACCGGGAGTCCGGTGAGCTTTCCCACCAGGTCCCAGAGGGCGATCTCAATGCCGCTGGCGGCGGTAACGACTTTTCCCGTCGTGCCGCCGTGCCCGGACGTTTCCTGGATCATCCGACGGAAGAGCCGCTCGACATCGAGCGGGTTTTCTCCGATGAGAAAGCGCTCCATGTACGACATGATCTCCGTGACCCCACCGCCGCGGTAGGATTCCCCCAACCCGACCACGCCCGCATCGGTATGGACGGTCACGAGATTCCATTCGAAATTCCCCTCGATCACGCAGGTGTTGATGGCCGTGATCTCGACATCGCGGTCGGCGGGGCGGTTCGTTGCCCGTTTTGAGAAGTCACGCACGATCGGTCACGCTCCGGCTCGATGCTGAACTCGGTTGCATGGTGGGTCTCGAGTTTGATTTTCCCGGTGATCAACGTGTCTGTCCCGGCCAGGTTCCCTCTTGGGATGTAATTTCGGGAACGGTGACCATAGTGAGGTGAACCGGCATAACGTGTCAACAATCTGTCGATGACGCCCACGCCTCCTATATTGGTGCCCGATCCACCCCACTGCGTTTCCGATACCGTCATCGTCCCAATTCGCCGGCGTGTTGATACCCGCCCTAGCCGTTGCGTATTGGCTGGGAACACAACAGGTCGTCTTGACTGGCCGCTTCGATCCGCAGATACGTCCTGTCCGACGGGACCGTCAGTGTGGCCGACGGGCCCGCGGCCCGGACTACCTCGTTGTCAGTAATCGCCCTGATCGTCTGCGCGTCGTCGGTCACGACGAGGACCCGATTCGTGTCGGCCGAGAAGGAGATTTTCTCGAAGTGAAGCGTTCCTGTCCTGCTGACGTAGAACCGGCCGTCCCGGTAGCCCCGGGCGTATGCTTGCTCGGTGTGATTTTCCACCAGCAGGATGTTCCGAACGTCACCGCCGTACAGGTCCTCGCGAGACAGACAGGGCGTCCGTTCTCCCGGAATCGCGTATCCGTCGGGATTGCCGAAGCCCCAACATTGGGGCCCCTCGCGCAAGAGTTCGTCCCATGTGCTCCGATAATCCCCATCGCCGTGTGCACCGTACAACAGCCCTTTGCCATTCAGAACCTCCAATCCCAGCACGTACGTCGGGTCGGCATCCATCGCTCGTCGGAGCGGTTCTGGATCGTCGCTGTGGTTCAGGTGGATACCGCCGGCGTCGGGGTAGATCGCTTCGGCAGCGACGGCCTCGATCATTGCCGGCAATGAGCGATACGTTTCGCCGGTGATCTGTTCGTGCCGATTGGCGATTTGACACCAATGAGCGCCAAAGCTCGCATGTTCGTGTCCGGGGGTGCCGATCACGCCTGACGGGAGCGGCTCGGGGAAGTACTCCGCGAGTGGATAGGTGGTCGGGGCACCCTCGACGTGGTTTGTGAAGTTGAAATGACGGATGCCCTTTCGTTCGGCTGGTTCGCGCAGGAAGGGATCCCTGAGATGTTTGGTGTTCCCCCAGTACTCACCCGACCGCCTGCCGTTGCCGGGTTCTGCGGCCGATCCTGCGTCGTGTGCTTGCAGACACGAATACCGCGTCCCATCGTGCAGCACGGTCTCCAGGACGTCGTATGACGAACGCGAGGACCACGTTTCGAGGGTGGCCTCGGGCACCGGTTTCGGCCGATTGTGGACGTGTGTGTACCCTCCGACGTGATCGCTGGCATCCCAATCGACCGCCGCATACGGGTTCGCCGGCTTCATAGCGTCACTTGCCGAGGCACCGTGAAAGTCGTTTAGCTCCGAAACATGGCTTCGTTTACATGTTCGCCACTGTTACACACGCGACACAGCAAAGGCGCATCGGCCGGGACCCAGTGCCCATCGACGGAGCCTGCGGATGTTCTGTTCTGATGGACAACCTGTTTTTGCCTTTCTGCCAGCACGAGCACGCCGTGAGAACAATGGGCTTCATGGCGCGAGCGATCGATGGCCGATTTCCTGTACAGTATGGAGATCGGTGGCTCAACCATGCCGGTCGGCAACCATTTCTCGGCGTATGGTCGAGATCGGGGAAAGGGGGCACCGAACGCTGGGTTTATCGGGCGGCAAGCCCACGGGGTTCCCAGGACTGTTACTGTTGCGCAGACCCGGCCGCTAGTCCATCTGGCAACGCGTCTGTGAGATTCAGCTCGTCGGCTAGCTCCCGGAGATCCGCCGCCGTCAGCTCTGGAATCGGCAGTCCCTTCGCTCTGTATCGCTCTGCCGTTCGGTACTCCGGCTCACCGGGGAGGAGGACCTCACTCCCGTCGATCGGCTCCGCGGATCGGATATGAGCGGTGACCGTCTCGATCTGCTCTTCGAGCCGTTCCTGTGTGACAAAACAGGTAGGATCGAACGCCATGAACGCCCCGCCGTTCCCGACCCACGCTTGTCGCTCCTCGGTGGAAACCTTCCCGCCCCCGATGATCCCCGCGAAGAGCTCGGCCATCACCGCCAGGCCGAATCCCTTGTGGCCGGCTGCTTTTCCACCCAGCGGCAACAACGCGCCCGTGCCGGATTCGAAACTCGCAGCTTTTTCGACCGGCTCTCCTGACCCCGTGATCGTCCATGCTGAGGGGAGTTGTTCACCGCTCCCGTCGCGTTCGATGATCTTTCCGTGTGCAACCTGGCTTGTGGCACCGTCGTAGACCAGATCGAACGGCAAGACGTCGAACGTCGGGATCGCCTGAGTGAGCGGGTTCGTCCCAAGCCGTCGATCGGCGGTGCCGGCGGGTGCGATGCGCTGACTGCCGCCCTGCAAATTCACCCAACTCGCGAAGAGTAGCCCTTCGGAGGCGACCCGCTCGGCCCACTCCCCGATACGTCCCAGATGGCCGGACTCACGAATACCGACGACCGACATCCCGTCGGTGGACGCCTCGTCGATGAGGATCTCGACCGCATCGCGTCCGGTCACCTGACCGAACGCGTCGCCTCCTCTAAGTTGCGTAAACGGTCCCGCGGCAGTGGCATGTGGACTTGCGGCGGGATCGACGCCGCCCGCTCGGGCGAGGTCGGTGTAGGCGGAAAGCCGCACCAGTCCGTGTGAGCTATGCCCAACCAGGTCGGCGCCCACCAGTGATTCTGCGACGGCAGCGGCCGTCGCTTGCGTTCCCCCGATCTGTTCGATGACCAGGCGTGCGAAATCTTCGATGCCGTCGGGGTCGACTACGGGCATGCCTGTCCAGAACAGGGGGGTGCCGAAAAAGGAATCGCGATCGGATCGATAGTCAGGCGTCCACCGCGTAGATTTGATCCGGCTCGTCGACGATGACGTCGCCCGCCACCTCGTACATGTCGCTCGCACGTCCCCAGGTGAACAGTTTATCGACGAATGTGCCAGCATGCATCACGCCCCGGCGGTCGAGCTCCTCGCCGATCGGGGCGAAGTCGTAGGTGACCCCATCCTCGAAGTTCTGCACGTGGATCGCGTATTCCGCGGAGAAGGCTTTGTCTCGAACCACGATCGTTCCGGGGAAGGCCTTCTCGTGGCGATAGGTCCACCCCCGCCGTTCGACGCCTTCCCGCTGTTCGACGTAATGGAAGAACGTCATGCTACGGCCGAACGGATCGAGTCCGACAGCCATGATCTTTGCATCTGCCACATGGAGCCGACCGAGGACGTTGTTTGGATCGTAGGAATTCCGTGCATGTAACCGGCCGAATTCGTCCGCACGCCCACCGATTGCGGCGAACGAGTGAATCGGATCCAGGTTGCGCACGGCATCCGCTCGCGTGCGGACGAGTTCCGTGAGATAGCCGACGCTGGACGGCGTCCGGTCGAGGTCAAACGTCCCGTCCGGACTGTCGTGGCGGAAGCTCGGGGTGAACGTCGGGACGAGCAACGTGCCCTCGGGGCCGATGACTTCGAGCAGGGCATCGAGTAACGTCTCGGGTCGGCACGCCATGCCGCTCAGGGCACTGTGAACGAGGAGTAGGTCTCCGGATTCGATGCCGAGGGCTCGCAGATGTTCGATCAGATCGGCGTGGTCCTCCATGCCGCTTCCCTCTGCGATGTGAGTGATAGCTTTCACGGGATTGAGCTTGATGGCCGTCGAACTGCGTCGATACTGACGCGAGTGGAAGGTGGACGATGCGGGGCGCGATGTCAATTCACGACGTTGAAACGTTTGCGAACTGCCCCCGCTGCAATTTTATGAGCGCCTATCCAAGCACCGATTGGAATGAGTACGACAAACCAGAACTACGTCGGCGACCAGTGGGTCGACGCGAAGAACGGCGACACTTTCGCCACCTACAATCCGGCACGCCCCAGCGAAGAAGTTGCGACCTATCCGAACTCGGACCGTGCGGACGCCCGCGCCGCCATCGAAGCAGCCGTCGAGGCGGCCCCGGAATGGGCACGAACACCAGGGCCAGAACGAGGTCGGATTCTCCGAGAGACCGCCGCGATCCTCGCGGATCGAAAACAAGAACTGACGGAGCTGCTGACGACGGAGGAGGGAAAGACACACGCCGAGGCGGGCGGGGAGGTTCAGCGGGCCATCGACATCTTCTACTATTACGCGGAGAAGCCGCGGGACTACCTCGGGGACGTAAAAGCCGCCAGTGGTGCCAGGACGAATCTATACACCCGCAAGGAACCGCTCGGGACGGTCGGGCTCATCACGCCGTGGAACTACCCGATCGCCATCCCGGCGTGGAAGATCGCGCCCGCCCTGGCGACCGGGAACACGCTCGTGCACAAGCCTGCGACCAATGCCCCGGGCGTTGCAATCGCCATTTTCGAGGCACTCGACGAGGCGGGATTGCCGGATGGCGTCGCCAACGTGGTCGCGGGCCCGGGCTCGAAGGTGGGTGAAGAGATCATTACGAACGACGCCATCGATGCCATCTCCTTTACGGGCAGCAGCGCCGTCGGCGAACGCGTCTACAAGGACGCCGCGGCCGCGGGCAAACGGGTCCAAACCGAACTGGGCGGCAAGAATCCGACGATCGTCTCGGAGTCAGCGGACACCGGGAAGGCAGCCGAGATCGTCTCGACCGGCGCCTTCGGCGTGACCGGGCAGGCGTGCACTGCCTGTTCCCGTGCGATCGTTCATACCGACGTCTATGACGATTTCGTCTCGGCACTCGTCGACGAAGCGGCTGCGATCGAGGTCGGTCCAGGCGACGAGTACGATATGGGTCCGCAGGTGACCGAGAGTGAACTGAAGAGTACCCTCGAGTACATCGACCGGGCCAAAGCGGACGGTAACACCCTGGCCTTCGGTGGCGAACGACTCGAAGGTGGGCGCTACGAGGATGGCTATTTCGTGGAACCGACCGTCTTTAGCGATGTCGATCCACAGGATACCATCGGCCAGGAGGAGATTTTCGGACCGGTCGTGGCGGTCATTGAAGCGGATGGCTTCGAAGACGCGATGAGCATCGCGAACGGGGTCGAGTACGGTCTCTCGGCGAGCATCGTCACGGAAGACCACACGGAAGCCGAGGAGTTCGTTCGGGAGATCGAATCCGGTGTCGCAAAGATCAACGAGAAGACGACGGGCCTCGAGTTGCACGTCCCGTTCGGTGGGTTCGGCCGCTCGTCCAGTGAAACCTGGCGAGAACAGGGCGACGAAGGCCTCGAGTTCTACACCATCGAAAAGACGATCTACGACAACTTCTGAACGGTTCCATTCCGTTCAGTACGCGGGCACGCCGGACGGCGACCGGTTGCTCACGACCACGGCGAGCAGATAGATCGCGATCGCCACGACGACGATCGAACCGCCCGGTGGCAGCCCTGCGAGCAGCGAGAAGAGCAGGCCGCCAATCGCGGCCGCCTGTCCGGCGAGGATCCCCAGCGCGATGGTCTCACGGAAACTCCGCGCGAGCTGTGAGGCCGTCGCGGCGGGCACGACAAGCATGGCCGCGACCAGGATCACGCCGAGGATCTGCATTGCACCGACGACGACGACTGCCGTCATGACGACGAGGAGCGTGTTGAACCGGTCGACCGGGAGCCTCGCAACGCGGGCCGCCTGTTCGTCGAACGTGATGAACATGAACTGTTTGTAGTACACGGCGATCACCGCGAGGACGAGAACGCTCGTAACGGCCACCATCCTCGCGCCGGCTGTGGTGACCAGCGCGAGGCTCCCGAACAGAAATCCTTCGACGTCGACCGTGATGGGTGCGAACTCCCGGCTCCAGCTGATCAGCAGCGTCCCGATGGCGAAGCTTCCCGCGAGGACGATCGCGATGGGAACATCACCGTACGTTTGCGACCGGTCGCTCAACCACTGGAGTCCGAGGGCACCGAGTGCACTCACGACGAGTGCAACGAACAGGAGTGCCCCCTGTGAGCCGAGATCGAAGAGGATGATGCTCCCCTGCCACCCGGTGAACGCCACGACGACCACGCCGGCCGCGACGCCCGCGAACGCGGTGTGTGCGAGCGTTTCCCCGATCAGCGCCATCTGTCGATGGATCAAAAACGCACCAATGACCGGGGCAACGACACCAATCACCACCGCGGTCGCGAGCGCTCGCCACGTACTCGGCACCTGGAAGACGATCGTTCCGAGGTAGAAGTCGAGCCACTCCCCGATGATCAGAAACTGGGAGTACAGTAGCGTGGCTCCCCCGCTGTAGGCACGAAGCCACTCGAGGAGAAGAAATGAAAGCATCGCTAGCGTGAGAAGCGCGGCGATACCCAGCCCCGCATGTTCGAGCCGACGGATTCGCGAGCGCGTCAAGCACGCAGTGATCTGCCCCCGGATCGACCCCGTGATATCCGTCGTGCCACCGTCAGCGGTCGGGCGCTGCTCCTCCGTCATGGGTGATCGTGGTGGATAATGCCATGGGACTCGCCGTAGGCCTCACTGAGTGCCTCGCTCTCCAGGAACGAAACCGAATCGCCGTGGTAGTGGAGTTCTCGGTTGATACAGGCGACGGTGTCGACGTGCCGGGTAATCACCTCGATGTCGTGCTCGATCAACAGGATCGTGAGGCCATCGTGATGTAATCGAGAGAGCAGGCTGTAGAACTCGTCCCGCGAGGTCGCGTCAACGCCGACTGTCGGCTCGTCGAGCGCCAGCAGGTCCGCCTCGGAGGCGAGTGCCCGTGCGATGTACGCACGTTGTCGCTGTCCGCCGGAGAGTCGGTCGAGCCGCCGGTCCGACAGCTCGGTCAGGTCGACCGTCGCAAGTGCTTCGTCGACCACCTGGTGGTCCGCTTCCCGCATGCGCCCTCGTCCCACCCGCGCGAACCGGCCCATCGAAACGACCTCCCTGACCGTGACCGGCATGGCAGCGCCTCGATCCGTTGCATGTTGTGAGACGTGTCCGATGCGTTCCCCATCCTCGAAGGACCTGGCCGACTCGCCGAACAGTCTCACCGTCCCGCGATCGGGTCGTTCCAGCCCGAGGATCAGTCGAAGTAGCGTCGTCTTCCCCGATCCGTTTGGTCCGATCAACCCGACGAACTCGCCCTGTTCGATAGTCAGCGAAACGTCCTCGACCGCCAGATGGTTGTCGTAGGCGAACCACACGTTCTGGAGCTCTACGGCAGGGTTCACTGGGATTCACCCCCGGATGTACATCGGTCCAGTCGAATCATGTCGCCTTCAACGCCTTCCTGAGGGCAGGCAGATTGATCTCCTCCATCTGTTCGACCCAGCCATATCCTTCCTCGTGCCACTCCCTCGTGATCCCCTCAACAGGTGACAGCGGCATCGCCTCCTGGACTGGTGTGTCCTCGAGGAGCACCTCTACTGCTTGTGGGACGCCGTCGTTCGGGTCAGCCGCTTCGAAGGGGTCGAAGAGGATCGTCTCGATCCCGTGTTCTTCGATGGTAATCCTGAGCTCCGCGAGATCCTCGATCGACGCGGCCGCGTCCGGCGTAACGCCGACCGGCGTGTGCAGTTCGAATCCGTAACGGTCCTCGACGTACTGAAACGCGTCGTGTGCGACGTAGACGGCCACGTCGAGTGCGGCGTCATCGACTAGCTCCTCGAATTGCCGGTCGACGGCGTCGATCCGCTCGACGTACTCCTCGGTTCGTTGCTCGATGTCATCCTCTTCGTCCGGGAGAAGCTCCCCCAGTTCCGCGGCGATATGTTCGACGATTGATTTGGCGTGAATCGGATCGACCCAGACATGGGGGTCATAGAAGGCGTCCAGGTCAACCTCGTCGGCTTCCGCGACCGTCACGACCAGTGGGTCCTCGGCGGTCCGGAAGACGGTCTCGTCATCGACGGTAACGGCGAAGGAAAGCAACGTTTGCCCGGGGGACTCACCCGAGAGTTCGATCCCGTCGTCCACGCGTTCGGTCCCGACAATGTCGTCATCGTCCACCATCGCGGTGATCGACAACGGGCTTTCATCGTTGAGTGGGAGGACGCGGTCTTCGTCGTCCCGGACGTTAAACCGCAGCACGTGGGTGTCGTCCAGCGGTACGTCCGGAATGCCGCCGTGCCAGTGGTCGGCGTGCCAGTATGCGCTGATTTCGTTGCCCACGACGACTTCGAATTCACCGATAACCAGGTCTGCCGGATCGATCTCGACCTCGGAATCCGGGGACGCCAGGACGTCGCTCCCCACGTCGGTGAACGGGAGCAACGCGGATTGTGGAATCGCGTCCATGCCGTCGATCAAGGCGACATCGTGGTCGGCGGCGAGCTCTCCGGCGACATCGATCGACCACTGGAACTCCGGCGTCTCCAGGTAGATAAACGCCCGATCCTGGGCAATGGTGGCGACGATGTCGGCGTCCGGATCCCACCCGTGGCCCATTTGCCCGACGTCGACCGGTGTATCGAACGTCATGGCATCACCGGTCACGGCGTCTCCCCATTCCATCAGGGTGTAAAACGCCCCGGTGCCTGTCGGTTCGGCGTCGGGATTGTCATCGAGATCTGGGCCTTCCAG
Organism: Halobacteriales archaeon; assembly: GCA_007118975.1. Taxonomy (GTDB): domain Archaea; phylum Halobacteriota; class Halobacteria; order Halobacteriales; family SKNY01; genus SKNY01. Next base: position 13,908 of record SKQO01000035.1, on the reverse strand, counting down.
GCAGCCGGCAAGCGCGGTCCCCGCGAGTGACCCTCCCATCGTCAGGACGTGCCGCCTGCCTAGCTCCGAACCGTTCATATCTCGGCTGCAGCTGTCGCCCGCCGTTTTCGATCACCGTGCACGGGGCCGACCCGCCGAAACAGCTTGTCCCCTGGCGGCTGCCGAGCGTACCGCTCAAGAATGGCCGGCACCCACTCGATGTCACCAGCCCGCAAAAGACGAAAGCGTTGTATCATACCCGAGGATTGCCCGCCATCGAGTAAAAAGGTTATTATCCTCTTCATATGATTTAACAACTCGTTGTATGGTGGGCGCTTATGTCAATAATATAGTGGCTACGCCGGGCCGATAGTCTATACAGGTCGGACAGGAGGTTATTGGCAGTCGCCGGGGATCGCTCGGTCCATGGGATCCGTGGAACAATCACCGTTGACAGTCGAGGAGGCGGGCGTTACGGTCGCAAAGGCGCTCGATACGGACACGTTCGAACATCCGGCAGTCGAGATCGCGATCGAGTCTAACTGCGAGGTTCCGCTCCGGGTGGCACTCACCGATCCGCTGCCGGCCGACCTCCCGATCGAGTACATCGAGTTTCATCCCGAATGTGAGGCGAATTCTGGTCGATCGAGGGAGGGATGCTCCGGTTCGAGCGGGTCTTCGGGCCGGGTGAAGCGGTGACGTCGCACTACGGAATGCGGGAGCTCCAAGACGATCCGGAGACGATGTTGCTCCTGACGCCCCGTGGCGGTGGAGACGATCGAAGACGCCGCCTCGGTCGCAGCAGAGCTGGGGGAGGCCCTGGGGCAGGATCGCGACGAGAATGTCCGCGACCTGATCGCCGGTAATAGGTCGGAACTCTCGATGGACGCGACGATGGAAGATGAAGCGGCGGTCATGGAATCAGCGCCGGCGGGGTCGGACGCTTCGACGAGTGAGGACGAAGATAAACAGCAGGTGAAGGAATCGCCAGAGTCCGAACCCCGTGTACTGTCGGATGGGGACCGTTCGGTTGATGTGGCGGCCGTCCCCCCTTCACAGCTGCGGGATGGCGAACGCTCAAGCGTTGACGAAACTACCCTCCGTTCGGCCCTTGGCGGTGTGAACGACGCCACCGACCCCCGGATCACACATCTCCAGAGCGAAGTGGCCCATCTCTGGGCGTAGACCGATTCACTCTAACAGTTCCTCAATGAGGAGGGCAGTCCGGTCCGACGGCTGGACACGCTCGAAGAATGCATGGATGACCTGACACGCGAGGTGTCGGCGGTCCAGTCGACTCTCGCTGACGTCGAAAGCGTGGCGGAGACGACTGCCGCGAACGAGGACGTCGAAACCCTCTAGGCCTCGATGACCTCCCTCGAGGAAGTGGTGGAGACCCTGGCCGCCTTCCGGTGGAATTTCGAGCGCGTCTTCCAGGGAAGTGCCGACTGAGTATCAGCCGAACAACCGTCGGAGCCATCCCGGCGGCCCGCTACTCGAGGACGCCGATATATCCTCCTCGACCGGGTCGGCGGGCACCTCCTCATCCGATCCGGGTTCCACCGCCTCATCGTTCGGCTCCTCGGACGCAAGCGGTGTTCTATCCTCCCCAGCAGGTGTTTCGTCGACGAGCGCAGTCCAGTCATGGTCGGCTTCGCCGTCCATCAACTGTCCGGCAATCGCCCGCATGGCGGCAGCGGCCGCACTTTCCGACTGATGCACGAGAATCGGTTTCCCGGCATCCGCACTCGCCGGCACCACGGGATCGTCCGGGACCATGCCGAGCAGCTCGACGCCGAGTTCGGACGCGATCCGCTCGGGATTGTCCGCAGTCGTGGCTCGATTGACGATGACCCCCCGCACCGCCCCGTCGACGCGTGCGATCAGGTCGAGCGTATTCTCGGCATCGGCGCGCGGTGGCATCCGGCGTGGTGACGAGAATGATATCATCGATCAGGCCGAGCGTCGGGGCTTCCGCAAAGCTCAAGCTAGCGCCAGTATCGACGAGTACGAAGTCGTACCGCTCCACGAGTGCGGCGATCACGTAGTTGAGGCGGTCCTCGTCGGCATTCGCAAATGCTTCGAGGTCGGCACTACCGCGCATCACCGCGAGTCCTTCCGTCACCCCGTGGATTGCCGCGGTTACGTCCGCCTCACCGGTCAGGACGTCGTGTACCGTCGCGGTCTCTTCGACATCCAGCATCTACACCATGTTCGGCATCCGGAGGTCGGCGTCGAGTAGCGCAACCGAATGCCCCGCGTCGCGGAGCGCCGCCCAGAGGAACTGCTCGATGGTCTCGTGGAGCAGGGCGGCCTGCTCGGAATCAACGGTCAATTTGACGGGGACCGTTCGGCGCAGCTCCATCGCCCCTGTTGGCTCCGTAATCGAATATAACTCCACGGTCGGGGAGTCAGGCGAACGCGGGGATGCAGGTGGCTGACCAACTGACCCGCCCCTCCCACGGATCAATCCGTGGGTTTCCGCGCTGTTTTTTGTATGACTTGTGCCGCTCGGGAGTCAAGCCATTAGCCGCGCAAGCCTTAGACACCCTCGTCCCGGCTAGCCCCGTATGCCCGTTCCGAGACTGACTCCTCGGGAGTGGATCCTCCTCCTGGGGTTGCTTTTGGGCGTCAACGCGGCCGGGGCCCTCCCGGCGGTGTTCGTCGGTGCGGAAACGACCTGGTTCGACCGGCCGCCCCTGTACCCGCCGGAGTTCGTCTTTCCCGTGGCCTGGACTGCGCTGTTCTCGCTGATGGCGATTGGGCTCTTCTTGGTCCTTCGCGCCGAGGCTCCCCCCGAACTGGTACGGCGTGCCCTCGCCGTGTTTGGGGGCCAATTCGCGCTCAACCTGGTCTGGACGCCGGTGTTTTTCGGGTTGCGATCGCCGATCGGCGGGCTGGTGGTCATCGTGGCGCTCTGGTTTGCGATTCTCCTCACGATCCGGGTCTTCGATCGGGTCAGCCGGCCCGCCGCCGCCCTTCTGGTGCCGTATCTGGCATGGGTTAGCTTCGCGGCGTTTCTCAATGCCGCCATTGTCCTCGGCGGATAGGAACACTCACAAGCTGGCTGCTCGGACATGTTCGGCCGCAACCCGACCGCTTCGCAGGGCACCCTGGATCGAAGACCACTGGGTGTACTCGCCGGCGAGGAATACCCGCCCGGCTGGCGCGTCGGCGTCCGGGAGCGTTTTGTGGATCCCCGGCGGTTGGGCAAACTGGGCGAAGGGAGTCCGATACGTGGCGAGCAAGCGGAGGCCTTCGAAGGATCGTTCCGGGAACCACGAGGACAGCGTCTCCCGGGTCGCCGCCGCCAGCCGTTCCTCGGGCTCGTCGACGGCGTCGTCAAGAAAGCTGGCGGCCAGAAGAGATGCATCATCCGGCGCATAGGACGGGGCAACGGTCGAGATCGGGACGACGTGGTTCGGTCGATTTCCGTCGGTATGGAGTAACAATCGCTTCCCGGTCGCCAGCCGTGGCTTCCCCTCGAGCGCGAAGTACTGGGTGACGGCACCCCGGCCCTCCGTGGGGATGGACGACACCTCCGTGAACGTTGCCGCAGTCGACGGATCGGTGGCGAGGACGACGGCATCGGGCTCGATGACCTGCCCGCCGACGTGGACGACCGGTCCAGGCGGTTCGTCGTAGAGTGCCCCGACCGGGCTGTTCGTTTCGATCGTTGCTCCGGCATCCCGGGCCCGTTTTGCGAGCTGGGACGGAATCGCGCCCATTCCCGACGCCGGGACGGCGGCATGTCCGTTGGCGAGCATCGAGAGGGTGTACGTAAACACACCCGCGGCGGTCGACAACGATCGATCGAGGGTGATACCGCCGTAAAACGGCGCGGCGAACCGTTCGATGAACTGTTCGGAGAAGCCCTCACGGACCAGGTAGGTCCGTATGTCGACCGGTTCACCGGGGAACATGCCCGCGGGATCCCGTCGCCGAAGATCACGTGTGAGCCGGAGTAAGCGAAGCTTGTCCAGCATCGGGATATCGCGGTTGCATACCGATTCCAGAGCTGTGCCCGGGGCCCGTAACGGGTCCGCGAACACGCTTCGATGCCCCGTTCGACAGATCGTCGCACCGGGGGTGAAGTATCGAAGGTCGAGCCCGTCGAAATCCAGCTCGCGCCTGGCGGCGGGATAGGCGGTGAACAACACCTGGAACCCGTGATCCAGGGTGAATCCCTCCACGACATCACTTCCAACACGACCGCCCACCGTCGGCTCTCGTTCAAAGACTCGAACCTGGGTGCCCGCCGCTGCCAGCCGCCGTGCCGCGACCAGCCCGGCGACACCGCCTCCGACGACCACCACTTCCATATCTCCGACTCGTCCGTGGCCCCTAAAACGGCTGTGCCAGCATCCGGACAGCGCCACCCCGCCAGGGGACGATCATACTGAAGCGGGAGCACCGAGATGGCTCCAGGTATGCACGAACAGGCCCGTGTCGCCGCGTTCGTCGACGAACACGACCTCGCGGCACCACCCGCATATCGGCTGCTCGATCTCACCGCAGAGGTCGGCGAGCTCGCCTCGGCGGCTACCGAATCCACGTCCTACGGGCGTCGCCCCGAGGAGATGACTGTCGACGCCGACGAGGTCGGGGACGTCCTGTTCGCGTTGTTGGCCCTGGCCGAGGGACTCGAAATCGACGCTGGCGAGGCCCTGACGACGGCGATCGAGAAATACGACTCCCGCCTCGCAGAACACGGCACGCCAGCCTCACGAACCGAGGATCCGTCGGGCAAGGCTTCTTAAAAGCAAGCCGAGATGGAATCGGTATGACGGCAGCGACGGAGTTGCGGGTCGATCACGACCGGGGAGCGACCAATGTGCCCCCGGATGCCCCTCGGCTCTCCTGGCGACTTCCAGCAATGGATGAACAGGTCGCGTATCGCGTGCGGGTCACGCGTGACCCGCCATCAGAACATGCCACTTGGGACTCCGGCCGTGTCGAATCGGCCCGGTCCGTCGATGTCCCCTACGAGGGGCCACCGCTTTCGGCCGATACGCGGTACGTCTGGCAGGTAAAATACTGGAACAGCACGTCGGAGGAGCGCCCGTGGAGCGAACCGGCGAGCTTCTGGACCGCTCCGCAAGCGCCGTTCTCCGGATCCTGGATCGGTCACCAGCCGGATGGCGGCGACTCGGCCGGATTTCGATCGACGTGGGAGCCCGCGGGGGACGATCCCGAGCCGTGGATTCAGCTGGATCTCGGGGCGGAACGCTCCATCGAACGGGTGGACCTGTTCCCGGCGAGCCCCATCGACGGGCCGGAAACGCCGGACGGTGTCACGGTGAGTGCTGGCTCGTGGGCGGGGGCGGAGCCGTTCGGATTCCCGACGGCGGTGCGAATTGAGATCGGGAGCGATGCGTCCCTGGGGGATCCGGCGTCGAGTGTATCGGCACCCCTCGAGCCGCCAGATCGGGGCGAGTGCGAGTCGATCGACATCGAGCCGATCGCCGGCCGATATCTCCGGATCACGGCGACCGACCCGTGGGTACACGAACCGAGCGATCGGGACCGCGAACTGCGAACACAGCGGGTTCGCGAGCAATGGGCCACGTTGGCATTGGCTGCGATCGAAGTGCAAGATAGCGCTGGTGACGATTGTGCCCGAGGCTGTCAGGTGACCGCCTCGTCCTCCGTAGAGCGTGAGCCGTGGGGTCGTACGAAAATCGTGGACGGACAGCAGACGTCCCGGTTCGCCGGGAGTGCCCCATTGCTCCGCACGGAGTTCTCGGTGGACGGCACGGTCGAGTCCGCGCGATTGCACGCGAGCACCCTCGGCTACGGAGACGTCAATATCAACGGCTCGCGAATCGGCGATCACGTTCTGAATCCCGGCTGGACGGATTACCGGGATCGGGTCCTCTTCGACAGTTACGAGGTCAGTGAGACACTCGCTCAGGGGCGGAATGCGGTGGGTATTCGCCTCGGTCGTGGGTGGTTCGAAAAATCGGCGGGCTACTGGACCGCGGTCGGATCGCCCCGCGCCAATCTCGAACTCCGCATCAGGTATGCGGATGGTCGGCTGCAACGTGTCCGCACGGACGAGCGGTGGCGCGCCGCAAGCGGGCCGATTCGGGAGAACGATATCTACGATGGCGAATGCTACGACGCCAGACACGAGCACCCAGGATGGACCGAACCTGGGTTCGAGGCGGACAACTGGGAACAGGCTGCGATCGTGCGAGCGCCCGATGGCGACCTCTCGCCGCAACGAACCCCGCCCATTCGGGTCGTCGACGAGCTCGAACCGATCGGCGTCATCGATCATCCCGAGGGACCGATCGTCGACTTCGGTCAGAATCACACCGGCTGGGTACAGCTCCGGCTCCAGGAATTGTCGCGCGGTGATCGGGTCTCTATCCGGTATGCAGAGGCGCTCGACGACAACGGCCTCTCGCGAGTCGATCTGCGGTCGGCGCGGGCCACCGACGAGTACGTGGCCGCGGGGGCGGAATCCTCGGTGTTCGAACCCAGGTTTACCTATCACGGCTACCGATACGTTCAGATCGCAGGCGACATCGACGAGATGGTGTCTCCCGAGGTGGTCTCGCGGGTGGTTCATACAGATCTCCCGGATATCGGTCAGTTCGACTGTTCGGACGAACGGACGACGTGGATTCAGGAGAACGCGCGGCGGGGACTCCGGAGCAACACGCACAGTATCCCGACCGACTGTCCGCAGCGAGACGAGCGCCTCGGCTGGACAGGTGATGCACAACTGGCCGCCAGATCGCTCTGTTTCAACTTCGACGGGCGGAACTTCCACGAAAAGTGGCTCCGGGATCACCGCGACGCCCAGGCGGACGCCGGCTATCTCCCGCCGGTGGTGCCGAGCACGAACGTCACGAATCCGGCGGACCCGTCGTGGACGGTGACGGCCGTCGTTCTTCCCTGGTACTTGTACGTCCACTACGGGGACGATCGGGTACTCGCCGAGAACTACGACATGATGCGCCGGTACGTCGAGTACTGGCACGAGGTCGCCGAAGACAGTATCGTGCCCGAATCGTACGGGAGTTACGGGGATTGGCTCGCGCTCGAAGCGGCCGACGGCCGTCGTGGCGCGCCGTTCGAGCTGTTCAACACCGCCCATCATTTCCAGAGCACGCGACTATTGGGCGAGATCGCGGACGTCCTGGGATACGATGGGGACGCATCGCGATACGGCCAGCGAGCAGCCACCATCGCCGACGCGTTTAACGATAGGTTCTTCGATACAACGGCAGGTCAGTACAAACCAGGCACCCAGTCGGCCCACGCGATACCGCTGTGGTATGGGCTGGCTCCCGCCGAATCGACGGAGGCCCTCGTGGCCGAACTGGTGGCACTCGTCGAGGACGCCGGCGGTGCGCTTCAGACCGGCTTCCTGGGCACTCGCGCGCTTATTAACGCCCTCGCGGACCACGGTCACGCAGATCTCGCTTACGAGGTCATCACGCGGCGCGAGCGACCGGGATGGGGATACATGATCGAACAGGGGGCGACGACGATGTGGGAGCGCTGGGACAGCGACGACCGCGTCGGCTCGGGCATGAACTCACTCAATCACTCCCCGTTTGCGCTCGTCTCGGAGTGGTTCTACCGGGTACCGGGCGGGCTCAGATTCGAGCGCAGCTTCGGCGAGCACCGGCGTGTCACGATCGCGCCGCATTTCATCTCCGACCTCGAGTGGGCCTCCGCGAGCGTGGAAACGCCCTACGGCCACGTGGCGAGCAAGTGGGACCGGTCCGGAGACGAACTCGTCCTCGACGTCACGGTACCCGGCAACGTGACCGCCGACGTGCACGTGCCGACTGGCGAATCCCGGGCGCTCGAACTCGACGGTCACCCGATCTGGTCGGCAGGAACGCCATCGACCGTCGAGGAATCCCCGGAACACGTGCGTGCCACCGAAGACGAGGTTCGGCTCGTGGTCGGTCCCGGTCGATACGAGTTCGAACTCGCCTGAGGTCCGCGGGTCATTCTCCCGAACGTGCGAGGACGTGTGTCGCGAACGCGTCTTCGGTCAGCCACCGACGATCTGCCGCCGACAGGGCCTCGACGTGGTAGATCCAGTTGAGTGACTCGGGATAGGTGGCCACGTCGCTCACGTTCGGAAAGTCAGACCCCCACACGACGCGTTTCCGACCGAACGTCTCCAGCAGCCAGCGCACGTGCCCGTGCATGTCCGCGTACGGAAACGGTTCCTCGGAGAGATGCGGAAGGGCGGATACCTTGACAGCGACTGTCTCGTAGGCAGCCAGGTCCGCGATCGTGGAAAAGTCACCCTCCTCGAGCGGCGTGTCCGGGTCGGCGTGGGCAACGTGATCGAAGAGATAGGTCAGTTCCGGGTACCGTTCGACGACGGCGAGCGCCTGATCGAACTGGCGATAATCACACAGGATCTGGATCGTCGCGTCGGTTTCCTGGGCCGCCGCCCAGAAGTCGTCCGCCTCGAGGGCCGACCGCAGCCAGGTCGCGGATTCGTCGAACGTCTCCCACATCCGATCGTGCGGACAGGCCGCGCCCAATCGGACCCCGATCACCCCGTCCACGGCCATACACTCGCGGAGGTGATCACCCGCACCGTCCGCCAGTGGATCCACCATGACGATCCCGTACAGCCGATCGTGTGTCGCCGCGGCCGCTCGCGTATACCAGTTGTCGGTCCAGTCACAGATCGGATAGCCCACCAGGACCGCCTCCTCGATCGCGGCTCGATCCATCGCCGAGAGGAGTCGGTCGGCGTCGAAGACGGTGTGGACCGTGAATTCTCCGATGCGGTCGCTCAGTGCGGGGTTCGTCCACGGATGATCCGGTCGCGCCGGCCCCCAGGCGTGGGTGTGCGGATCGATGACCATGTCTGCCCGGGTGCGGGGGAGCGGCTAAAATGTTGGTGGGCGCTGTTGGCGGGGGAGGCAAGAAAACAGCTACTTCGATCAGTTGAGCACGATGTCGTATGCCAGCCCTCGAGCCGGTAACCACCCGACGGGAGATCGCCGCGGGGGTGGACCTCAGGAACCGGGTGACTGATGACTATCGTGTCCCACTCTGGTTGCTCGTCCAGAACCTGTTCAATCCGAAGGACAACGTGAAGATCGCCTGTTATTGAATCGCGGCTGGGGACGGTTTCGTCATCACCAAGCGATTCGTTCGATCGTGTGGAACCTATGACGGTACCAATACAAGGTGGATCACGCTGCTGGGCGTCGATCCGGCCCACGAGGAGCCGGTTCGGTTCGGTACGGGAGTCTTGACGACTGCCCGCTAGCGTCTCGAAGCGGCGGACGTGGACACGGTGCAGTTCGGCGGCGGCCCCTAACATCTGTTTCCGGGGTTGCCGGCTGGGGCGCCAGCGTGGTATCGAGACGTCCTCGACACGCCAAAACGGTGATCGATCTGTTGCGGGATATCGACGGGTGCGAGCTCCCGGATCGCCTTGCCGACGTCGATGCTGAATGGCCGGCGCTGCGCCTCGAGACCGCCGCCGATCGGGAGGAGACACCCCGTGCGTTTCTGGCGGAGCAGTTTACCGGTCGATGGGCGTACGAGGCCGAAACGTGCTGTCGAATCCCGGTGGGGAACGCGATTTTCGAATGCTCTTCTGGGATGACAATCCAGTCGGTTTTCTCCGAGCAAATCACCCGGATCGGCCGTACCGGAGTCCCGGGCTCAATTTCGCGGATGAACCCGAGGGAACGACAGGTGCCATCGGGCCGATGGACCTCCACGAGGAGTACCGCGGCCGTTACTGGGGTCTCTACATGATCGCCTTGGCCATGGAGGAACTCGCGGTCACTGGTTGCGAACAGTACGTGATCGACTGGACGACGCTGATCGAGTACTACGGCAAACTGGGATTTGAACCCTGGCGCCGCTTCGAACGCGGGGCCATCCGTGACTGATAAACAATGCAGACTATCATGCGACCGGGCTCGTCCTGAATTTTATGCGAACGGCCGAGGATGTGAACGCATGGCCCAGGTGGCGGCGTTGAGCAGCCGGTTTCTCGCCAACCTGCGTGAGCACGGACCGCTGTGGACGGCCGTGGTCTCGGGTCGATACGTGCGAAAATACGGGAGCGCCCACGCACGACACCAGTATCTCCGCCGCCGTGCACAATTGCTCCATCGTTGGCGTCCGCTCTCCTACTCGGATGTCGACCCTTTCGTGCACAGGAAGATCGATCCGTCTACCATCGAGTGGATCCAGCGACCGGTCTCCCATCCCCGGATCGAGCTCGACTCGAGCGACCGGTTCGATATGTACGAGAATATGGGTCGCGTGGTGCCCGGTTCGTGGGACCGAGCTGTCGATCGCTGGGAGGACCTGAGCTTTTATCGGGGGTTCCGGGAGCACTTTCTGGACGAGGTCCCCTGGGAGGAGACACGATTCTATCGACAGCTGATCGATCCTCACCAAGAATTGAACGCTCGCTGGCAACACAGCCGATGGATCCGGCAAAAAACCGACGAGGAACTGCTTGCAGAGCTCCGGGAGTTTGACGAGCTATACCGGGCCATTCGTGATGAGGGCTACCGGTCGACGTCGACGCTCGACGAACTGACGGTCAACATCGGGCGTGACGGCACACTCATCCACAATAACTCCGGCAGTCATCGGCTCTGCATGGCCAAACTACTCGATCTCGACGAGATCCCGGCACGGATTCTTATCCGGCATCGCGACTGGCAAGCGATCAGGAACGACGCCAACCGGCGTGGTGGCATCCCGCATCACCTCGAGGCACATCCCGATTTGCTCGATGTCCGCGGTGGCCGGACTGGGTGCGACGTCGTCTGATTCTTTTGTCGAGTTGTCATGCTCGACGTGCTCAGTCCCGGCTCACGACGCGTTCAACTGTCGGTGTCGGATCGCGGGATGGGGGACATCACGCCTCCACTGGGTCCACCCGGCGAAGTATCGATTCCGTTGCGGGCATGCTGAGTAAGCCGATCAGCGTGTACAGCTCCGATTTGTTGTTCGCCCCCTGGAGATGATCCCGATAGCTCTCCCACGCCCCTTGGAGACCGAGCAACGGGATTTCCTCGAGGAGCTCTTTTCGGTCGGTCAGCGTCTCGAAGATGAACGGATCTTCTCGCATCAACTCGACGTTGCTTTGCCAGGATCCGTTGCCGTAGTGGGGCTCCGGGGTGCGCTCACCGGTGAGGCCGTCCAGTAGCGGTGCCAGTTGATTCCGACGCACCTTGTGGAGCTTTTCGACACTGTAGTGGACGGGAAAGGGTCTGGTGAGTGGAACCCCGGTGTTTGCATCGGGGATTTCCGCCAGTGCCGGCGAGAGACGCTCGATGGCACGGTATCGGAGATCACGCCGGAACCGGTATTCGATGGGATAGTGGCGGGCGAACTCGAGGATCCGGGGGTCCATGAAAGGCGACCAGGTCGACAGCTGCTGGGTGAGCCCGCGATAGTTGAAATAGTCGCCGTCGTTGGTCGCCGGGTAGAGCTCGTTGAACACGAGCAGATCCTCTAGCGATTCATAGGAGACACCATGGTGATCGATGCGTCCGCCATGCGTGGTGAGGTTCGCCTCGAGGATTTCGCGGAGTGATCGACTCCCGTTCAGATACGGCGGAAGCTCGGCGTCAAGCAAATCGATGAAATCCGCGACGGTCTCGATCGGTGCTGCTGAGGGCAGGGGAACCGCGCCGATTCTGCGTTCGGGATAGAACGTATCGAATCGCTTGATCGTCTCGCCCGCGAGGTGGCCGGACAGGACGACGTCGATTTCCTCGATCAGTTGATCCGCGAACCCGCTGGCGTGGGCCTGATTGAACCATCCGACGAAATCCATAAACTTCGGGTTACGCTCGAGTGCGCCGACCTGGTAGTCGTCTTCACGCCAGAGATAGCGCAGTTCCACGTCCGCTGTCTCTGCCACCTGCTGGGCGATCCGTGCCTCCTGGTTGACCCAGTCGTTCATGTGATAGGCCGTGACGGGTAGGTCCAGTTCCCGCATGCCGGCAAGGATGAGCCGCGAGTCACCGCCCCCGCTCAACAACAACCCGTAGTCCCGGCTGCGATCCACCCGGTCCGCGAGCACCTGGAGGAACACGTCGATAAACCGCTCCAGGTGACGGTCAAACGACGAAGAGATCGGTTCGTAGCGTGGATACCAGTACCGTTGGATGCGCCTCGCCCCGGTCTCTAGGTCAACGTGCAGGATGGACCCCGGAGGAATACGCTCGATGCCACTGAGTGGCGTTTTGACGCCAAACGTGCGCCGAAGCGTGAGATATTCCGTGAGATAATCCGCGTCGAAGCCGGTTTCTACACCGTCATACGCTGGTATCGATTGCACGTCCGTACTAAATACGAACTCGTTCGAGCCCGACATCGTGTAGTAGACCGGTCGAAATCCACAGCGGTCGGTAAAGATAGAGAGCGTGCGGTTCTCGGGATCGTACAGACAGCCGGCGAACTCGCCGTTCAACGCCGCCAGACTCTCGATCCCATGGCGATCGATCTGTTCGACACAGTACGACGCTGCGGTGTCGTCGGGATCCTCCAACGGCCGCCTCACGTGCCCGGTGGGATTGCACGTCCCGAACACCTCGCCCCACAACCAGAGCAACGATTCGTCCCCATCGGGACTGGCGGGTTGGTCCACCGGCGTATGGTGAGCGACGGTCACTGCCCCTGCTTCGCCGCGCCACTCGGAGAGGTGCTCGTGACCGAACGGCTGCAGACCGGACGTCAACGTCTCGATGTCGTACTGGGGATCGGGGACGACGCCACACAAGCCAGCCATAGTAACTCCAGCCGGTTCTACCGGCCGGAGTCCTTTATTTAGATTAAAGCTACCTGCGGTGTCTCACACGAACGATGTCGGGGTTGTGCGCGGGCCGGTTCTCCAACAATCGGAAGAATCAGGACTGGATTCCCCGAAACCAGCCAGTCTGGGGTGGCGACCACGTGGAGCGTTGGCGTCGAGTAGGGGTAATGTAGCTGGCAGCCGGGTGGGTCGGCGCCTGTGGGATCGTGAGGGCACCCGGCTCACCGGTGTCAACTCGGCCCTGATCGAGAGCGAGGGTGTTGATCGACACATGGCTCGGCGCATCCGCCTGTAACGATAACACCGCCGATCTGGGAACGTATCCGTTCGACAGTTCTTGACTGATGCCCATCCGGGGGATGTGGTGTGTCCCGGCGTGATGTGGGGGTTGACAGGACCGTACGCCAGTTTGTTCTCGTTCTCCCCTCCGCCGACACTACGTCCACATTCGGGCTTGCATCAGTGCATCGAATACTGCGGGGGTATCAACGCAACCCGTATTCACCACTGCGCCGAGCAGTGACTCTCGAGAACAATCGGGGGAAAAACAGTGCTGGATTGTTTTCGAAGGGGCCTGCGTCGCGACACGCGGGAGAATCCGAATCCGGCGATGCGCACGAATTCCGCCCTCGTGAGAGGGTCACGTCATCCAAGAACTGCCGTCTCGCACGTTGAGACAACGTTTATGTTACATGACATTGCAAACCACGGCACGAAATGCCACGAATCGAATCAGCCGCCAGTATCGACGCACCCATCGACGAGGTCTTCGAGTACCTCGCCGTCCCCGCCAATCATCTGGAAATCATGCCGAGCCTCGTCGAAATCGATGACGTCACGGACCTTTCCGAGGGCGGGACGGAAGGTGCCTTCACTTTCAAGATACTTGGTGCCAAGCTTGACGGCAGATTCAGAGATAACGAATTTGACCCGCCCCGTCGACGGGCATACGAACTTACCGGTGATATCGAAGGGACGATGACGTACAGCCTTGTGGATGAAAACGATACTACACATGTACGTTTGGTCAATGATGCGGAGGGGCCGGGTCCCGAATTCCTAGAGACGTTGACCGATCCACTGGTGAAACGGTACCTCACTCGTGAGATGAACTCAATGGCCGACAACCTGAAGATGAT
>SKQO01000111.1 GCA_007118975.1 Halobacteriales archaeon | reverse complement strand
CTCGACAACGCGATCACCCGACGGTTTGCCATGATCGAACTCGACGAGTACGAGGAAGAAAAACGTCGACAGCTGTTCAAAGACTGGATCAGCGACCACATTTCGGGACAGACCGATCTCGAAGAGGGTGAGATTCTCCGCCTCTTCGAACGTGATTACGAGGGGATCAATCACGGCAACGAATCGACTGCACAGGGTTCAATCATGCGCTTCGGTCCGATGCATTACCGGGACGTCGCCGTCTTCCTCGGCGTGGCCTGTCGAGAGGGTGGAGAGTACGAGTACGACCAGACGGACGCGGTCGGGCAGGCGTTCCGGACGTACATCGTCCCCCGGTTGTTGAACTCCGCTGCGTTCCCACAGGTCGAACGGATCGTCGAACACTACCGCGCACTGAACGAGGAGTTCGAAGCGTTCGATCTTTCACCCGCAGCCGAGCTCGCCGAACGCGAACTCGAACAGGAACGTCGCCAGATGGGTTCATACGAGTAATGAGTAGCATCGACGAGGTCTACCAGTACGGACGAGACACCTTCAACGTCCCCGAACGGGGGAGGATTCGGATAGAGGGGTGTCCGCCATCGATTACGGATCAGCTTCGTCGTGCGTCGTTCACCCAGGAAAGTCCCGGAATCTTCACAAAGAGCCAGGAGGCACTCGACTCCGATCAAGAGTACGACGTTGTGACGGTCACAGTAGACAACGACGACGGCAACGTACTCCACGTTTCCGCGACGGACATCATCGGCGTCGTGAGTCTGACGCCGTCGTCGAAGGTTCAGGTCGATCCGAAAATCGAGTGGGAGTACATTTTCGATATGCTGCTGGCGGTTTACGACCAGAACCGGTCGATCGAGTATCACGGAGTTCCCCTACAGGATTTCCTTTCGGACGATATCCATCTCGACGATGTATTCGTCGTCTTGGCGATCAACTACCTCGACGGCCTGGAGACCATCCAGCGTAATGGGTATATTCGAGATTTGATCATCAGACGGACCGATAGTCTGGATGGACGTGGCGAGATCGATGTCGAGCAGACGCTCCTGAACCACGCACGCGGGACGCTGGAGCCACACTGGATCCGCAACGAAACCGAGTACAACAACGCAGCGAACTCGTTGCTTCACTACGCGGGGAAGACGCTCCTGCGCCTGTTCCGACAGAACTCCTCCGAGCACGACCACCCCGGCTACGACCGGATCTTCTCGGAAGTTCACCGAGAAGTCGAACGACTGGAAGGCATGGGCGTCGATAGTGGCCTGGACCGCATCGACGAGTATCGACGGCTCTCACTCGGTGACTTACCAAAACAACGTCGGTACTACCGGAAGGCGTTCGACGTCGCAAAAGCGGTGTTGTCGTCGTCACTCGGGCAGCAGCTTCGAGATGGTCCTCGGGAGCTGGTCGTGGATTACGTCTTGAACATGGAGTCGCTGTTCGAGCAGTACTCGCAGGTGGTTCTCGAGCGGGAGCTTGCCCGCGTCAAGTCCTACGACCACCTCGACGCGCTCGCCGACGTGACTTCCGTTCGTTCGCCGTCGGTCAACCCCTTCGAAGGGGAGAGTCAGATCTACCACGAGCCCGACCACGTGTTGCGGGAGGACGACGAGGCGATTGCGGTCCTCGACTCGAAGTACTATGCCGAGGGTCACGATCCAGTGAAGGAGTCTCCGTCCCGGTCGCGGTTGTTCAGTTACGCGTATCTCCTGCACTCGGACAAGCTCGCGTTCCTGTGTCCGCTGCTCGAACCAAAGCGCCGTCGAGTGATACAGACGGGCGCGGAGTTGAAGATCGTCTCTCCGGAAGGTGAGTTTTCACTCGACGGATACGACGAGGCCGTTCACGAGTACCTCCACGAAGTTCTCGTCGAGGACCACCCCGAACTCGACGCGTTCCGGGCCGTCGCCGAGAACGAGTTGTGCCTCTACGGCACGGACGAAAGCGACCTGAGCGAGGCCACGAAGATGAGCGGTCCGTTCACGTTCAAGAACGCGCGGGAGTTCTCGCGTCGCGTCGTCAAGGCCGCCGCCGCCGAACATTCCTACAAAGTCAGGAATCGATACGACCTGGAACAGGACGGCGAGTGGACGCGTGAACAGATCGAGACACGTTGCAGCCAGCGGTACGAGCACGCAACGACCTGCGTCCCTGTCTGGTATCCCGAAGCCGGGAAGGACTGGATCGAACTGTATTTCCTCAACAACGGGAGTGGGAAAGTCGAGAAGGAAGGTCCGTTGAAACTGTTATGAATGGCTTGGAAATGCTGTAAGCGGCCTGGAACCCCGCCTAAAACGGCGCGACGAGCCAGTCGCCCTCCTCTTTGCGATCGAACTGTGGGCCGAAGACGTCCTGTAGGGAGTAGAGTTCGTCGTCGTGCCGGAGGTCGAACGTCTTCCCGCGGCGGTGGAACGATCCCTCGACGACGAACTGAATGGTCGGATTCTGGTACACCAGGTCGTTCCCCCGTCGCTCCATCGCGTCTGCGAGTTCGTCTGCGAGGTTACCGTCCTCGAAAGCGTCTCCGAGGCCGACGACGCTGACCTCGTCCGGGACGTCGTCGTCTTCGAGACGCTGGATGAACTCTTCGACCGGCATCCGGTGATCGAACGGCTCGTACGCCCCCTCGACGACGAGATTGTAGCGTCCGGGGATCCGTCCAGGGCCTGCCATTGTGTCAGTTACTGTTCCAGGGACACAAAAAAGAGGTGTATTGCGGGGGCGTTCGAGCTATCTCACAAAATATCTCCACTTCGGCGGATCGAACCCAAATTGATTAGTCCCAGGCCATCTGCCGTCTAATCCATATGGAGATGGATAAAAATTCCTCGGGAGCCACGTACAGCCCATCGAGGCTGGGTACCAGAGCGGTCGGGGGTGCAGCTCTCGTGGTGGTCGTTATACTGCTATTCGCCGTCGGTAGCTGGCATCTCGCTGGAGTTTCAGGGATGCAGTTTGCCGGTGTAGTCACCAGCGGGTTGCTCACTGCTGCGCTGGTTTGGCTTTACTTTCATCAAACAAGGTTGCTCGAAGATCAAATCGACCTCCGGAAACAGGAGATCAACCGTGACGTTCGGCACCACCACACGGAAACGCTTCGTCAGCGGATCTACACCTGGCTCGGAACCGACGAGATTCCACAAACGACCCAATCAATTGAGGACATAATACACAGCAGTGGTGAGCGACTGCCGAAGGTCACGGAAGCTGACGTCGAGCCCCCCGGGAATTATACTAATGGCTACAGTTCAAAGGAAGAGTTCCGGGTGGTCCCCCTCGAATTGGAACGTGATCGTTACTTCACCGATCTTCTGGAAAATCACGCACCGGAACTCGAAACGAGAAGAGAGAAGATCAACCGACTCTACACCGAGTTTGTCGAACAACGGGAGCAGTTTTTGGACTCTTACGAGGGTGCCTCTCTCGTTGACGGAGGCCTTCGATCAAAACCCGCGAACTACCTCGCCAGATGGGTCTTCGAGGGAGCTGTGAAAATCGAGCGGGGACGCACGGATGACTGGAAAGAGGAACTTAAACCAGTGATACAT
>SKQO01000051.1 GCA_007118975.1 Halobacteriales archaeon | reverse complement strand
CACCGTCGGCTTCGTGGCGGCGTTCGTCAGCTTCATGGGCTGTTATGCGGTCGCCTCGGTCCTGTTGCTGTGGCTCTCGCGGTCGTGATCAGACGACCCGGAGGTAGTCGCCGGTCGGGCTGTAGACCTCGCCCTGATCGCGGAGCTTCTGAATCTGGTGTTCGGCCTTCGAGCGTTCGATGCCCGCCTCGTCGGCCGCCGTGAGGACGTCCTCCAGCGGAGCGCCCTCGTCGTGTTCGTCCTGGAGCTCCCGGATGATGCCCTTGATGTTGCGCACGCGGTCGCGTTGGGTCTTCGAGCGGCCCGTCTCGATCACGTCGGCGTCGAACTGGCCGGTCTCCGGGTCCACGCCGATGTCCTGCAGGCAGTCCCGGACCAGCTCGATCACCCGTTCGGCGTCGTCGAGCTCCACCGTGTCCGAGAGTCGGACCCGCGCGCTGGCTTCCGAGAGCCGGACGAGCGCCTCGAGCTTTCTGGCGGTCACCGGCACGGGGGCGTCCTCGTCGGCGCCCCGCGAACGGAGATCCACGTAGAACTCCTGGATGGCGTCGCGGGCCTCCTTGGTCATCCGTGGATAACAGGACTGCTGGGCGAAGGCGACGTACTTGCGGAACAGCTCCGGGTCGATCGCATGGGTGACCGTGTGCGAGACCGCCTCGAGGTCCGCCTCGCTGACGTCCGGCGTCGTCAGCTTCGTCCGCTGGGTGTGTAACTCGCCGGCGTAGTTCGTCTCGAGGATGTGCTGGGCGAGGTCGCGATCGGAATCGGGATCGGGCTTGTCGGTGATGGTGAAGATCAGATCGAACCGGGAGATCAACGCGGGTTCGAGATCGATCTGTTCGCCCATCGGCTCGTACGGATCGAACCGGCCGTACTGGGGGTTAGCGGCACCCAAGAGCGAACACCGAGCCTTGAGCGTGGCGTTGATGCCGGCCTTCGAGATGCTGATCTCCTGGGCCTCGAGCCCCTCGTGGAGGGCAGAGCGATCCTCAGAGTTGTGGATGACCATCCCGTTTGCGACGAAGTTATGCGTGCCATCGACGGTGAGATCGTAGACGTGCTCGGATGGATCCGGCGTGATTTCGCGCACACGCACGATTTCTGCCGTTTCAACATCGTGTTCAGCCCCGGTTCCGGCGTTCTCCACCACCGGCGTGACGCCGCCATCCGTCCGAAGCCGGGCGGTCGAATGGGGGCAATACACCGATTCGCCGCCAGTGAGCTCAGATGCCGGTCGCTCGACCCGAACATCGTCTTCCCGCAGAATGAACGGATGATCGGCCGTGGTGCGCACGGACTGACCATTCTCGAGCGTAACTTCGTAGAGTGTGTCAGGCGCCTCGTACTCGTGGACGGCTTGAATCGGACGCCGAACAAGTCGTTCGTCCGCCGTCATTGTCCACACCGCTATATCGACGTCCCGGATGGTTCGTCCGTTCGGGAGCTCTTCGATGGCTCCTCCTTCTTTCGCTCGGTCTGCGATCGCATCAATCCTCGATTCCGAACCATCTCCTACGGCAACAATCGTGTCACCGGTTACACACCGCATCTTATCCAGCTCGTCGATGGCCGCGATGCCTTGGTCGGCCAGCACGAGGGCGCCGGCTTCCAAGGACCACTGTTGGCCGTCGCCGAAATCATCTCTCACCGCGGCTGCAGTAAGCCCAGCTGATGAACTACCTTTTCCGGATGTGTACACCGAACGTGGGGCGATGTTGCGGATGTATTGCAGCAGGGCGGAGTTGTGTGAGACGATACCGTTGGCGATGTAGTTGTGCGTTCCCTCCACCTCGAGGTCGTACACCCACTCGTCCTCACATTCGATGTATTCGATCTCATCGATGCGATCCCACCCGATATCCGCGTCGACGAGTCGTCTGAGTGCGTCAACCACCGGGCGCGCAGCGAGCGCCTTGTGCAATTCTTCCGCTAGAAGTCCTTCCGCGTCGAAAGCGACGCCGCCATCTGGAATCGCCTTGTTGCGCTCGTAATAGCTGATCGCGGTTTGGGTGACATCGGTCCGAGCGGCGATCGCCGCTTGTGACACACCAAGTTCCTTCCGCACCGGTTCGACGGCGTGCCAACCCCTGCGTTCCAATCGATCGACGAATTCCTCGAGCTCCTCGATTCGGTCCTCGAACGCGGTAACCACTTTCCGAAGGGACGCCCGACTCGGATTCCTGTCGCCGCGTTCGTAATGTTGGTACGTCGTTCGCGGGATGCCGCACTCGAACTGGCTCAACCGGAGTTTCGTGCGTATGTCCTTGAGATGGGTCCCGACATCCGGGATGACGTCGCGGTTGGTATTGCCGTCGGTGTCGGCAAATTGCTGGGCCGCCGTTGATTTCCGCTCGGTCACGAATCCGATGTCGGTGACGTATCGGTCGAAATCGTCGCCGCTGATGCGGAGGCGGTAACTGTCGTGTGGTTGTTTCGAATGGATCTGTGAACCGATGCTGAATCGGAGGAGTAGATTCCGCACTCCGTGGAGTAACTCCTCGCTCATCGAACTGACCGATATTCCGCGTTCCTTCGGTGAGACGGTACATTCGCCGTCGATGTAGGCTTTCAGGAAAGCCGCGACCTTCGGCAATGTGGCGCGCTGAATCAGTTCGGGTACCTTTTGTTTCGGTGACCGTTCAAGAATTGCGGGCTCAAGTTTCCGGAAGAATCGGACGAGTTGCGTCGATGAACATTTGACAACCTTGGACCTTTCATTGGTGTGGTGCTCCTTAACACGGTATTGTAGCCCGATTTTACTAAGTATATTTGATATATCTTCAATAATTTCTTGATCTTGATTGGTTACAACTACGGTATTGTTTGATTCCACTACGTATCCCTCGCCGATGACGTATCCTAAATATCGAGCCCATTCCTCACTCAAGTGTCCCGGAATTTTGAAATCGTTTATCTTACCCCTCGAACCCGAACGGACTGTTACGTCAATGCTGTCATCGCCATCGACCGAAATTCTATTCGGGACGGCAATGAAGTCACCTTCTTCCAAGCTTTCAGCCTTAGCTGGTTCTATGGTTGATTTCCTTTGGATAAACAGCGGGTGAGATGGCGTCACTTCAACCGTTTTCCCACTTTCTGTGGTGATTCGACACAACGACTCAGGGGCCTCCCGCTTCCAAACCCGTGTTGCGGTCTGTGCTTCTACCTTCTTTCCGTCATATGTAAGAACCGAGATGTCGGCTTCTTGGCAATATCCGTCATCTATCTCAACGGGGTTGGTAAGATTTTCCTCAACGATACGGCCAATCTCCCGTTCTCGGCCATCGCCCAGCATGACAGAAGTGTCAGAAAAACAACACTTCCCTGTGCCCGGGTCCCCGATGAGAAGCATATGCATATCGCCCCGCGTCCGCGACCCGTCGGGCAGGTGCTTCGTCACGCCCGAAAACAGTTGCAGCACCATCGCGAGTTTCGCTTTCTCGTGGCCGTAAATCGAGGGCGCGATCGAGTCGACCATCCGCTCGTAGATGTCGTCGCTTTCCGATTGCTCGATGATCCAGGCCTCGTCCTCCTCGGTGATCTCCATCTCCTCGAATTG
>SKQO01000058.1 GCA_007118975.1 Halobacteriales archaeon | reverse complement strand
CGAGTTCCAGATCGGCGACGCTACGATCGAGACGGTTTACACGCCCGGTCACACCTCCGGGATGACCTCGTATCTGATCGATGACGAGTTGCTTGCGACGGGTGACGGCCTCTTCGTCGAGAGCGTTGCCCGCCCCGACCTCGAAGAGGGTGATGACGGTGCCCCCGAGGCGGCCAGTCAGCTCTACGAGTCGCTGCAGGAGCGCGTGCTGACCCTACCCGACAAGACGCTGATCGGCGGTGCTCACTTCAGCGATGCTGCCGAACCCGCCGAGGACGGCACCTACACGGCTCCGATCGGCCAACTCAAGGATGAAATGGACGCCCTGACGATGGACAAAGACGAGTTCGTCGAGTTGATCCTCTCGGATATGCCACCCCGTCCGGCCAACTACGAGGACATCATCCGGACGAACCTCGGCCAGCAGGAGGCAGACGACGAGGAGGCATTCGAACTCGAGCTCGGGCCGAACAACTGTGCCGCCAGCCAGGAGTCCCTGGCCGGTGACTAACACCACTTCCCACCAGTCGAATGGCTACTGAACTCTTCGCTCCCGCACTGTACGAGTCGCTGTTCCCTGCAGGGATCAGTCGGTACGCCATCGGTGGACTGCTCGTCGGCCTCGGGGCCGTCGTCATCTACCTCGGTACCGGCATTCCGGCCGGCGCGAGCACGTTCCTCGAGTCGACGCTATCCTACGTCTCTGACCAGTCGCGGTTTCAGCAGTACGTCGGTTCGCGCGACTGGCGCGTCGTCTTCACGCTCGGGATCATCGCCGGCGCGTTCATCTATGCGCTCACGTTCCAGTCCGGGCTGGTCTCGAGCGGGCTCTACGAGCCGGGAACGACCGGTCAGCTGTACGACGTCGGCGGGTTCTCGCTCTGGCTTACAGACGTCCAGCCGTGGCGGTTGTTCATCGGCGGGATCCTCGTTGGGATCGGCACCCGGATCGGCAAGGGCTGTACGTCGGGGCACGGTGTCTGTGGCGTCGGCTCGGGCTCGAAAACGTCGATCGTCGGCGTGATCACGTTCCTGATCGTCGCGATCGGGACGGCTCAGATCGTGATGGCACTGGGGGTGACACCATAGTATGAGTCAGCAACAACACCCCCTGTTCATGCCGCTGATCTTCGTCGGCGGACTGATCTTCGGCGTCGGCCTCGGCTTCAGCCACATGGCCCGTCCCGAGGTCGTCCTGAACTTTCTGCAGTTCGAGGACTTCGGGCTGTTGTTCGTGATGGGCGGCGCGGCGGTCGTCACCGGGATCGCCTTCGCGCTGATGCCGCGACTCCGTGATCGCGCCCCGCTCACGGGCAACACCTACGGCCGACGGCTGAAACCGTTCGACCGCAACGTGCTGATCGGCGGTACGATCTTCGGCGTCGGTTGGGGTCTTTCTGGGATCTGTCCTGGCGCGGCCTACGCCAGTCTCGGCGTCGGCAACGTCACGATCCTGTGGGCGATCGCCGGCATGTTCGTCGGGGCATACGTCCAGGGCTACTGGCGCAGCCATCGTGCCGACGCGGAGACGGCGGCCACTGGCGCTGACTGACACTTTTACAAGCGGCTTGAGGCGATTGCACCGGAGTCGTCCGACATTCGGAGAATTCCGCGGTCATTCGAATCGCCAACCGTCTTCGGATGTGGCGTGTCAGACATGATGCGATCGAGTACGTCGATGTTTGTGTAAAGTGTACAATATAACATTGATTAAAATTAGCAGTAGACGACTCGCCTGACCACAGAAATGCTGAACGACCGCCTACGGACCACAAAATATAACTAATCCCGGATGGCGGAGGAAGTCTAAGCCGAACGCTTATGGTTGTTCTACTATTGTACAATATTATGCCATCCAATGAAACGCAGGCAGTAGAACAGCTCGGAGTCGTCCTCGAGACGGCGGACCCCGAACGGGCCTGGAACGCGTTCCGACTCGGGAACACAGCCCTTGAGGCGGGGCACGAGGTCTCGGTGTTTCTCCTCGGCGATGGAGTCGAAGCGGAGGAGATCACCGACGATCAGTTTGACGTCCGCGACCGGATGGAGGCGTTCGTCGACGCCGGCGGCGATCTGCAGGCCTGTGGCACGTGTCTGGATATCAGGAACAGCGAGGACAGCGAGTACTGTCCGATGTCAACGATGGCCGATCTCCTCGAGATCGTGACGGCGTCCGACCGCGTGCTGGCGATTGGATAGCGAAGTCGGATCCGATCGGTGGGCGCCGAACTGGCGATCCACAATAGCGGCCTGTTCTTCTTTCCTGCCCTTCCGGAGTAGCCGCTTCATGGCCAGTCCCTATCGAGCAGAGTTAACTCAGCAGTCGTACCCGACTGATCACGCTACGGAACTGACCATCCCCTTCGACAGCAATCGCCTCGTAACGGGGTGGAAAATATGCTCCAGAAGATACCCTTGGTCCGCACGATGAGGATAGGAGTAACGGCTGTGTGGCACGCCATCGACATACCGGTTCGACCGCGAGAGCGGGACGTTCACCACGGGAGAAGAGGTCGTATCGTACACCAGCAAATATCCCAACTGCGGTACGTGAACCTCACCGTTTACAGCGAGGAGGATGTCACATTCGGGAATGGTTCGTTAGAGATGAGATGAGGACTCGGATATATGTTAAAAACGTGGACTATGGGAGAAGCGTCAGAACAACTCGACATCACCTGCGATGATACCCTCGGTGATCTCGTCGATCTTCCCGGCTTCAGAACGCACGATGTCCTCTACCTCGCCGTGAGCTGCGGTTGTTGTTTCAACGTCGACAGCGTCGGGGGCTGCGATCGGCATTCCGATTCCAGAAACCAAGTGTACGCTCGCAAAGTCCGTACTGATTTCGGAGGTAATTCGCTCCGCCGTCCGCGTTGCAAGTACATTATAGAGTTTTCCAACATGTGAAATCGGATTCTTCCCGGCCGTCGCCTCCATACTCATGCGGCGATGCGGCGTGATCAACCCAGTAACTCGGTTTCCACGTCCGACTCCTCCGTCGTCCCCGTCTTCGGCGGAGAGTCCCGTTTCGGTGATGTATACGATTTCGTCGGCCGGATTGTCGGCAGCGTTCACGTCGACACGAACCTCCCGATTCGTTCGGTCTCGCGCATGTCCCAGTGCGAGGTCACGAATCTGTGCTTTCACGTCGAGATACTCCTCAACCGATGAAACCTGTGACGAACGGATCGCGGTTGCAATGATGAGGTGGAGGTGATCGTTCGTTCGGACGCCCATTACCTTGACGTCCTTGCCTGCCGCAGCTATCTCCTGCCAGATTCTCGGCTCCAGCGTTTTGACGATCGCTTCGGTCTCCGAGAGTGGTGCATAGCCAACGGCGATGCTCGTGTCGTTCGCCAGCACGTCACCGCGATCAAACAGGTCCTGGAGATCCGCAGAGGTCGGTCCGAGGTGAGGCCAGAAATCGACGTACCCGCTCGGCAGATGATCGAAATGTGAAACCATATATTCCCGCGCTGCCCGCTCTGCGATCTCGTTAATCGGGATCGTCGTGCCCCCGACCTCTGCGGTCGCCTGCCCACCGAGAACGATTCGAATGGG
>SKQO01000160.1 GCA_007118975.1 Halobacteriales archaeon | reverse complement strand
GTCGTGGTCGTCGTCCCCTCCGCCGAGCGTGCCGCCGAACGCGGGCGCTTCCCGCGACCGGTTCTCGGTCACGCCTCACCCTCCGTTCGTCTCGTGTGTGTCGATCATCACGGCCCTCACCATCGGTCCCCGTCCCACCTCATTGTCGTGTTACTTGTTAAGTACTAGCATCTAGAGCCGAGTAAAAACCTTCCTTTGAGCTAGGCGGGGATTACGAGAGGTGGACTACGGGGGGGTCCCGGATTCACGACAGCCAGCCGAGGATGCCCGATCGACGCTCGCGCTTCCGGGAACGCAGTCGGACCTGGCCGCTTCCCCGTGAGAGTGCGAAACCGAGGATGAGGAGGAGCGAGCCGACGACGGTGTTGATCGCGATGTACGGCAACCACGGGTGGACGACGTACAGCGCGTCGATGACCGACGGCGGTAGGACGACGATGTACCGGTACTCGGTGACCGACCGCTGGTAGAGCCCGGTCTCGTCGGGGGCGTGCATGGTGACCGTCGCGTTCGCCGTCCCGTTCATGCCCATCTCGAAGCGCTGCGGCTCGACCTCCACGCCCGTACTGGCGGGCTCGAGGTACGAGATCACCGGGAGGAACCCGCCGTTGTGCATCGGGTAGGTAATCTCGGAGGACCCGCCCATCTGGATGACATCCGGTCGATCAGAGTCACTCTGTGAGCTAACGATACTGTAGGTGGCCGTCCCTGCCGGCATCACCATCGCGATCGTCGTCACAATCAACAGGACGATGACAAACGCGACGATGATCGTCGTCGTACTGAACACGCCCTCCCGAGAGCGCCACCTCCCGCGGTCGGTGTCCCGGTCCCGTCGACCCGGCCCACCGAATAGGAAGCTCGCCATGAAAAGCCCGAGGCCACCGGCG
Source organism: Halobacteriales archaeon (assembly GCA_007118975.1). Lineage (GTDB taxonomy): Archaea > Halobacteriota > Halobacteria > Halobacteriales > SKNY01 > SKNY01. The sequence goes on along the minus strand of SKQO01000160.1, from coordinate 2,733 downwards.
AACAGGATGTACGCCATCCGCTCCGCACCAAGCGTCCGCAGTCCGAACAGTCCCGCGACCGTCCGTTCTGCCGCCCCGAAGCCGGTCTGCAGCGCCATCGCGGCAGTGCCGAGGTGCGGAATACGGACGACCTCGCCGTTGACCTGGAGGGCGACGGCCTTGATCTGGCCGTCGGTTACCGGGGGCTCAGCTTGGCTCTGGTCGGTGAATGGATTCGCATCGCCTTGCGTAATGTATCCATCCTCTCGGACGTCGACCACGCGATGGGTGGTGAGTTGGCCACCGTGGACGTGCTCTGACTCGAAGGCGACGACGTCACCAGTCTGAACGTCACCGGCGATCGCCGCCGGGACCGCAATGAAGCCGTCGCCTGCATTCAGCGTCGGCTCCATGCTCCCGGTCTCGACATATGCGACGAGGGCGGGCTGGCCGAGGACGTAGCCGAACACCAGCGAGATCAGGATGACGACGAGGACGATCGCGAGTGCGTACTCGGCTATGCGCTTGATCACGACTGGATCCCCCTCTCGGCAGGTAGCGGTGCTGGTGTCGCCGCCCCGGCCACGGCGTTGCTCTCGGCAGGAATCCCCATCAGTTCCCCTTCTACGTGGATTTGCTTGCCGAGTAATTAACGATTTCGCCAGCCCCCGCTCGAACGCTTCGTCGTCTCACCGCTTGGTTCGCTGAATCTCGTCCCATTCAGGCCGCCACGACGACAGATTACGGGCGCGTGGCCGTCGAATTATTAACACCCACGCCCCAAACCACCGGCATGTTCGTCCGATCGGACGGCCTATGGGGAAGGGGGAAGCGACTACAGAACGACGCTAGTGGGGGACTTTTCGTGGCGAGATATCTTCCGGAGATCTGGCGTTGGCATCGCCACGATTCCGGCAACAACGGCTCACTTGTGACCGTCGAATGGCCGATGAACCACAAATGGCCGCTCGCTGGCCTCATCTATGCCCTTGCGCCGGGCTGCGGAGCGGGCAACTCACGAGATGATTCAGTTGAGGATCCGGTTAATGAGGGAGATGGATCCACTGAGGGCTCGACCCCATCGGACGGCCCGGAAGACCGCGAGAACAGCGACGACCACGAGGCGTCCGGAGACGACAACGCTGAGCAGGAAACCATTGGATGCGAGCAACTAGCCCAAATGTTGGTGGACGCGTCGATCCTGACCGAGGACGAGGAGATCGACGACCTCCGGCTCACGGAGGAGTTCCGACACGTGTGGCGCCGTCGAATCGACCAGCTCCGCGACACTGACCGGGCGATCTTGCGGATGGCACTGGTGTTGGAACTCGATCCCGACGATCTGTCGGTCGAAGAACGAGACGGGGAATTTCACGCGTTCCTGAGGGGCACCGAAATCGGAAGGTGGCCATCCGAGTCCGCCTTCCTCGCTGATCTGGCGGTAAGACCAACACTCGAGGAGTGGTTGCCGCTGTGGGACGACCTCGACGACGCATCCCGCGGCGAGCTACTCGCACGGTTGCGGGTGTTCCTCGAGGCGTGTCCCGTGTGTGACGGTGACCTCGTTCCGGTTGAACCGGCTCCGATCAGCGATACTTCAGTAGAACTCACTTGTAGCGATTGCGGGCAGGTGACGTTCAGGGGAGCGCATCCGTGAAGCCGTTGCCTCTATGCTGAATTCGTCAAGGGAGTACCGATTCACTCTGTCAGTTCAACGCCCGCCAAAGAAAATTCGCCCGACTTGGTGCGTCTGCAGGTTTATAGGCCAGCAAGATATCTAAATGAGAAAACCCGGACCGTTGAAGGCGTGAAAATCGTTCAAGACGCCAGCTGGATCGATCCTATTTGCCGTCAGGCGATAAACCGAGGCGTTGACGAGCGCCTTAACCTTGTCCCGCTTGTTCGCCTCCTCTCCTACAGCATACTTCGGTCTTTACGGTCACTCGAGCGTTTGTCGGACTGGTCGGGATTATCAGGAGCCATTTGATTAATGTGCCCATCCACTTGGATATGGACGTCCAGTCCAGTGCCCACCTGACGATGATTTTCCTGGGTCTATGCAGGGTTGATCCCCTATGCTGTCAGCGTCGGCACTTCTATATAGACCAGATTAATTCTCGTCGCATCCAGTGGTGGATCTAGAACGTCGTTCCTAACAGTATAGTCACGATGTCTCGCAGCGCCAAATCCTACCGCCTGTCTTCTCGTAAGCTCGAGTGATCGTTTTGACACTCGGTACGCTCCTCATACTGTCGGCTGTAACTATTTGAACTAGGTGTGCCCAGGAAACGCCGTTTCAGAGCGTTTTCTCCCGACCTTCTCGAAACGATGTTTACGGAATTACAGCCGACAGTATCACCTGAGGTTTCCGAAGACCAAATATTGGTTTGTTCGAGCTTCAATTCCGTTTCAGCCATGAATCTATTGAAAGGCGTCCGCCAGTCAATCGACTTCTATCGATGCAGCGGTCAACGAAGTCGACTAAGCTCGCAATCTCCCATTTCATGGGCTTAGTCACGCGAAGTCGCCCCCTCAGCAATTCCTTGTCCAATGAATTTTCATGATATTATAAAACGCGATTGGTCTTTTTAATTTATGATGGATATTAATTTTGGTGTCAATATCTACATTCAATTTTGCGTTGTATTGGATTGGCTCTTTAAATTAGTATAATCAAAAATTTTCTAGAAGATGTGAATCAGATCTCCAATCAGAATTACTTAAATCCGGGCGAACATTTCGAACTCTCAATTT
>SKQO01000130.1 GCA_007118975.1 Halobacteriales archaeon | reverse complement strand
CCCACGACCGCCTCGACGAGTTCGCGCTTACCGGCGCCGGCCGGGCCGTGAACGAGCAGGCTGTTGGGGCGGTACCGAAGCGACACGTCCTTTTGCACCGGCTCGAGGAGGTTGTGCGTGAGCTTCTCGCGGATGGCCGGTGCGCCGACGAGCGAGTCGAGGGATTCGTTCGGGGGCGTCGTGGGGGTCAGGAATTCCTCGTTCGATTCGTCGGCGACGTCGTCAGTCGTGCTCATACGACTTGTAGGAAGTGTGGAAATGTAACCAATATAGTCTTCACCCGAACACTGTTTTCTTAGTTTATATACTCGTGATCGCGATTTCAAAATTCGACGTGGATCGACCATCTCCGGTGGTCTCTCACACTGCCAACGTGTCCCGCAAATTCAACTGGGACAAGGACGATAGTGAAGCCATTCAGGCGGAAATTCAGACGTTGCTATCGAACATCGAAACGTAACATTTTGCTCGAATTGGCGGGTATCACTGCGAGTGGTGATCCGACCGAGTGATTTACGTCGATTACCATTCATTTGCTTACCAGATGACTTCACTGGAGGTGCTGTGTACGGCGGACATCCATATCGGTCGGCGTCCGAGTCGGCTCCCGGAACGATTTGATCCGGCTGAGTTTTCGCCGCGACAAGCGTGGACTGATCTCGCGGCGACGGCTGTGAATCGGGGCGTGGATGCGGTCGTCGTTGCGGGCGATCTTGTGGACAGCGAGAACTGGTACGCGGAGGCATTCGGTGCTGTTGAGTCCGTGGCGACGACGCTGGCGGAGGCTGAAATCCCGCTGATCGTTGTCGCCGGAAATCACGACTCCGAAGTGCTCCCGGACTTGGCTGATGCAATTGATCACCTCAAGTTGCTTGGCCGGAACGGGACGTGGGAGCGACACTCGCTCACTAGCGCGGGCGGTGATCCTCTTCTTCACCTTGACGGGTGGTCGTTCCCGGACCTGTATCATAATGAGAGTCCGTTAGCCACGTACGACCTGTCCGATGAGGGTGTTCCACGTCTTGGCGTTGTTCACGCAGACCTCAGTGACGAGAATCGGTACGCCCCAGTCGATGTCGACGACTTGGCGACGAGTGGACACGTGGCTTGGGTGCTTGGGCATCTCCACGTCCCAGGCAAACGTCACGACAACCCGCCGGTCATTTATCCAGGCTCCCTACAACCGCTGGACCCGAGTGAGACTGGCGGCCACGGCGCGTGGGTCCTCTCGGTCGGGACTGACGGGACGGTTGATACTGAGCCGCTCAGTTCGGCTACACTGCACTACGAGGAGGTTGGCGTCTCAACGACTCCCGAACAAAATTTCCACGATATCGTTGATGCCGCATACGAGCGGTTACGTGATGTCGTTACGGAGTGCGGTGCCGAAACCGAACTCTTAGCTGTTAATTTGGTGGTCGAGGGACGAACGGATGCATATACCGATTTACGCAGTCGTCAAGGGGAACTCGAACAGATTGAATTCAAAGATGACGGAATTTCGATACGGGTAATCGACGTCGATATTGATACGAGCCCCTCGATAGACCTCGCTGAACGCGCCGGTGACGATGACCCGATTGGGTATTTGGCTGGTCTTCTGTGTGCACTCCACGGCGATGAACCGATAGATCCCTACCAGGATGTCATTGAGAAGGCACACGCGAGTGTCCGGGAGACGCATGAGTCTAACGCGTATCGGGAGCTGAAGAATCATGATGAGTCATACACTCGTCCAACGGAAGCCGAAACGAGGGATGTGCTTCGGCAACAGGCTCGCCAGATCGCTGATGCGTTCGCTGAGCAACAGGGGGTGACGGCTGATGAGTGAACCAGCACCAACCGACGCTGACCAGTCTGGTACTGATCGGGACGCATCGGGCAAGCGGGTGATGCCTATCGCCATTAACGCCGTCACAATCGATCGGGCACCGGGCTTCGAGACGGCTGGCTTTACTGTTGACGAGTTTTCGCCGGGTGTGAACGTTGTCTACGGTGCGAACGCGGCCGGTAAGACGACGCTGTCGGAGGCAATCCGATGGTCGCTGTGGCCTGACGAAGCGCCGTCGTCGGCGAACGTACAGACGGAACTCACCTATGATAGTGACTCGCGGCGGATCGAACTCAACGGCGGTGTCGCGGAACACATTCGGGATGGTGCGTCCGCTGATCCGATCCCGGTGCCGTCGTTGGATGGTGGTCGTCGGTATTCGCTCTCGCTGCACGATATGCTGCAGGAGAAAACTGACGACGGCGAGTTTGCGAAGGTCATTCAGCGCGAATCGACTGGCGGATTCGATATCGATGCAGTCCGGGAACAGTTCGGTCTTAATGAGGGAGCCAGTCCAGCTACTCGGGGGATCGGTGCGACGCAGGAGGCGGAGAAAGCCGTCAAGCGGGTTGAAAAATTGAAGCAGGATTCCCCGGATCTTAAGACGGAACGGGCGCGGCTCAGACGACTCGAAGATGACCTTGCGGCTGCTGCCGATGCAAGAGAGCGCGTCGATCTGCTAGAGACGGCTATCGCGTACAGGAAGGCGCGAGACACCTACGATGAGCGGGTCGAAGAGATAGAGTCGTTTTCGGATGACCTGGAGTCGTTTGATGGTGATGAATTGGAGCAGTTCGAAACACTTGAAGACCACATTGGGACACAGAAGCGTGAAGAACAGGAGGCTGCGGCGAAATACCGGGAGGCTGCTGAGAAACTGGCCGGCACGGAACTCCCGGAGGATGGCGTCAACGATGAGGATTTACAGACACTCCGAGAGTATCGGGATAATTTCGCTGATGCTGAGGACGATCGTGATCGGTTGGAGCGAGAAGTAGCTGATGCAACGACGAAACGGGACAAAATTCGGGGGAAGATTCCGCTTGACCTTGAGGATGAGACACTCCGTGAGGTTGAGACGGATGACCTTGCTGAACTCCGATCGTTTGTCAGCAAGGTGGCTGAAGTCGATGGGAAGAAACAGGTCGAAGCTGCCGTTGACGAGTGGCTTGGCAATGATGCCGGAACTCGGCGTGATCGTGAAACGCTTGAGAGCGGGCGGAACGCGCTTGAAAACTGGCTTGCAGCCCCGCAAGAACAAGCCACTAGCGATAACCAGAGTCGCGGACCGGTTGTAGCGGCCGTCGCAGCGGGAATCTTGACGGCACTCTCTGGGGTGGTGATTGCACTGCTTGTCAACCCGGTTGGTGCTGTACTAACGCTTCTCGGTCTTGGTTTGGCTTGCTACGCGGCGCTCACTGCGAGGAGTGACGAAGCCAGTACAGATACTGCGAGGGCGACCCACGCAGAGACGTTTCGGCAGACCGGCCTTGAGGAACCGGCCACGTGGGAAGGTGACGCCGTCAGAAACCGCGTAACTGATCTCCGTGAGCAGCTGAGGAGTATCGAAGTTGACGAGCAGGAGGCGCGGAAGCGGGATGAGCTCCTCGCGCAGTTTGATATCGAGGATGTCAAAGATGAGTTAGAGGCGGCTCGGGAACGACTTCAGGAGCGGTTCGACACCGAGGTCGATGATGATATTGAGCTGGCGGTGACGGTCAAGCGTGTCGAGCGCTGGCAAGCGGCCGAAGAAGCCGCTACTGGCAAACAGGCGGCATTGCAGAAAGCCAAAAACCAGGTCGAAAAGTACTGCGAGCAGTTCGGTTCGGTGGTCGAGCCGTACAAGACCGAAACGTTCTCGTATGCGGTCGAAACGAGT
>SKQO01000161.1 GCA_007118975.1 Halobacteriales archaeon | reverse complement strand
GTCGCCACACCCTCGTCGTACAGCCGTTCAACGAGGTCACGCACCAGCGCGTTCTGTGCGTGGTCGCGGCGCATCGTCCGCTGTCGGTACAGCCGTCGAATCCGCTTGGAACTGTAGCGTCCCTCACGGAGTCGTCCGGAAGCCTCCGTCTTCCGTGATTCCGAGAGACTGCGACTCTCGGGCAATTTCGACTGGAGACGGGCGATTTCGTCTGTCGTCCCGCGGAACCGTCCGAACAACTCCCGCCCATCGTAGAGGTACTGGGAACCAATGGTCGTGGAACAGGCGACGAGATTGTTCGCGCCCACGTCGAGGGCGGCTTCTTCGGAAGCCAGTGGTAAATCCAGTCGAGAATCAGGGACGGTGACTGGTTGGAAAGCCCTGAACGTGTCGCTAACCTCGTCGTACGCAAGTTCCAGACGACCCTGTTTGCCATCCCACTTTGGGTTGCCTCGGATTTCGAGGCGGAGCCGTTCGTGGTAGCCGAGGCCGTATTCTGCTTTTAGTTCTTGCCCGACAGGGATTTCGAGACGACTTCTCTTGCTCCACTCAATCGTGTACTGGTTGTTGCGGATGTAGGTACGGAGTTCGCGTCCGTCCTCCTGGTTGCCCCAGTACGACGGTGGGTTGGCCTCCTCGCCGTTCTCAGTGAGAGCGAAGAACGACCGCCACGCTTCGCTGTTCTTGCGCGTGATCTGTTGAACAGTCGCACTTCCGACGACACCGTTGTAGCGCCCTCGGTACTCAGAGGTTTCCCACACGTCGCCGTCACCGAAGTAGTTCTGACACCGTTCGTAGGTCAACTCGTTCCACAGAGAGGCCGAGGCGTCGAGTAGCCGTAGAAGGCACTCTTTGTCGTTCTCGGTCTGTGTAACCACCTCGAAGGTGTTGACGCGCTTCATTTGTCGTCACCTCCCTGTTCAGCGATGTACTGCTCGACAGCGCCCTTCGAGGCGCTTCCCGCCGTACCGACGTAGTACGAGCGAGTCCATTTCACGCGGTCGTCGTATCGCTGATTGTACTTCCGCGCTGAGATTCCCTTTACTCAGTTAACGATGAGTGACGGGGCGTTCTTCGGCGGACTCCCGATGCACAGGTGTACGTGGTCGGGCATGACCGCGGACTCGGCCAGTTCGAGGCCATTGTCTTCACAGATTTCCGCGAAGATGGCTTCGAGACGTTCCTTCGTCTTCTCCGTCAGGTGCGAACGCCGATACTGAGCGGAACCCTGTTCCGCGAGGTCAGCGGAATCTTCGATTCCGCCAGATTTCGGCACGAACACTATGTGGTAGTAGCGTTCGTATGTTGTGTGACGGGTACGCTTTACCATCCGCCCCGGTTGGCCGCGTCGTGTGATGTAAAGACTGGCGTTGGAACCCCGTCCGTGCCATCGTCGGTGGTTGATTACTGTTGGTCGACTTCATCCCCGTCCTCGAAAAGCGAAGCTTTTCGGGTGCAGCGAGAGCGGAGCTTTCGCCATGCCCCTGAAGGGCGAGGCTCTCGCCTCGAATTTTCCGTAACTGCCGTCTGTCGATCAATTTCGAAGATATAACAGGCTAGATCATTCAAACTCGCCGGTAGATGTCGTTGATTCCGCCGTAGATGGATGAGACGGCGCACGGTCTACCTCAAGCTCGCGCACGCTCTTCGATCGTAATTCAGCCGGATCATATTTCCCATTGAGGAGTGCTTCAAGATGGTCGGCTAGCTGGTCGGCGGCGAGGAGGTCCGGGACGATTACATACACGGCCCCGCGCTCTATCAGCTCTGCCGCCATCGGAAGCTCCCTGGTCCGAACGATGACATCAACGGTGCCCGCCACCGACAGGAAATGCTCGGTGAGCGGCTTCGATTCGGCCGTAGAGATGATCAACTGGGCCTCTTTGAGGTTGGCTACATCAATCGTCTCCGGTTCAAGTGCGTCGCCGAGCACGTACGCATCACAGTTGGCTCGGAGATTGGGCAGCATTTGCGGGTTGTTCTCGATCACGACGTAGGGCTGGTCCCGGCCCTCACAGAACTCAACGAGCCGTCTGCCCTGACGGCCGTACCCGACGATGACGACGTGGTTGGAGATGCCATCGGGAACGGTGTTCCAGTCATCAACAGTGTGATACGGCTTGCCCAACCAGCCTCGAGCGACCATGATTCGGTAGATCTCATCGTCGTAATTGTGAGTGAGGTTCGAGAGAAGCATCGACACCGCGGCCGCGAGAATGATTGCCTCGAAAACTGGCTCAATGAGGAGCCCGAGGACAAGGGCCTCAATCGCGACGATGACACTGAACTCGCCGACGTGATCCATATCGAACCCCGTGATGGTTGCGGATCTCCTGTCATACCCGTGGTACACAAGCAAGGCGACAGTGACGATCGGCTTGATGACGACCGTCAGGATGATGAGTCCGAGGGCAATCGTGGCAACCGGAACAACGGGAATAATAGCGGCCGTCGGCTCGTTGGCGATGGCGGTGGGTGAGGGGAGCGTCACCAGGGCCCCGACGGTGGCGAAGAAGATCGCGACGAAGAACTCCCGAATTGAGGTCAACCCGTTGAACACCTCCGAGTACTCGACGGGGTTGTCCCTGACCGCGATGCCTGCGGCGAAGGCGCCGACAACGATTGAGGTCTCCAGGAACTCTGCCGCCCCGAGGAAGCCGATCAACAGCGCCACGATGCTAATCAGCATCGACTCGTCGGACCCGCCAGCGAACCGCTCGATGACGCCGAAAAGATACCGGTTGACGACGATCGCCGTCGCGAGAAGGATGACGCCGTAACCCAACTGTGTCGCGACCGGATCCAGCGTGAAGGTACCGGCGCTGACGACGAGTAGCAAGAATACCGCCAGGAGATCGTTGAACGAATCGATCTCGCTTGATAGATAATCGTGGACGATGTCGGTTTTCGGTTTGGTGAACAGTGCGGTCCCGACGATTGTCGACGAGAGCGCGGCCGCAATCCCGACGAACAGTGCCTGTTCGATCGTCAGTGGCTCGTCGAGTCCCACATCGGCGAAGGTCGCGAGTTCCAGCGCGACGCCGGCCGTCAGTGCGAAAATGACGCCAAGTACACCCAGTACGAGCGCCTGGATGATCGCGACGACCTCGCTATCCGAGACGACCATACGAACGCGTTCGGTGTGGATCTGTACGCTGAAGGTGAAGACGAGAAACGCGATCCCGAGTCGGGCCAGCTCGAGCATCAGGCCCTCGTCGATAATATCTAGTTGCCCGACGAACAGTCCGGCCAGGATGAGCGACGGGATGACCGACAGTCGCACGGCCTTCGCGATCAGCAACAGCGGCCCGGCGATGACGAAGAGAATCGCCAGCGCGGTGAGCAACGCGACGTCAGTCATCGTCACCACCCGGTCGATCAGTGATGTCGGGGAACAGTCGGCCGGTTCGCATCAGCTCCAGGTCGGCGGCGATCTTCCGGTTGAAGACCGATCTGTTCTGGAAGTATGATTCGAGGTACTCGATAAACTGTGCGACGCCGAGCTGTGGCGCCATGATTACGTAATCGGCCCCAAGATCGTACAACCGCTCTGCTTGCTCGGCAGTGGCGGCCTCGACGAACACGGTCGTTTCCTCTTTGGTCTCCGTGAGGAGGATCTCGTTGATCCCCATCTGGTTCGACGACGAGAACACGAAGTCGGCGTAGTTCACCCCGGCATCTTTGCGGATCTTCGCGTACTTGACGTCGCCGAACAGGGCCTCGTAGCCGGCATCCTCGATCGCTTCGACGTGAGCGACGTTCCGATCGACGACCACGATATCGTCGTATTGGTTCTCGAGGATCCGCAACGCTCTGCGGGCGATCTCGTCGTAGCCGATTACGACCACGTGGTCTCGATAGTCCGTGTCAGCTGGGGTGACCGGATCGGTCTGTTCCCACCGCGAGAGGTACGGTTCTACCCGCGCGAACAGCTGTCGGTTGTACTGGACGAAGTACACCGAGACGCTCATCGTGATCAGGGCAACGAGCGTGACGAAACCGAGTTCCTCCGGGCCAATAAATGCGGGATCAGTCTCGACTGCGGCCACCGCGACGACGATCCCGAACTCGCTGACCTGGACCATGTTGATGCTCCCCAGGAACGTCGTCTCGAGGTCGAAGCGCTGCCAATTGAGGAGCGTGAAAAAGACGACGAATTTGGCGACCATCAACACTACTGCGACGATGATCGCTTCCTGCCAGTATTCGAGAAGATCGGCAGCCTCGAAGTCGAGGGCAACGGAGACAAAAAACACCATGACGAACAGATCAGTCAGCGGATTGACCCGCCCCTGGAGATCCTTGCTATAGGGCAGCTGAGCGATCGCTAACCCGGCCAGGAACGCTCCCATCTCGACGGAGAGGTAGGCGTCGACCCCGAACGGCGCGAGGAGGATATCGATCTGGTCTGCTACGAGGACGAACAGAAAGAGCCACGAGATGGCGACGAGAAAAAACAGCCTTGTATCGTCGACGATTCGCCGAAAGAGCGGCGGAAGGAGGTATCGGGACGCGGCAATCGCTGCGACTGTGGTGATCGTGACGAGCACCATCACGATGGCGAGTGTCGCCATGACATCGGCGGCGCTCTCGGGCCGGCCCGCTGCCAGCACTGCGAGGATGATGACGACGACGATGTCTTGGGCGAGGAGCACACCGACATCGATCTTGCCGTGGAGGGACGTCGCCTCACCCTTGTCGTTGAGCATCTTGATAACCACGGCTGTCGAGCTGTACATGACCGCTAGCCCGATGATCACGGCCTGCTCGAAAGAAAAGGGGAGGACGACGGCCAGCCCGAATCCGACGAGTCCGATCGCCGCCATTTGCGGAATCGAGATCTTCACGATCGGGGTGATGAGATGCCGGATATCCTCGAAGCGCATCTTGATGCCGAGCAAGAACAGCAAAAACGCGAGACCGAGTTCGGCCATCGTGTCGGTGATGATACTCGGCTCGACGACTGCGAGCCCGACCGGGCCGATCACCACGCCAGTGAGAATGTATCCGATGATTGTCGGCTGATTCAGTCGAACGGCGAGGACCCCAACGAGTGCAGCAGCGACTAAGATAACGGCAACGTCACTCGCGAGCCCGACCTCTACCATGACCTTTTCTCACCTTCTCGCTTTCGGGATGAAAACAAAAAGGGTCCGGAACAAGTATCGGGTTCATCTCGAAGTGCGTTGCAGTCCACTCGTTTTGTATCGGCGGTCAGTCAGGCGAATAGGCTAGTCCACCGAGTACGACGTCACAATCGGGACAAACGATCAAGTATGGGTTTCTGTCGGGGACCTTCGCGATCGATTCAACCCAATCGTAGGTAGCATCGGCCGTGTATCCACATTCGGGACATCGGGGCATATCTGAGGATCGGTAGGCAAAGATACAAATGTACTGGGAACGGCCCACCGTTATTAGTTCGGAGTGAACCGTTCTACCAAGTTGTGACCGTACCTCGAACCAATATATCTGTTCGTGTATGAATCACGATCCGCAAAGTATCCAAACGTTCCTTAGGATTTTTTGGCCATTCATCGGTTGAATGCTTCATATCAACTTCCATAGAAATCCAGACTGACATTCCGAACTCACTTCCCTGAATCACCGTGGTTAGCTTCAGTTGTATCGTTCCAATCGGAAAGGCAACAGATGATCGCTGATGAATTCGCTCCGTTCTACACATTATGCTCGAATTGAGATTTGTGATCGTTACCAAAATGTCGCCCACACTATTCCAAGAGCGACTGGCCCGGAGCTTCAATCACACCACCCCTCAAACTAGCCACCCTCCATGAAGCCGAGGAGAGGGAAACTACCCTCTCTACGAGCAGGGTGACAGCCGAGTTCCTCGCACATCGTCGCCGGGGGTTCAATTCCGGTAGTTTCGATGGAAAAATCGACGAACCAACGAGACAACCGGCTCTCGTACGGGACGACCACGTGCGTGTTCCACCGCCGACACAAGTACTATCCCCAAGATCGCAGGACGTGTTCAATATATGATCGCATATCCCCCGAACTGCTGGCAGAACAACGCCTTAAACGGGCTATTCGTGCTTAGAAACTAATCACAGACACCCCGTTGACCCCACCTATAGGGATAACAACCCGTCAGTCGGAGATGAACTAGTTCCGCGGTTTGTGGTTGTCTGTTGGAACACCAGTCAATTCCACTCGCGCAGGCCCGAGCTGAAAGGTTCGTGTGCAATTCGGGAGGAGCAGCGCACGGAAACCAACGCAACGTATTGCGGGAAACCTGGACATCCCCTTGGATGCCAACCACAGCTCAGCGAAGTGATTCTATTACAGCGCGTTTTGAAATGAAAGCCTACGAGGACTACAGCCAGTCTGCACATCAGATCTAATTTTAGACATATATACATATATATTGTCAGATAAATTTAGAAAATCACTGCAGCCTCATTGCGGCTTTAGCAGTATTAGTTAACGAAAATTTGAGGAAAATCCACTGCAATATACAGACCTTCTTTGGATCAGAGGAACGTGAGTTTCTTATAACATAAATCACGTGACCTACGGGATTCTGACTTCATATTGATCGGGCCGTAGCGGTTGACCGTGGACACGACAGTTGCCAGTCGTTCTTATAATTCCGAGACGGCCTGCGGTTCGTAGACCGGGCGGTACACGTCCCGCATCTCGGAGGGAATGAAATCTGTGTCCGAATGGAATAACGACACCAGCAACTCGACGGAATCGACGAGGTTTGGCCCACGACAGTTGATATAGCCACATCCCTCGATGAGATAAGTGCCATGTCCGCGGACTGCCGCAAGTCCGTCCCATCCCTCTCGAACGGTTAATTCGTGAATGTGATCCTCAGTATCCGCGATCGAATAACCGCACGGAACAATGAAGACGTACTCAGGATCATACTTGCGGATACGATGCCTTTCTGCCTCTCGAGAGGTGTCTCCCCCATCCACCACCCCGTACTGACCACCGGCACGCTCCACGACATCTGGAACCCAATGGCCCGTTACGATAACGGGATCCATCCAATCCAGAAATAGCACGCGAGGATGAGAATCGGCATTCTTTAGAGTCGCCTCGACCCATCGAACCCGTTCGCACAATTCGATCGCTAGTGAACGGGCTGGCTGGGATTTACCGATGGCAGCCCTTAGGTGCTCGATGTCGTCGATCACTTCATCCAGTGAACGTGGATCCAGCCGGACGATCTCGGGATCGATGACGAGGTCACCAACAGCTTCGTCCAGTACTCGGCAAGGACGGCGCACACGTTACAGATTTCCTGGGTGAGGATCACGTCCGGATCGAGTCGTCGCAACGCTTCCGTGTCGATCGATTAAACGTCGTGACGGGCAGACGCCACGTTAGCATGGATTTCGGTGCTCTCCGAGGACAGGACCGGTCTCGGGGATTGAACGCGTCACGACCCGAATCTCGTCGGTCCCCGGCAGATGTTCGGCTTGGTGGGAAATGCCGACAGGTTGCTCATCGAGTGCGAAAAGGATCTCCGTGGCCGACGGGATCAACGAGACAACGCGCATGGCTCCATTTGGCACGTCTCTCGGCAGGATATTATCCCTACGCCACGTTCCCGGGTATGGTTCTCTTGGATAGGGAAAAGTCCAACTCACGGACGTGTAGGTCGAATTCGGCAACCATCACGAGGCTTCCCCGCGTTGACCCGAGGCGCTACGAACTACGGTCAGCGCGAGTCAGCCCGGCAAGTCGAGATAACTCAGATCCAGGTTCCCTTTTAGAAGATCCGCGGCCGCATCGTGTGGCGAATGCGCTGTCTGCCACTCGGTTGGCGGCTCCGAGCCGATATACCGGTGGATCGCCTCGACGAAGGCTGTTCGAGCGATCGCGTTTTCGAACAAGCCGTGGAGGTATGTCCCCAGGATCCAATCCGTCGCGCAGCTCGACTTGCCGAGTGGTCGATCGAGTGAACCCTTGACTGTCGTTCGACCCATGTGGATTTCGTATCCGGTCACGATCCCGGACGCGCCGGCCAACGGGCCCGACCCTTCGAGCCGCAGTGACACACACTCGACGTGCTTATCCGTTGAAAAGCGGGTGTCGACCGGAAGTAGGCCGAAGCCGTCCACGGCGTCACGTTGGGTGGTGCCCTCAATCGCGGCGTTCGTGATCCGCTCACCGAGCATCTGATACCCGCCACAGAGTCCGACAACCGGCCCCTGAAAATCCCGGAGGGCTTCACCAAATCCGGCCTTTTTCGCCACCAGCAGATCATCGACCGTATTCTTTGATCCTGGAATAACGATGGCGTCACAGCCATCGATCCGAGCGTCGAGGGGAAGGTAGGCGATCCGAACTCCGGGAACCCGGCTCAGCGGTTCAAGGTCAGTGAAATTGGAGATACGTGGTAGCCTCGGAACCCCAATGATCACGCTATCGCTGTCGGGAATCTCGTCCTCGTCACCCACGACTGCCTTGGTGTCCTCCGGGGGTAGGGAGACGCTATCTTCCGCTGGCAATCCCGGATCCTCGTAGGGAAGGATACCGACGATCGGGACACCGGTGCGTGATTCGATTTCCTTGATCCCCGGGTCCAGTAGGCTCTCGTCGCCTCTAAATTTCGTGATGACCGCCCCTGCGACCTGGTCTCGGAGCCGCTCCGGCATTAATTCGATCGTGCCGTAGAGGCTCGCGAACGCCCCACCCCGTTCGATATCGACCGCGATCACAATCCTTGCGTCCGTGAATTCCGCAGTTTCGACGTTGGCGAGATCCCGTTCGTGCAAGTTGATCTCCGCGATACTTCCCGCACCCTCCGCGATAATCACGTCGTAAGCATTCGCGAGTCGCTGATAGGACTCGATCGCCGCCTGTCGGGCTTTTTCCCAGTGATCCTCGTAGTACCGACCCGCCGAGAGGTGGGTCCGCGCCTCCCCGTGGATGACAAGCTGGCTTTCCTCGTTGCCACGGGGCTTGAGAAGTACGGGGTTCAGATCAGTGCTGGGTGGCACCATGGCCGCCTGGGCCTGGACATACTGAGAGACCCCGATCTCGCCCCATGATCCATCAGGGCTCAACGTGACGCGGGCGTTGTTACTCATGTTCTGGGCCTTGAACGGAGCGACCGAAACGTTACGGCGCGCTAAGAGGCGACAGAGTCCAGCGACGATCGTGCTCTTGCCGACGTGGCTGGCAGTCCCCGCGACGAGGACCGTCTTGTTCATCAATATTCAGTACCTTTTCGTGCCCGCTGGCCGGCGTCGATCGGATGTTTCATCTTGCGGACCTCGCTGATTAGATCGGCATGATCTGAGAGGTAGGTTGGCTCCTCGTGTCCGCCGGTCAGTACGAGTTCGAGGTGGGCCGGCTTCGATTCGATCAACGCGAGCAATTCGGTCGGAGGGATCAACTCACGGTTGACTGCGTACAGTATCTCGTCAACGATGAGCATGTGCAAGCCCTCCTCGGGTGGGGCATCTAACGAAATCGGTTCGGCAGTCTCGGGCGCCGTTGCGACGAGTTCCTTGAGGCGCTCGAAACCTGACCGCGCCTTCGCCGCATGGTCGTCTTCCTCCGAGCCATCTCGCATCCCGTGCCAGCCATAATGGCCGAGATTCTCGTAGGTGAAGCCAGGGAACGCTTCGATCGCGTTGTACTCCCCTCGGGCATCTTCGACGCTTGAGGCACCGCCTTTCATCAGCTGGACCATGTGAACGCGATAACCGTGGCCGGCCGCCCGAAATCCCATCCCCATTGCAGCGGTCGTTTTCCCTTTCCCGTCTCCCCACCACACCTGAACGAGACCGAACTCGTCGGGTACGCTCGGTTCGATGGCGCGGGGAGTAGGTGATCGCCCCTTTCCCGGGGTTTGCTCAAGCACCGATTCGCGGTCTGTCTCGGGAGTGTCGTTTTCGGTTGGCATGATTACAAGGCCTCAATGAAGGTGTCAAACGCACCGCTGTCCGCGTGGAGATGGCTGTACGTTCCCAACGTCGCGTATTCGATCAGCCCGTCACGCTGCCCGTCAATGCCATCGCCGCGGAGCATCTCGAACGCGAATTTCGCATCCGCCGCGACGTCGGTACTGGAGTAGTGATACTCGTGACCCCGTCGTGATTCGCCCGCACCCGCGATCAGTGTGTCCGAATTTGCTTTGAGTTCGACGTGATCGAGCGACTGAAATCGGTCGTGCATGCGGATGTCTGCTGGCAAAACTCCGGCCATTTTGTGTGTCGTCCCGTCGGACGTCGTCAATGATTCGGCAAGGGCCATCATCCCACCACATTCGCCGAGGATGGGGAGACCGCCAGCGGCGCGATCGGAAAGCTCCTCGATGGCTGGCGAGCCGGACAATCGGTCAGCGTGGAGTTCCGGATAACCACCCGGCAGATACACGCCATCGCAGGCGGGCAACTCTTCCCCGTCGGTCGGCGCAAACTCCACGACCTCGCCCCGGGAATCAAGGCGTTCTAGGACCGCCGGATAGACGAACCGAAAGGCTTCGTCGCGGGCGATAGCCACTCGTTTGTTCGTTTGATCGGGTTCTCGGGGTACTGATGGTCGCGGCGGTTCGCGGGCCGCTTCGACCAAGCCATCGACCTCGAGATGTTCGGCGACTGCATCCAGGTCGGCCGGCTCCAGTGGCGCCTCCGCCCCCATATGGAGACCGAGGTGGCGCTCCGGAATCTCGAGGTCTTGCCGGGAAGGAATTCGACCAAAATACGTTAGATCATCGGGCAACGCCTCGCGTATCCCACGCTCATGCCGTCCTCCGTGTGTTCGCTGGGCAATGATTCCGGCAACGTGGATGTCTCGTCCTGCGTGGGTGGCATAGTCACGAAACCCCAGGGCGCTTGCTGCGACGCTTTCCATTCGCGCACTGCCGTCCACGACGAGGACCACGGGTAAGTCGAGCGTTTCTGCTACCTGAGCCGTACTCGAGCGATCGCCATCGTAGAGCCCCATTACGCCCTCGACAACACAGACGTCTCCTTTGCCCCGATAGTAGTTCTCGCGAAGGCCTCGTTCGCCTTGGAGCCACCGGTCGAGGGTTCGAGAGGGACGACCCGCGAGGACAGCGTGATGGCTGGGGTCGATGAAGTCTGGTCCGGCTTTTGCGGGTTGAACGTCCATGTCCTCCCCTTCCAGGGCGCGAATCACTGCGAGCGTCGCGACTGTCTTCCCGACGCTGGAGGCGGTTCCCGCGAGAACAATGCCTTTCATTCGCGACGACCCTGGGGGCTTAGAGTTGATGGACTAGAAAATTGGCGAGCATGTGTCACATCAACCGCTGTTGTCAGGACTCTTGACATATGTTGTGCGTCAAGTCCCAACCTCTCGAATTCAGAGAGACCTACCCATTCAGTGAAATTAACGTGGACGGCATTGGCAATTTTCGAATGGTCAACCACAATTGGCTGCTGGCATAATTCTGGGCCTGCGCGCTCGTCAAACTGCTCACGATACGCTGCTCGTCGGATAGGGTCGATTGGAAACAACGTACTCATGCCATCCCTAGTCTGTCTTACTTGCATTAGTTAAATAATAATTGCCCTCGCATGGACCTGAGTTAAGATTCCGCGTGAGGTCGCCTTTTGGCCCAGCAATGTTATCTAATTTGGAAAACCTCAGTTCGTTGGGATGTGATAACGCCATATTCGGCCTCATCAATTGTATTGGGGTACTCCGAAGCGGGATAACGGGATGCTAGGCTTGCTCGCACTGCGTCACGGACGCACGCTCTCGTCGCATTTCCGATTCTGGTGGCACTGCCTACAAATCTCGCCCGCTCGCCGGCCGGATCCGAGGCAACTACTACGGCGTCACTGGTCGTACCTGTAAAACCGGTTTCGGCCATCAGTGTGGCCGTCTTGGCCTCGATCACCGTGGCAAGCAAATTCCCTAATGCGCCGTCAGTGAGAGCTCGAGTAGTGCCGACGATCAGATTGACCGTCCCCGCGAAGTATTCGTCGTCCCCAACGTAAGGTTCAGCTTCGGAGTCAGTGGTTTCCATCGGTAGGGTCGCAGGATTGGACAACCCGACGGTCGCATAGACTTCAATGGAGTCGGCTCGGGCGCCGCGGACGTGATCGAGGCTGACGCCTGTGAACAACGTCGGTCCGGTACCTACGAATTCCGCCCGTTCACGTCGAATTTTTTGGTACTCATTGAGATCAGTCTCGTTCCACCCCTCTGGCACCGTGATCGCATAGGCTACATTGCCGGTCGAATAGCCGCCGTTCCAGGTGGTCGAGAACCATCGACAGTTCTCTGAGCTCACTTGTAGGACCCCTGCGCGGATTGTCGTCTCAAACATGTTTGAAAAACTCGATGAGGCGGTCATTCTCGGATGGGAGGCGGATCGCAATCCGAACATGCGAGGTGAGCTCTTGGAATGTTCGCGCGTCCCGGAGGAAGAGCCCTTGCTGCCGTGCAGATTTCAACAGTTCGTCAACATCCCTATCACCCGTATCAATCAGCAGGAACGGGGAATCAGAAGAGTAGATCTCGAACCGATCATTCAACGCCGCACGCAACCGCTTGCGCTCACTCCGGACCCTTGCCTTCGTTTCACTGACAAAATCCGTTTGCTGCATGCAGTACGTGCCCACCTCGAGGGCTGGCATCCCAACGTTCCATGGAGGTCGCGCCCCCGCGAGAGACTCCAACAGCTCACTGCTGGAGACCGCAAAGCCCATCCTAATGCCCGGTAGACCGAACATCTTCGTTAAGGATCGAGCAACAATGACGCCGTTGACTCCCGCCAGCGAAGGTTGATCCGTGAAGTCCAGAAACGCCTCGTCGAGCAGAACTACGGTGTCCTGATGGCGGCAATGATCCACGAAGGTGCTGATGGTGTCCTCTTCGTAGGTTTCGCCAGTCGGATTGTTCGGATTGCAGACGATCGCCATACAGTGGTCCGCAGTATCCGCCTCGAGGATTTCGTGAGAATCGACGAACGTCGGAGTCCCACCTTGGAGCCGGACTTCCCGCGCATACTCGCCGAAACTCGGCGCAGGCACCAGCACGGAGTCGCCCGGGTCCACGACGAGTTGGATCGCTAACCGAAGTGCGGCCATCCCTCCGGGGGTTGGAATGACCCGGTCTGGGGGGCACTGAACGTACTCGGCCGCCGACTCGCGGAAATCCGTCGGTGGTTCCGGCGAGTACGACCGCGAGCGTTCCAATGCGGCCTCGTACACCTCCGTCACACCGTCCGGTATCGAGGGATTTGCGTTGGCGCTAAAATCGAGTAACGACGGGTCGTCGCTACTCCCATGGGCGACCCGCTCTACCGTCCGAGCCGCCTCACGATCCATTGGTGCTCACCAACCGCTCGTAACAGTCTATAATCCGATCTCGCACGTGAACCATCTGGGTCCCCCTTCGGTCTGCGAGCATGAGCGCACCGCCCATTCCTACTCCTTCCTTCGCCGCCCCCTTAACATACGGATTGAGTGCGGCATGATCGGCCCGCTCGAATTCCGGGTCACTAACGGAAAGTGAGATGCCGAGATCATGCGTCGCTTCACCGATCTCGATTGTGTCATCCCGGACGACAAAGGGGGTGGTCGCCAGTCCGAGCGGCACCTCAATACCGAAATGGCGGATCAGGGCGCCGGCTGTCAGCATTTGGGTTCCCCCCGCTAACCATACAGTCGTGTCCGATTCAATCGCCCCGATGGCAAGCCCAGTCACGGCGGCGAGCACAGGATCACCCATGCATCGCAATGCTCTCAATGGGTCCCCGGTCGCCTCACCTGCTTGGAGCCCACTCGCTTCGAGGCCTGCCGCGACCACCTCCTCTTTGAGATTAAGTGGATTGTTCATCAGCGACGAAGAGACAGTGTACGGCTCCCCCAGAGCTGATAGCACGCCGAACGCCGTCGTCGTACCCCCTGGGATGCTCTCCCCGATAACCACCTCATCAGTTGGCAACGCCTGCCCGAACGTTCGGGCGGATTCGACGACCTGTTCTGCGTTCGGCACACACGACGACTCCCGGATTTCCAACCCAGGTTGATCTCCGAGTTCAACGGTCGGCGCGGCGGTTTGCGTGCTGAGTCCCGACTCGATCACAGTCAAATCGAAGTCGATCAGCTCCCTGACACCGCGAGTCATCACGGCGGGCGTCGGACACCCACTCGGGCTGATCGGTGTGACGGGGGCATAGACTGGCTTCCCGTATTCGACGATCTCAGCGTCCGCTGAGGGAGTGTGAGTCATTAATTCCCTGGTGGCCCCGGCGGCGCTGATGCCATCGATGGATGCCGTCTCGGTCGTCCCAATCACGAGGACGAACCTCATAGCAACCGCTCCGCGATCTCTGCGTCCGATCGGCGATTGACGTTCACGGCGAGGCGGAGATCGTAGCTCACGTGCATCGATTCCTCCCCTGAATCCGAGACGATGTTGACCCCGGCCGGGGTGAGTTCCCTGCCGTCGCGGTCGTATGACAGGTCGGTACCCACGTTCAACATCTCCTTGAGCGCTGTCGGAAGGCAGACAGTCAGTGATCCCTGCTCGTGGGTATTGAGAACCTTATCGACGACTTCCGCATCGATCAAGGGAAGGTCACAGGCGACCGAGAGGACCGGCGGGTCTACTACGTCGATTGCTAGATCGAGATCATGCACATATCCCTCCCCTGGCGTCTCGATCACGGACGGGCATTGGTCCCGAACATACCGTCGAGTTTCGGGGGCATTCGGTGAGACGACCGGATGAATCGTGTCGACCCGGCTCTCCAAGAGGGCGGTCGCCACGTGCTCGATCATCGGTCTGTCTGCGATCTCGAAGAGCGGTTTCTCAACCCTTGCGTCAAGGCGCGTTCCCTCGCCGCCACACATCAAAAGTGCATCCATGCGATCACCCCAACGTGGAGACCGACGACACGAGCGATCTCATTGCCTGCTCCGAACACATCGCCGCTGACACCACCCAATCGTGTTTTTGCCCACCACATCACACCCACCGTTCCAAGGATAGCGCCTCCTAACGCGACGGCCGCGGCCATATGTGGAAACGTCAACGCCCCCGCGGGGATTGCGACGAGTATCGGCAACCAGACGGACCGTGGATCCGCATGATCCGTCAGTGCGGATCCCATTCCTTGGTGGGTTGCCGTTCCGAAACACGCGATGATTGCCATCCCGAGTTTCGCTCCAACCTCCGCGGCAATCACCAACCCCAACATTGTCAGCGGAGCGTTGGCGAGCGTGAAGCCGGCGAGGGCAACTCCCAAGATTACGATCACGACGGCGGCAACCGCACCCACCCCGACAGTCGTGTCCGTCATCACCTGCCGTCGTCTGGACGGATCCCCGTGGATCACCGCGGCATCTCCCACGTCAGCGAGTCCATCAAGGTGGTTGACACCAGTCACGAGGTACAACCACATGACAAACGCGAACGCGACCGTCCCCGTCGGGAGCGGAAGCAGAAGCGGCAGTGCGACCAAGAACCCGATCGCGTAACCGGCGAGCGGGAACATCTCGGGCCTCTCGCGGAAGGCATCCCACGACGCGTCGTCCCGGCCAATGGGAAGCCGGGAGAGAAAGCCCAGTGCCCCGCGAAACGCAGTTAAGACCATACCGTCACCCCTGTAATAGCGACGGCGAGAAAGCCCGCAACAGCCGCGACGCGGATTGCCCGGCGGGCGTGGTCACTCGTCGGATCCTGACCGGACGGATTGAGCGTGTATTCGCCCGGTTTTTGTAACCGGACGCCGAGTACCTCGGCTATCGTGGCCATCGGCCATCCAGAGTTCGGAGATCGCGGCTTGTTCACAAAGGGTCGCGCCCGGAGTAAGGATCGTGGATCCCTCGCTGCAACCGAGATCAGTATCGCCGTCAATCGTGCCGGTATCCACATCACTAGGTCGTCGAGTCTCGCGCTCGCCCAGCCGATGTCCTTGGTTTCGTAGCCCAACATCGAGTCTAGGGTGTTCACTGCCTTGATCCAGACAGCCATACCGACGCCCACGGCCACCGAAACCTGTGCCCCGATCGCGAACCCGAATAAAGGTGCGACCAGGCCATCGGACAAGTTCTCGCCGAGGCTTTCAATTGCGGCACTGCGGATCTCGCTGGGTGCAAGAACGCTGGTATCACGACCGACGAGTGATCGCACCTCCAAACGCGCCCGTGCAATATCTGAGTTGGTCAGGTCCACGACATCCCGGACGACGACCAATAGCATCCGGAGACTGATCGTACTGAAAAGGACGAGTCCGGCGACCACCACGCCCGACAGGTGGTGCAGGTCGATTGCGAACGTCACGATCCCTCCCATGAGCATCGCTGCGATCGCCGGCAGTCCCAACGCGAGAAGAACCCCGACTGCCTGAGGATGGCGCCACTCGCGATCGAATAGATCCACGAAACGGCCGAACACTGCTACGGGATGGAATCGTTCAGGAAATTCCCCCATCCCAGCGTCGAGCGCGACCGCGACTCCCATCGCGGCCGCTGGCGGTGAGATCATTCGGATCCTCGTAGGAGTTCAGCAAACTCGCGAAGCGAGATTTCCTCCGTTAAGACCGTCCGGGCTCCAACGTGGGAGGCACCGCCATCCGCGTGTTCATCGTCGCCGATGTGCAGGAGGTCGCTGGCCGGTACCTCGAGCACGTCGGCGATCGAAAGGAATGCGCGTCGGTTGGGTTTGCGCCAACCACATTCCACGCTGGTAACGATCGCGTCAAATGCATCAACAGACAACTCCGATCGACGAATCGAGCGGCGCGCCAGTCCCGGAAGACTACAGTTCGAGAGGATGCCGACCGGGCCATTGTCGCGAGCTGCCTCCACCGCTTCAATGGCACCGGGACGTGTGCAGACGTCGCTGTCAAAGGCTTTCGTGACTGCTCGATCTATTTCTGCCCTCCACACCTCGCGATCGGTTTCGATGGCACCCTGCTGGTTCTCGAGGACGGCCGCGACGTGGTGTTGGAGCGGGACTTCTTCGCCGTTGGCTGTATCGATATGAGACTCGGCGTAAGTTTGGGGCCAGCTATCGGGGACAGAGATATTCCGTGAGGTGAGCTCGGTAGCCACGGCACCCGCGGGATCGGCGGGGGCGTCGACTTGCACGAGCGTGCCGAACAGATCAAACGAGATGGCTGTGGGTGCCTCAGATATATTCATTTTCCGGTGCATACGTTTAAACGACCAGCGTGAATTGGTCTTACCGGAGAAGTCAATGCGAACGGTTTCACTCTTCCCAAGTGCGACCGAACTCGTTACCGCCATCGGGGCGACCGATAGTCTCGTCGGCCGTTCCCACAGGTGCAACCACCCGGAAGACATTCAAGACCTGCCAATTGTCACCGAGAGCAAGCTAAACCAAAGGGCCTCCTCGGACGCGAAGGACATCGACGCGGTTGTCGACGACCACCATCACGGCGAGCATAGCTACTTCCGTGTAGTCACGGAAGATCTTCGAGATCTCCAGCCTGACGTGCTGGTTACGCAATCGCTTTGTGAGGTATGTGCAGTCCCCGAAAGCATGACTGCCGAATCGATGGAAAAACTCGAAGGGGAGCCGGAGCTCGTCTCCGTGGGTCCGACGACCATCGGGGAAATCCTCGAGACCATCGACCGGCTGGGGGGCACCCTCGGCTATGAATCGGGCGCCAACGAACTCGGCACCAGTCTGCAGAATCGGATCGACGATGTCGTTCGTGAACTTCCGGCCGTGTCGGATCCGGCGCATGTAGTCTGTCTCGAATGGACGGATGCGCTCAGGTGTCACGGCTTGTGGGTTCCCGAGATCATCGACCTCCTGGGTGCAAAAGTTGGATTTGGATCGCCAGGTGAGCACGGGAAGGTGATCGACTGGGGCGATGTCGTCGCGTACGATCCTGATGTTCTCATAGTCTCTCCATGCGGACGGACAATCCCGGAGATTCGTCAAGATATGGAGCATCTGATTGATCGACCGGGATGGCAACATCTCACGGCTGTCGAGAAGGATCGCGTCTATTTGGTGGACGGTGAACTTTCAAGCCGACACGGGCCGCGGGTCGTCCGCACGTTAGAAGTCATCGCCAAGATACTCTACCCGGAGACGTACGACCACATCTCGTGGGAAGCGGACGAGGTCGCTCATTTCAGGGCAGTCTAAGTGAACGATAAACGGATACGTCGATCGCTACGATGAGCGGATCATCTGCTAGAACGTCGCGGCACGTCAAACGCCGCTGGGTTGCCAGAAGCTGAAAGATCGTCGGGAGGCTTACCCGCCGTTGCTGGGTGGGCTATATTTGCGGCAGTAGGCTCGTCTCTCCGAGGGATCGATCCTATCGAATCTTACGCAACCACAAGGCCGCTCCGAGCATGGCAACCAGAGCGATGACCGGTCCAAAACCAGGAATCGTGTCGTCTTCATCGGCCACAGTCTCAGATTCAGTGCCATCAGCATCATCCGCTTCCTCCAGATCATCGGTAGCGTCGTCAGCGATCGCTGCCTCTTCAGCTTCGGCAAATGCCTCCGGATGGAAGTGCTCGACGAGCGTCGTGATCGCCAGCACGTTTCGCGGAGCCGGTTGGTTGAGATGTTCGATCTCGACGATGACGACTTGATCCTCCTGGGCGGCCGTGGTTTGGTTCACGGCGTCAGTATCCGGCAGCGCGGGGTCATCGGAGTTGAGGATGATCCATTCGGGGTCTTCGTCGATAACGACTTCTTCACTGATCGGTTGGAACCCGACGATTCCAGCCTCCGCGGCCACGTTTTCACCCCCCGCGAATTCGATAAGTTCGTTAATGAACGTCTCCGAACCCACGGTGAAATCAAAGAACATGTAGAGGGCTGTAGGACGTTCCTCGCCTTCGACCGCGTCTTCGACGATGCTCAGCCGCTCGTCCATCCAGTCGAGGGTCTCTTCGGCGCCCTCACACTCGCCCGCGAGTTCCCCGATGACAGCTGTCTTCTCGGAGACGTCATCCAGGTCTTCAGCCATCGGGAAGTGATAGACCGTCAAACCGACCTCGCGAAGCTGTTCAACCGTCTCCGTTTCCGTCGCGTTTGGGGCCAGGATGAGGTCGGGTTCTAAGTCCACGACTCGCTCGCGAACGATGGGCTCATCATTACTCGAAATCAGTTCTCGGTCTTCGGCCCCATCCAAGTATAGGGCCCACTCAGTAAGTCCCACAACTCGCTCGAAAGCACCGATCTCCCACATGACTTGTGCCGCGCTGGGATTCGTCGTCACCACGCGGTCAGGTGGCTCCTCCACCGTTATCTCCGTCCCAGTGGCATCCTCTACTGTGACCGGGTATTCACATTCGATGTTGATGTCGGCGGAGGACGCGTTACTGTCCGCGGCTGAGACAGGTGCCACGACTCCTCCGACCATCAATACCACCGCCAGGATAACCAGTGCAGTCCGCATGCCATTTCAGCTACCTCGTCAATTCAATAAATATTTATCTATTGCAACCACGCTTGTCAATACATGCGGCTCCGCGTCCGAACCGTAATCTGGTCGGCGGGGTTGACTGTACTTCTCTTTCTCACGATGCTACTCAGCGTCGCGATCGGGCCGGTCGGTATCGAGCCAACGGTAATCCTCAAAATTCTGCTCAACGAGGTGGCGGTGCCAACCTCGGTCCAGTTCGGCTCGAGCAGCGATTACCGGTCACTTCCAATCATTCCCATCGCTGTTGAGATGACCCACGTCTTCTCCTATAACGTGACAGAAAGTGACAGCATTATCGTGTGGCAGATTCGCCTCCCGCGCATCGCGTTGGGCGCACTAGTCGGGTTATCCCTGGCGATCGCCGGCACCGTCATGCAGGGATTCTTCCGGAATCCGATGGCCGACCCTTCCATCATCGGCGTCTCGTCGGGCGCTGCGGTCGGTGCGGTCGCAGCCATCACTCTGCCGTTCGCTCTTCCCTTCGGACTGGAGTTACAGTCGGCGGCGCTGATCGGTGGGGTTGTCGCGGCCTTCGTGGTCTACGGGCTGGCGACGGAAGGCGGACGAACGCCAGTGGCGACGCTCCTGTTGGCGGGAATCGCAGTGTCCACATTTCTTGGTGCAATAATTTCGTTCATGCTCTTGCGGAGTGGAGAAAGTATGCAGGAGGCCGTATTCTGGCTGATGGGCCACCTCCATTTCGCCACCTGGTCGCGGGTCAAAATTTTGTTCCTGATGCTGCCACCTCTCGTCATCGTATTGCTCGCCTATGGTAGGGACCTGAACGTACTTTTGCTGGGGGAGGAAGAGGCCCATAATCTGGGCATCGAAGTTGAACAGACGAAGCGGGTGCTGTTGGGGGTCTCCAGTCTCGTCACCGCGGCCGCCGTCGCGGTCTCCGGGGTTATCGGATTCGTCGGACTCATCGTCCCGCATATGATGCGTTTGCTGGTGGGACCGGATCACCGTATTCTGCTCCCGACTAGTGCACTGGCCGGTGCCGCCTTCCTCGTGGCGACGGATACTCTTGCTCGATCTGGTCCAGGAGAGATTCCAGTCGGAATCGTCACGGCGGCACTAGGCGCCCCATTCTTCTTATTCCTGTTACGCCGACGGAAGGTGTATGCCTTATGAGCTCGCCCCATCAACTCCCAACGGAGGACCCGCAGGACAATGACGAGGATCAAGAACTTGCGGATTCGCCGACAGAAGCCTCACCAATCGTTACGATCGATAGCGTCGCCGTGCAGTTGGGTGATGTCACGGCACTGGATGGCGTAAGTTCGATCGTAGAGAGGGGAGATTTCCTCGGATTGATCGGTCCAAATGGAGCGGGAAAGACGACGCTTTTACGGACGATCACAGCCGCCATTACACCCGACGAAGGCTCTGTCCAGGTGAACGGCGAAGCCGTCCATTCACTCCCGTCTCGCGCAGTCAGCCGGAAGGTAGCCGTCGTCCCCCAGGATACGTCGCTCTCATTCGATTTCAACGTCCGAGAAATCGTCGCGATGGGGCGGACGCCGTATATCTCTCGGTTCAGTGGAGGTGAACGCGCGGACCGAAACGCGGTCGAAGAAGCGATGATGCGTACCGAGGTGATGGACTTTGCGGATCGCTCGGTCAGTGAAGTTAGCGGGGGCGAACGCCAGCGCGTGCTCCTCGCCAGGGCGCTCGCACAGGATACCCCGCTACTCCTTCTTGACGAACCCACGGCCAGCCTCGATATCAATCACCAAATCCGGACGTTGGAACTCGTCCGAGAGCTTGTCCGAGACGGGAAAACTGTCATCGCAGCGATTCACGATCTGAACCTGGCCGCTCGTTACTGTGACGAACTGCTCCTGCTGGAGGAGGGTAAAAAGATGGCCCGAGGTGAACCGGGAGAAGTCCTGACGACAGAGCACCTGAAAGGCGCCTTCGACAGCCGGGCGATGGTCACGCGACACCCTATCACCGGAGCAGTTCGCGTCACCGCCTTATCTGATGACTACGGTCAGGGTGCGGGCGGGCACGTTCACGTTATCGGTGGCGGCGGCAGGACGACGCGGTTACTTTACGAGCTGTGTGCGGCCGGATACGAGGTCTCGATCGGGGCGGTACAGGAAGGGGCAGCGAGCCACGAAACGGCGCAGTTACTCGGACTCGAGATGATTGAAGTCCCGCCGTTCGCGGTGGTCGATGAGTCGGTGAAGCCGAAATTATCTCAAATCGTCCGGACTGCGGATGTAACCGTCCTAGTCGACGTCGAGCTCCATCCTGGAAACCTACCTAATATAGAGGTCGCACATGCCAGCGACACACTGATCATTGCTGAAGATCGTCCCTTATCCGATCGCAATCACGCAGGGGAACGGGGCCACGAAATCTATACTTCGTTACGCGAGGTCGCGAAAACCGTTGCGACGAATAATGTCTACAACGCAATTCAGGACCGACTCGACCCAGAAGAGGAAACAGCTATGGCCGACCCGACCGAAATTTCGCCGGATCAACGCGACGGCCCTTACGAAACTGAGCTTCGATAGGTCGATGGAACGCTGTGCGGGGGGCAGACCAACGAGAGGTACATTGTCTACTAGCTATATCCATGCCCCGATAGCCAGAACATCGCCCCGCGAGTTCGGAGCCGGGATCGTATCAACGAATCATTAACCAACCGTCACTCGCCATCGTCGACCACTTCGTACGGAATGTCGTATTCGCGTAGTCGATCGGTGTGCCGCGAAATATCGTGTGAAACCGCGAGAAGAAAAACGCTTAATCCCTTCAGGGCTGCCTCCTGGATTGCGTCCGGCGTCCCGAAACGGAGATCGGGCGTTACGCCCGCAGTTTCCGCCGCAACGAGTGCTTCCGTACCCGCAACGGCGACGAGCTCGTGATCTGAGGCGAATTTGAGGAACTCCGCAGCATCCCGTGCCTGACTCCCTCCATCTTGCACGGATGGGATACCGAAGACGGTAACGTGGCCGACTTCGAAATCTAGTATTCCTTTGAAGTCTGTAACCCCCACTTCGACGCCCGGCTCCGCGTCAGTGACCGCGGTGGCCGTCGCCGGGCCAGCATCTCCCGACTCGGCACGGAGGGTTCCGTCCTCCATGCTCAATGTGACCCGGTCCCCCTCCGAGATAGCAGTCGTCGCGACGGCCGATTCGACGCCCCCTTGTTCAATGACTTCTTCCCACACGTATCGGGTGTATTCTCGGAGGTCATCGGTTTGTGAGATCAACCAGTCGACGCCTTCAGTAGTAATCTCCCAACGGCCGCGCCCGAGTTTTTTCACGTGGCCCTTTTCGACAAGATCGTTGAGATATTCGCTGACGGCTTGCGGCGTAACGTCAAGGGGGTCCGCGATTTCGGCCTGGTTCACCGCTGGCTGACGCTCGGCGATCTGCACCAAGATCTGATAGCGCGTCGCGTCTCGCTTATTCCGAAGTACCTGGAGATCCTCTCCCCGTTCGTCGCCGGTATCCATATGATGAGATGAGCGAAGCCCGATCAAGTAAGTTTTCGCCGTTAACGATCGTTTGAGGGTCCCAAATAAACTCGAAATTTTGAATTAGGATACTCAGCCTTGGCCGAGTGATCGAGCATCGAGATGGCCATTGTTCTGGAGATCGTCGAATCATATGAGTAGGAGATAACGGTCACCGAAAGAAAAATCAACAGAGAACGGTTGCCAGTCAAACCGGAGGTCATTGGGTTTGGACAAGCGTATTTGTGCATAGTCCATACAGGTAAGCGTACTGAACAATGCGGCGCGGAACGAATCTCGGTCTTCTTACACTTGTGCTGTTACTTTTCGTCGTAGTCTCGGTCAGGACGGTGGTCGGGGAGTCGAACATCTATAAGCATGGCCTCAATGAGGATATCGATCCGGACGACATCGTCCTCGACACTCATCTCGACGATGGCGACACGGCGACGTGGACCATCGAACACCGGTTCCGGCTCAACGACGACGCCGACATAGCGTCCTTTGAGTCCCTGCAGGCCGACATCGAGGACGATCCCGATCCATATCTCGACCGTCTCCGGGATCGCCGCGAAAGAACTGCCGAGGCCGCCGAGACGGCTACCAACCGCGAGATGACAATCCGGGACCTCTCGATAGAAACCGAACGCCGGGCGTTTCCCCGGGAATATGGCATCGTCCGGTACTCCTTTGCCGGGGACGGATTCGCGGTGGATGAGGGTGACCGGCTTCACGCGGGCGACGCCATTTCGGCGATGTTCCTCGACGAGGGGACTACCCTCCGGATTCGGTGGGACGAGCCTTACACGTTGTAATCGGTCGATCCAGAGCCCTCGGAACGAGGAGAAACCTCGGTCCTTTGGCGCGGGCCCGTTGATTTCTCCACCGATCAGCCACGGATCGTCCTAGTAGACGACCGGAAGCTATTTTTGGGTTGGGTTACCCGTCCTCGGGAGCATCGGTCTCGTCCTCGTCGTCGTTCCATACTCAAGGACATAAATAATCGAGAATATCATGTGGTGTAATATCATCAAAGGCATCCCAAATCGCTGGCAGAGTTCATCAATCGAGTCGAACAACCTGTTGCCAAGTGCTTGTTTGAGCTGCCGCTAACATTCCTCGACAGGGTTCATGTCTGGCGATCCGGTCAGTAAATGTGTGATCCGCATCTGTGAGTGCTCGATGAACTCGTGCACTTTGTTCTACGAAAAGTCCGACGCGTTGTCCAAGACGACGAATAACTTCTTTCCAAACTCCTCCTGGAGAGCTCGTGAGTACGAAATCGTCACATCACTCGTGAACGAATCTGCGACTGATGCGTAGAAACTTTCGCCGTCTTCCGTGACTGCCCCGAGCAACCGCTCGGCCTCGTAGGTCCGCCAATACGGCAACGAGACGCGTTCTCCTAACGGAAACTACGCATAAGTCAAATCACAGCCGAGCGCTTTCCGCGCTTGATCGATTACGACGGTACGATACGTGTCAAATGTTTCTGAATCAAATTTTTTTGAAGTCTTTCTGTGACTCTTCGCGTTCCTCCTCATCTGGGGTCGGCGGCTGCGGGCGGGGCGAGTGCCATGAGACGTCGAGTTCGTTCATCAGCCGTCGTACGTGGCGTTCGTGATACGTTACATTGAATTCATGTTTGAGATACTGTTCGGCAAGTGGCCGCGTCCATGCCGGTTCATCGAAGCCGGACTCATCGGGTGGTTGATGTAACGCTTCTTTGAATTGATGTTTTTCATCATGGGTGAGTTTCGACGGGCGGCCAGGTGGAGGATCATCGAAAATTGCCTCATCAAGCGGGTCCTCTTCCATCTGCGTAAACCAGCTGTAGATGGTCTCATCCCGCATATCGTACATCTCCGCGATCATCGGGACGGATGGTCCTTCCTTGTAAAGGATCGCCAACATCAACCGTTTGGTCGCCTTCGGATCGTCGACTTCGTCGAGTTTTTCGCGCAATTCTTCGACAGTAATATTATCCAATTTTGCCATTGCACAGTACCTAGTCTCAACTAGGATAGTGCTTGCTATTTATATGAGCCATTAATATAGAATCTGTTGTCACAAAGAATGGATTGAATATGAGAATTAAAGTGTAGATGGGCTTTGCCCAGGTGGTGAAATGGGTGTTGATGGTGAGCCCCGACTGACCAACTATTCGATCACCAACAAGCGCTATTGTGAAAAAGCTCATCTAATAGCTCCTGATCGAACCACTAACTGCGAATTTCGAGTACCCGTGTCGAGCCGGCGAGCCTCATTACCGACCTGTTGTCAGTGAATGGCTGATGGGTTTGACCCTTGTATCTATGAGCTCCGTCTTATCCCCCAAGAGACCAGCGAAAAACTGGACGATCGTTACAGCCCGCTCTACACGTTAAATCTGATCTCGGACACATTTACATTGATACACCAATTCCGAATATCCGTTTACCAGACCGTGCTCAACTGAGGATAGTTTGCGATGTGAGAAGAACATACTCCGACACTTGGGCCGGAAAGGAAGCACTAAGATTCCTATTAAGTATCATTCGATTAGTAATAACATACTTTTAGATATGACGAGATCGTCGAACGGTGTCAATCTAGAGTGAGCCCCATCAAGACCGGGTATTACTCATATGTAGCCCGATCGTCGTAAGATTGGCAGCCAGCAACGCTGGAGCGGGTATCCTCAGTTGTTGTCCGTCTACCGTGATCGGTGGAGTTATGGTGAGGCCTTATATACACATCCAAGGAACGGGCCTGCATGGTCGTCGAGACCGACAGTGAGCATCCACAGCCCGTTATTGACGCGGCCACACCAGGTGAGACAGTCCGATTCGATTCCTCAGTCCAATACACGCTCGAGGAGTCCCTTGTCGTGACGACTCCCGGCCTTACACTTGAGGGGTTGAATCTTCGACTAGCTGATGGCGCCGACGAGGATTTGATCGAAGTTGGAGCCGACGATATCGAGATATCGGGATTCTCCTTGGATGGAAACCGGGAGAATCAGCCTGGTGAGCGTCAGTCGAACGGGATCTTGGTCACTGGGGCTACGCAGGTACTGATTGGGAAGGGACAGATCACGGCCGTCAGCCGGCATGGCGTGCGGATCGTCGACTCCTCGGTGGGGACCTCGACTGCACCCGAGGATACGATCCACGTCGACCGTGGTCCTGTCTCGGACATTACCGTCCGCGATGTGCGGGTCGACCGTCCGCGCCGGGATGGATGCAGCGTCGAGGGGCCTGACCTGCAGGGCGCGGTCGTCGAAAACGTCCGTACGTTCGGCTCATCGGACCGCGGGTGTATTGAGGTGAAAGACGGCGCAATCGACGTGTACGTTGGGAACTGCTATGCGGAAGACTGCGTTTACGGGGTGGCCGTTCAGGACCATGGTAAGTATCCAACGGCGAACCTCAGAATCGTCAACAACGCGGCGGTCGGTTGCGAGACGCTCGTGGACGCTCAGACGTCACATCCACCGGCTGATGTGATCGTGACCGGTAACTCCGGCCGGGATCTCGGTGGCGACGGAATGGGCGGACCTGGGGGGATCCACGTCAATCGAATCAAGGGACTGGTGGTTGCCGATAACGTTATCCACGGCATCGATGGTCCAGGTATTGCGGTCAACGATTGTGAGGAGGTGAGCGTGAACGGCAACGTGGTCCGGGATGTAGAGGGGCCCGGGATCATGTGTCGGGGCGACGCACGAGGAACGACCGACATAATCTTGAGCAACAATCGGTCTGCTGGCGGGATCGAGCTCTCGGGTGTGGTCAACCACTATCTCGTGACAGGTAATTTACTGGGTGCACCCATCGTAGACAAGGCTGAGGGAGCAGGACTCCTGACTGATAATCTAACAAAAAATGATTGTTCAAATCCGTCAACCGCAAGCAAGCTATAGATAGGCCATCCAGGTGTTCCATATTGGAGTTAATAGTACGGATTCTCCCCCAACCAAACCCGCCGCTTTCAAAACAGCAGGTATGAATGGTCTCCCTAGTCCATCAAATCGTTGCCATTAAATCCCTGGGATGTCCGCCCTCCTCGGGATCTTTGCGATGCTTACCCCGATTCCGACAATTCCGTAGGGAATATTTCGGTGGAGAAAGGCGGTTGATGAACGGGGGATGTCGCCACTAATTCGAAAACCAGAGCGGAAAGTTGTGCCAACCATCAACCAAGGCGGCGCATTTACGCCGTAAGCGAAATTCGGGCGGGTACCGCCGAACCGATCTTGGATCTAAGCGTGATCGGACCTCTCATCCTAACGTTCGAGTGCTTCCTGTAGGAATTCTCCGAGCTCAGCCAGGATCGTCTCGAGATGTTGGGCGATAACCAGGGCGCGAATGCAGCTAGATTTGAATCTGGTCCCCCTTATTTGTCATAAACAGCAGTTAGAACGAGTCGGGGATAGTCACGGAGAAACACTGTCGAGATCGTGGGAGGGCTCAAGCTCGGCCACCGACTACGGCCTATCTCACCTCTCGGCGACGAACTTTGTGAGGGTTGCCATCCCTGCAGCCGTCCGTTCCGGGGCCAGCGCGACTTGAGGGTAACCGTAGATTGTCCCACACCTCGCTGACGACGATCATCCTGCGCATTCAATAGTGCCAGTCACGCTCCCGCTCGTCAGCCAGATCGATGCAGGTGAGACGTTCCAGCAGAAGCCGGCGATGTTCCGCGATGAGTTCCGGGGACTCGTCCGACAGATCGTGGTACTGCTCGGGGTCATTTCGAACGTCGTAAAGCTCCTCGGTCCTGTCAGCACCGAACAGGTACCGATACCGGTCCGTACGCAATGCCTTGCCATTGTGGTCCTCTGTTAGCGCCGACTCCCGCGCCACAGACGTCTGCGGGTCCTCGAAGGCCGACCGAAGTGAGTGGCCGGGAAGGTCCGGCGGGACCTGGATCCCCGCACAGTCCACCACGGTCGGAAGTAGGTCGATGGCTTCGACGATGTCGTGGACCGTCCGACCCGGGTCCGCGATCCCGGCCGGCCAGCGGACGACGAACGGAACCCGGCTCACCGCGTCGGGTGCGGGCCACCCTTTTCCGTACTTCAGGTGCTCGCCTAGGAACTCGCCGTGATCGCTAGTAAAAATGACGACGGTTTCGTCAGCCAGTCCGAGGCCGTCGAGGCGGTCGAGGATCCGGCCGATGTGGTAATCGACCTCAGTGACCATCGCGTAGTAGCCGTGGACAGCATCACGGAGCTCCTCGTCGGAAAACGTCGAAGAAACGGAATCGTCCACAGCGACTTCGGACGCGAGCCGTTCACGTTCCGCCTCGAGCGTCGACGGGAACGACGGGATCGTGAGTTCGTTCCGGTCGTATCGATCTAGGAACCGTTCCGGCACAACCCACGGGGAGTGGGGCGAGTAGAACCCAGAGACGGCGACGAATGGTCCCTGGTCTGCAAACGATTCGATATAGTCGATCGTTCGGTCCGCAACGAACGCGGTGTGCGTCAGGTCAGCGTTCGCTTCGAACGGGATCGGCTCCTTCGGAAACCGGTTCGCTGGGTGGGTGATACTGTCAGTCCCTAGATCGAACGGCCACTCCTCGGCGGCCGGTGGGAGCCCGACGCTGATCACGTCAAGCGCAGCGGGATCTCGCTCGCGTACCCATGCGCGATACGCATCCGGATAGCAGCCGGGCTCGTCGGAGATTTCCAGGTGATCAAATCCGTACGATGGATGTGGTTCGCGGTGGTCCCGATTCGCGTGGGGGAGAAAGTGAAGTTTGCCAATATTTGCTGTGTGATATCCAGATGTCGTGAACAACTCCGGGAGGGTGCAGAGGTCATCGGCGAGCGTGGTACCATTCCGGTAGATACCGAGCTGGGACGGATACCGACCCGTCATGTAGCTCGCCCGGCTCGGCATGCATACCGGATTCTGAACGAAATATCGATCGAAGTTGACGCCCGCCGCTGCAAGCCGATCAAGGTTCGGCGTCTGGATCTCGTCGTTGCCGTTGGCTCCGAGGGCATCCCACCGCTGCTGGTCGCTATGGATGAGGAGAACGTTCGGTCTATCTGGCACGGAGCAGGTTTAACCGCTGATTAGTAAAGACCAGTGATGCGATGTTCGTGACCCAAAATGGTCGCTGGTGGCATTCCTCGTCGAATAAACGTAGGTTAGGTAACATCACTCTGCTTCAGCCTGTGACTCGATTGCGAGAGTCGGACGCTCGATTGATTAAATCTTTCCCAGCACCTCTCGCTCCCTTTGTGGGCGGAGTGCAAACGATGAATCAAGGAAGTGATATGATTCCTTCGATGACCGTGCCAAGTCAGGTGTGAGCCAGCCAAGGCCTGGATATCACATATCGGATATCATGAAAATAACACATATATTTGGTTCTAGCGGATAAGATTGAATGTCCTTGCACCAATTGCCCCCCATCCGGTGGATAAGTTGTCAGGAAGTCACTGATGTATTCGACCGTTGTACCAATCACTGGTTTCACTGATAGCTCAATAGTTGACAAATATCGCACCATCGGGTCCAGCTCGACACGAATAGAAACAATGTCCAGCTGGTTTTCGCGATTTATCAATCCGATCTTATCACGAACCTTTCTTATTGCCCGCCGATACTGTCCTCGTATCCTCTATCCGCTGACTGTTTCATTCTATTTTGCGCTGCGAGGGGCGTTCGTCGAGGAGGACAACGGCCGCATGTCTACCGCGTGATATTTGGGCCTAAGAAACTATACCAAGGGCACTTAGAACTTCCCGCTATGGTCCTGCGCCTACCACGTCCATGGAAAACTCCCGAAGATGCCGACTGGTTGCATCTGACCGACAACGAGGATCTCCGATGGGTCGGTCGTCCGTCCCGGTTTACGATCGCGTTCTCGATCATTGGTGGGTTGGTGCTCGCCCTCCTAGGTATCGGGCTGACCGTCTGGCTGCTCCCTGTTGTGGAGGCCACGGATTTCCCCCGATGGCTCGGGTTCATCCCGCTGGTCCTCGCGATCGTCGGCGTCGGATGGGTCGCGTTCGTGTATCTCAACTGGCTGCGGCTATTGTACGTTATCACGGATGAAGAGATCTACCTGAAGTTCGGTCTCGTCTCGCGTGATGTTACGCAAATCCGTCTCGACCGGGTGCAAAACACGGCCTTCGATCAGTCGATTCACGAACGGATATTGCAGTACGGCGACGTCCGCATCTACACCGCCGGCACGAACACCGAGGACATCACCTTCCAAAGCGTTCCGAACCCGGAACGTGTCAAAGTGTTGCTGACTGAATTACTGAGCGACCGTGCCGGGGGGACCGGCGGCCAGAAGACGCTTTCGCAATGAACGGCGATCGGTGACGAGCGACCGTCGCCTCTTCTCCTGTACGTTTACCGGCGAAGGAAGCCCACTCCTGATGATTATGAAGCCCGTCGGGATTGTTACAGGCCCTCCCCTCAATCAACTGCAAGGTAATTCGTGATGTGTTCGCTCCTCCGCCACATCATATCTGAACTAGTACATATAATATATATCTAGACTCCGCCCGCTGCTTCGAAGAGGTACCCATCGGTCGCTTCAATCACACAACTTCCCGAAATTAGCGTTCCCAAAGAAGCCGAGGAGATTGAGGACCGTCCTATTGATGGGCAGGGTGACGGCCTGCTTCATTATACGCTGTTGCTGGTGAACTTCGATCCCGGTAGCTCCGATGGCGAATCCGCGAACCAGCGAGACAAGCGACTCTCGTACGAGACGAACAGGCCCCATATCCACGGACGACGGTAAGCACGATCCACAGATCGCAGTGTGTTCAATATGTGATCGCATATCCCACGAAGTAATGTCAAAACAAAGTCTCAAAACCAGCTCTTCGTGCTTAGAAACTAATCACAGACACCCGTAGACCGCACCTGGAGGCGATAACAACCGCTCAGTCGGAGATGAACTTGTTCCGCCGTTTGTGGTTGTCTGTTAGAACACCTGACTCCCACTCCGCTCGGTTCTCAGTGAATGGTCGAATGTGACATCGCGAAAGATAGACGGGAGATCCAATTTCGAGTATTACGGAGAACTGAGATGCCCCAGATACACAAACCACGAATTAGCGAGGTAATTCTATCACAGAGCTTGTAGAAATCAAAGCCGGGGATGACTTGAGACGTTGCAGACATCAGGTGCGATCCCGAATGAGATCACAATTGACACAAAATTCTCGGTGTTCATCCTGATCATTCTTGTATTCGTTTGGAATTACTTTACTGAGGTTTGAGAAGAATATCCTGCAACACCTATCGCGCGAATCTTGCTTGTGTATCCGCTGCCCACCGACCAGGGAGTAGCCCCCGCCGACGCCCGGTCCCGGCGTCCCCCCGCACCGGGGCTACTCGGCCCTATGTCGTTTTCAAGCCAGCCACCGACTCCACCGATTGGGCAGTTACATCAGCGGGAGAGTAAAGCTCCCCGAGATCACCCTCCCACGGATTAATATGGCCTGGAAGCAGGGTAACTTCACCGAGCATGGCCAATTTTCGTGCGGACTCCATTTTAAGGTCATTATCATAGTTAACTAACCCCCGCACGGGCTCGGGATCCATGGCCTTGCCACTCATGAAATCAAACGTCACCAGCGAACAGGATTCGAGATTCCTCCAACCAGAATGAACAGTGCTCCTCTCTATGTCCGGGTGTATGGATCACTTCAGGTTGACCTGGGACGTCCAATACTTGACCGACCGTGAATGTGTGAGCCTCACTGATCGGTTCGACATCCATCAAGCCTTCATTCGTCATCGCTCGGAAAAATCGCAGAAATGCGGGGCGCCACATGTTGAGGAAGGCGGTGTTCGGTGGCTCATTTCCGCCTCCCAGAGCTGCTTCGTAGCCATCATCGTGAACCCAAACAGGGATCCCCTCCTCACGAAACGGCTCGGCCAGTCCGATATGATCCCCATCTGCGTGCGTCAGAATCAACGCCTCAATGTCAGTTCATTCGGCCCCAATCTGTTCGAGCCCAAACTGAAGCAACCCCATGTGACTCGGTTATCCCGCATCGATCATTGTCAGTCCGTCATCAGCCTCGAGAAGGTACCAATTGGTCAGAGTAGAACAGAACCTGTAATACCATTGGCCACTCCCGTGCCTACTTGCTCCTCATCCCTGAGGCGAGGTTCTATGTTCCAAGGGATTCACATGTGTCGTTCACCTCGCGGACGAACGCAAGTACCTCGTCAATGAAGCGATCCGTCGCGGTGAGCATCGCAGCGTGTCCGTGTCCGTCGAAGGTGACGACGCGGCTGTTCGGGAGTGCGTCGTCAAACGCTTCTGTCGTCTCCCGTCCCCACTGGGGGCCCTCAGTGCCGGTTAGCAACAGGGTGGGCACGGTCAGGTCCGCGAACCGTTCGGGGTCGAACTCGTATTCGGGGATCTTCTGGATCTTCGGCAGCAGTGTTGGGAACCGCTCGGCGTAATCCTGCCATAGCGGTGACGAACGAAGTGCGTCCACTTCCTCCGGCGTCCATTCGGCGTGGTTTTCCCAGATGTCGATGTACGCCTGTTCGACCTCTCCGGCCTCCAGCAGCGACAGCAGTGCTTGTTGACTTTCTTTGGAAGGGCCCCGGAACCCCCGTCGGTAACCGGCATGGCGGGTTCGTACAGCACGACCCCGCAGAGATTGTCGGTTCGCAAGGCCGCTTCCACCGTATAGAAGCCACCACTGGAATGACCCAAGAGGGTTACCGGTTCGTCGATCGACTCGATGACTGCGGCGATGTCCTCGAACTCCCGTTCCGGTTCGTACTCCTCGGCGTCACCGCTATCGCCACGCCCGCGTCGGTCGATTGCGTAGACAGTAGCGTCCTCGGCGAGGGTGGCGCGGACATCGGCGAGGTCCCACGCTCTGCGATCGAGCGTACCGCCGTGGACG
The DNA here is from genome assembly GCA_007118975.1 of Halobacteriales archaeon. Lineage (GTDB taxonomy): Archaea > Halobacteriota > Halobacteria > Halobacteriales > SKNY01 > SKNY01. The sequence goes on along the minus strand of SKQO01000161.1, from coordinate 2,421 downwards.
AGTTCGAGCGGCGGACCACTTCCGACCGTTCGTACGCAATTTCAGTCCCATCAGCGGACGTAACTGTCCCCGTGTGGGTCGATCCACCATTCGTTTCCGTTTGCTTCCGTGTCTCTCGTGGCACTCGTACCACCGAGTAACTAACCAACGCCCCCCGGATTAGCCGCACCGATCGGGAGGGTTCTCACAGCGTGAGAACCCGCCGAGCGTGTCTTCACACCTCGAGCAATTCGGCCTCGAGGGGCTCCGCCTCGCGCACGTACGCGTCGATCGCCTCCTCGGCCTACGACCGGACGACGTCGTCATCGGTCTCGACGAAGCCCCGTCTCGTCCCCCACCGGCTTCAACACCGTTTCGTCGACAATACACAGCACCTGCCGCAAGTCGTCGTGGACGAAGGCCGAAGCGTCCCCGGTTTCGAGGAGCTCCCGGGTCCACCGTGTGAGCTCCGGGTCGTCGTCGATTTCGAGGGCGGCCGGGTCCGTTACCCATGCGAGTGTCTGTCGGCCGGCGGCGACTTCGCGCCACATTACCTCCAGGCAACCGGGGACCATGGCGTTCGCGACGAGTTGGACCCGCCTGGCCTCTGCCAGCAGCTCCTCCATCCGCCGGATGGGGGCGGTCGGATCCGGCGTCGACGGGACCACCACGTCCGCATCTGCGAGTCGCTCGATGGGGAAGGCGAACTCGTCGATCGAGAGCCATCGTCTGACGTCCTCGAGGCGCTGCATCGCTTCGGCCGAGTCGAGCAGAGAGCCGATCTCGGCGGCGAGCAGCTCTCCCAGTGGCGTCAGCACGTACTCGTACCCATCCCGGTCGAGCAACTCCCGGTCGGCGAAGTCCGCGAGGATCCGGGAAAGCGTTGCGCGAGGGATATCCGTAGCCTCCTGGAGTTCCGGTCGCGTGGCCGGGGCCGTCGAGAGCGACAGTAGGACCTCAACCCGGTTCTCGGCCCGGGCCACGAACGTGACGAGCTCGAGGGAGCGATTCATGTGTGGCAAACTATAACAACCGCCTACAACCTTGCGTGGTGGCGGACTGATCGAGTTTCGACCGGACATGAGCGCCACCATCGAAGCCCAGACGGCTGCTCGCGTCGGCGACCGACCACGACCCGGTAGGCCACGTAGAGTTCGACCTTCCAGGTGCATGGCATCACCCGGGCCATCCGTTTGAGCAGCGACGAACCGATGGCCGAACTGCGCATCACGCATAGGAAGCCGTCGAGCCGAAGGTGGTGGCCCATGGGATTCGACCACCGTGACATCGGAGCGTCGCTGACATCGAGATGCGGTGATTCTCAGCGGAAGACGCTTGCTCAATCTACCACTTTTGCTCGATTTGTTTGTAGAAAATCCGTGATGCATTCGCCCGATAGACTTATCACGGTCTTTCTCACCGAAATCGTCACACCAGCCTCGATCGGTTCAGCCCCTCAACACATCAAGTAAAATTTCGCATACATTGTCGTCGATACCTTATTTTCTGAAATCTGTTTCGCACCATCGCGTCACCAAGACGGTGAACTAACGAGATGTTGAGGTAAATTTACTGGGACACGCATGGCGCATATGCAGCCCGCCTCAATGGGTATTGGCAGACCTCCTTGGCTACCCAGACTGCAGAGGATAATGGAATGTCACTAGATAACTTTTTGCCCCCCGTAGTGTTTATTGTTACCTATAAACACTTAACGTATGAAACGAGAACAGGCAGTCAAGGCGGCCAACACGAGTTCATCACGTCGAAGCCGTTGCGGGACCCACCCAAACGGGGACGACCCGACGGCTCGGTCGGCGGTGCCCGCCACGCGACGCGGGGTGCTGGGAACCGTCGGCCTGGTCGCGGCAGCGGGGGCTGCCGGCTGTACGTCACTACTCACGGACGACCCCGACCGACATGCCGATCTGGCTGACCTCGATATAGACCCAACCGACGGGTGGGACGACCTCCACGAAGGAGTGGCACTCCCGAGCTCACGAGGTGAAGGCATACTTGTCCTCGACGGTGAACAGTTCGATATGGAGGGGTACTGCGGCGGCGGGGAGACCATGATAGACTATCCATACGTGCCGTGGGAAGGGGAGCTGCTTCCCGCGGAGTTTTTCGAATACGGCGGACATTTCTGGGGCTGGGACGACGACACCCCACTCGAAGTGATGTACCATCGAGCACTCGGATGGACAGACTCGAGAGGAACGTTCAGGGAGTCCGACTTTCTCGCGGTCCTCGTCGACGAGGTGACGGCCGGCATTGTAATGTACGGGCTGTTTGCCGATGGCGATTCGATGACGAGGGACGACCACGTTGATGAGGAGGACCCCTCATCAGAGGACGCGATGACTGGTTCCGATTGGTTTGAGCTCTTCTGGAGTGACGAGAATCGTGCCGGAGAACCCCGAAATGGCGAGGTCGAGTGGC
>SKQO01000114.1 GCA_007118975.1 Halobacteriales archaeon | reverse complement strand
GGTACCTGGAGGAGGACATCAGGCCGGCTCGTCAGCAACGTATTCGGCTCGTTGAGGCCCTTCACCCGGATGCGGACCGATACATCGCCCTGGATAACCGTTATCTGGGCTTCGTCGAGGGATGGGAACACTACCAGGCATGGGAGTTGGTCGCCGAAGTCGAAAGCGTGGCCCAACTCGCGACGTCCGCCTGACGCTCGCGCGAGAGGATTACTCCCGTAGGAAGGTGCGTCCGTCCGTGCCTCCGAAAGGAACCGTGACCGCGGGAGTCTTAGCTGTGGTCTGTGGGCCGTTCCTCCACGCCCGAATGACGCGTGGTCTACTGCGGTATCAACTTGCAGAAGGTCAGTGTCATCAATCTGCTTCGACTACGGTGGTCGTGAAGCCGCCCGAGGCAGAGTAGTGGATTGGCGACGGAAACCCCAACCCAGCACCAGTTTACGTCAAACACGCTCACAACTCGGAATCCTGTCATTCGTGATGTTCCTGGGCCCACATGGATACCAGTCCGTAGAAATCTTCGAGAGTTGGGAAGCCAACCGAGCGCGAGGCGTTTCGTCAACCGCCGAGCGTCCTCGAAGTGCCACACTCACGTCGGGAGGGAGACCAACTCCCACGAGGGCTGGACCGGAAAGCGGTTGTAGGCTCATTCGAAACCGATCGGTCGTTGGATGGTTGTGCAGTCGTTGGCGGATGACATGAGTGGTCGGTGGCAACCGGCGTATGGGGTGCTCGGGCTGTGCGTCGCGGCATACTTCGCGGTCAGGTTTTCCCAGGTGATCGTGGGACCGGTGATCCCGCCTGTCCAGGCGGAATTCGGTGTTTCCACCGGGAGCATCGGCATTGCACTTACGGGGATGTGGATCGCGTACGCGTTGACGCAGTTACCCAGCGGCGTGCTAGCCGATCGGATCGGCGAGCGGCGGGTCGTGTTGTACGCCCTGGGGCTGTCGGCTGTGGCGACGGTCGGGCTGTCAAGTGCACCGGCCTTTCCCGTCTTCGCCCTCGCGATCGTGGTACTGGGGATCGGTGCGGGCGCCTATTACAATCCCGCAACCGCCCTGTTGGCGAGAGATTTCGATGCGATCGGTGGGGCCATCGGAAGCCATCGTATCGGCGGGCAGGTTGCCGGGGTCGTGGCACCACTACTCGCCGCAGCGGTCGTCGTCCACGTCGGCTGGCGAACACCCATCCTTGCGGGGGCGATCGTCATCTGTCTGGTCGCCGGGTTCATTATCTGGCGGATCAGTCCACGGCCGCCGGTCGATCCGGACGTCTCGTTTCGCTCGACACTCGCCCCACGTGGACTGTTCGATCTCTTGCGTCGGCCTCGCACGCGGAACACGACCACATTAATGACGATGGTTGAATTCGTCGGGCTCTCGGCGATGGCCTTTTTGCCGGCGTTCCTGGTCGCACACCAGGGGTTCACACTCGGGCAGGCAAACCTCCTGTTCGCGGGGTTTTTCGCGGTTTCTGCGGTCTGTCAGCCCCTCGGGGGATGGCTCTCCGATCGCATCGGCCGCGATCCCACGATCGCCATGCTCGCCCTCGCCGGGACGGCCGGATACGCGACGCTGGTGGTCGGCGGGGGAACGTTGCTCATTGCTCTTGCCGTTGTCCTGTCGGGGACCGCACTGAGCATGACGTCCGTAATCCAGGCGCGGATGATCGACGGGCTCGCCACGAGTAACCGGGGGACCGGGTTCGGGCTATTCAGAGGGGTTTATTTACTGATCGGTGCGACTGGTACGGCGGTCGTCGGGACGACAGCTGACCTGGCCGGGTGGGCGGCGGCGTTCACCGTGTTGGCCGGCATCATGGCGGGAGTGCTGATGCTGGTCGTGCTGCTTCACATTTCCGGGAAAAAACCATCCTAGCGTTACCCAACTAGGGGGTGAAGATCACGCCGAGCGTCTCGCCGGGTCGATCGAGCAGTGCGTCATACCCGTCGGCAGCTTGCTCGAACGGGTACCGGTGGGTGATCAACGTCTCCACATCCAGCTTGCCGGTGTCGATCAACCGAATGCTCTCCTGGAGGTTTCGTCGGGTCGTCCACTCTGCGTCGCCTCGGTACTCGGTGGCGTATGCCGCCCCGCGTTCCCATGCGGGATCGTGATAGCCAGGGCCGGGCCTGGAAGCCGCACGTACGTCCATGTTTCCCAGCGCGGTCGGGAAATCCGCCGCGACGTGAGCGCCACCGACAATGACGATCCGGCCATACCTGTGGCCGTCCGGCGCCTGCCTGGCGAGGGAGACGAGTTGCTCGAACGCATCGGTTCCGTCGCCGCCGAAAGCAATCACCCCACAGTCGATACCGCGACCATCGGTCACGTCGTCGACGGCCTCCGCTAGTGCCTCCTCGCCGCCCGCGACGGCACGTTCGAAGCCGACCGCACGGGCCACCTCGGCGCGTCCTGGCAGGAGATCCGACCCGATCGGTCGAGCACCAGCAATCCTTGCGAGCTGACCGGTGAGCTGGCCCACGAGCCCGAGTCCCATCACCGCGACGGCCTCGCCGATGGCGACCTCGCCGCGTCGGATGGTGTGGAGGCCCGTCGCGGCGAGATGGTTGAACGCACCTTCCTCGAAACTGACGTTCTCGGGGAGGGGAACACAGAGGTGCTGGGGGACCACCACGGCATCCGCGTGATACGCATACCCACTTCCCATGCAGGCGACGCGGTCACCGGCCTCAAACTCGGCGACGTCGCCCCCGACGGTATCGACGATCCCTGCCGCCTGGTATCCTCGTTTGAGCGGATCCCGTTCGGGATCCGGGTCAGCTCGGCGGCGGCGCACCGGACCAGCTCCGGAACCGGGGGAGACCAACGATGCATTGACCGTGATCAGTACTTCACCGGCCGCCGGTTTGGGGATCGGTTCGCTGGCAAGACCCACGTCGCCCTCGCCATCAACTGTCACGACCCGTCTAGTCGAGTCCATGCCTCGGCGGTCGGAGAGGATATCAGTAAATGCTACGGGCGGGGAAACGCAACGATCGGCCACGATGCAGCCGAGACCGGAACCCTTTCGACAGGTAGCCCCACTTGACGGGGCATGAGCGACCCGGCGAGAGCGAAAGAAGGGCCTGTGCTCGGGACTGATGGCGTTGGTTTCACGCTCGATGGCGAGCCGATAGATCTCTGGGGCGTCCGGACCGCGAGTGCGACCGCCAGCGACGAACAGTGTGACCATCTCATCGATCAGCTCGATGCGTACCGTAACCACGGTGTAAACGCCGTCACCGTGTTTTACATGGGGTGTCGAGGTGCGAACTACGACCCGTTCGAACCGGACGGGAGCTCGATCGATCCCGAACACCAGCAACGGATGGAGCGAATCATAACGGCCTGCGCCGAACGCGACATGGTCGTGATTGTCGGCGTCTTCTATCAGCATGCGCCGTTCGGATTGACTAATACGGACGCTGTCGAACGCACCGTTCGCTCAGTAGCGGAACAACTCCAGGCGTTCGGCAATGTGATCATCAATGTCGCGAATGAACACAACTCCCACGGCTACGATGGTATCGCCGACATCTATGATCTGCAGAATCCGCAGCGAATCATCGATCTTTGTAGAGCAGTCCACGGGGAGGATCCGGATCGACTGGTCGGAGGCGGCGGATACTCGCCCACCACCAACCTCCCGATCGGCCGGGCCGATGAGGTGGACATACTGCTGTTCGATACCGGTGGGTCACAATTGAATTCTGCCGCACTTTACGATCGGTATCGGCGCGGTGGCGTTCGCGAAACGCCCATGGTCAACGTCGAGACGTTCGGCGGCTGGACGAAACGGTTCCCGCGAGGGGTGTTTCCCGGGCACGTCAAGGATCTGTATCACGCCGAGATCGACCGAGCAGCCGAGCGGGACGGCCTGTCGGTGTTCTTCCACAACAGTCCCTGGTGCCAGGATCCGGATCGTCCGATGCGGTACGACCTAGGTGGTGACGGGACGGAAGCCGACCCCGGCATTCGCTGGTACTTCGAGCACGTCAATCGTGTGATAAGCAGTTGAGACACTCCGTGGAGGAAGCCATACGTTGTTCGTGGAGGTGCTGTTCCCCGGGACAGATACCCAGAGCGCTTAACGACCCGCCGTTCTCACTCAGTTCATGCGCGTCCTCCTCACCGGAGCCTTCGGCCGCGTCGGGAGTGGAATCGTCGAACACCTCGGCCCACGGTCCGAGTTCGCGTTTACGTATCTCGACATCGACGAGCACGAGGATCACGATTCGCAGGGTGTGGATGTCACTGATTACGACGCGTTATACGAAGCAGTCGAGGGTCACGATGCCGTCATTCACCTGGCCGCCATTCCGAACGAAGCCCCGTGGGGGGACTTGCTCGAGACCAACTTGATCGGAACGTACAATGCCTACGAGGCGGCAAAGCAGGCTGACGTGGACAGTTTCGTGTTCGCCTCCTCGAACCACGTCGTCGGGACTGTCCAGGAGCGACACGCACCCGAACTCTACCATCCTAGCTACGACCTACTGTTGACCCACGATGTAGAGCCGTGCCCCAAAACCGTCTACGGCGTGACGAAACTCTTCGGGGAGGGACTCGGGCACTACTATGCATCCCACGAACCGGCACCTACTCGTTGTTATTCGCTCCGAATCTGTGGCACCCGCTATCCCGCGGACGACCACCCGTGGAGCGACGCCGAACGTGGCGTTGTGGGCGGCGAGTGGGATCGGGGAAGCACGGGGTACTGGGAACAAGCCGCAAAACGAATGGCAATGGGGACGACCAGCCGGGACTTTGCCCGGGCGATCGAATGCTGTCTCACGGATAACACCGTCGAGCACACCGCCTGCTACGTCACCAGCGACAATCCGGCGAGTTGGTTCGATCTTGAGCACACCCGTGCGGCGATCGGATACGAGCCGGTGGACGATCTCTCCGCCTGGGACGGCCCGGTTCCCGCGGGGGTCCCCCGAGAGCTCCCGGCGGCCGCTCCTGGGTGGCTACCGGACTACGTTCTCCCAAAATGAGCCGTGTTTGCCCTATTGCTCGACTGTCGTCGGTTCCAGTTCAAGTGAAAGGGTTAGCGTAGCTGGCGGATCTCCGGCGGACTGTTCGAACTGCGCTTGGCGGAGGGAATTCTCCCAGTGGTCGGTGGTTTGCTCCGCCAAAACGACGCGATCGATAGATTCCGGTGTTATCACAACCCGTCCCTGCTCGCCAGTAATCACGACCGACGTGTCAGTGCTGGTCATCGGGAGGAACGACACAATCTGTGACGTCGCTGATGTACCCGGCGCATTCGGCGCGAAGGTGATCTCGTCCTCGAGGTGCACGCGACCGTGCTCGCCTCCTGACCGGTCGAGGACGATCGATCGCCGTAACGTTTCCACGCCCGCCTCGTGAGGGTAGCATTCGGCCAGATCGAGGAGCAAACGATCGACATCGCCACGTTGTTCGCAATCGACAACTGTCGCCGCATTCGTTTCGCCCGGTGACTGTTCGTGTCCGTTCAGTTGTGGGACCGAGTGGCCCGCCGATCGGGTCGAAAGGTACTCGTATCGGTCCGGGCTGAAGTAACGATCCTCGTACGGGCCCGACCCTGGATCGGTGACCAGTAATTCTTCCTGAAACTGACAAACGAACGAACCGCAATCGTTGTGATTGTGAGACTCACCGTTGTGTCCCCCTTTGGCAGCGACCACGATTCCCGCGGGCTGGTTCGGCATGCCGCGGGCGATCCACCAGTCACAGCCAGCGAAGTACGTCGTCCGCTCGGGGTCGCGTGGTGTCGCGGTCCGCTCGAGGTGCGTCCAGGCGAGATCGCGGACGTTGCCCTCGAACGAAACGTCTGCCCCACCTGCCGCCAGGGATCGATTACCCCGTTCGATCAGTGTCTGGATATCGTACCGCTCCCCCAGTTCGTAACATAAGTGCGGCGGCAGTCGATACGTGGGCTCCGCGTCGGAGAACGGCGGGTATCGACCCGGGCTCAGTTCGACATCGACGGGAAATGCCGCGATCCGCTCGAGCAACGGGGGCGAAAACAGGGAAAGCTCGCCGTCCGTCCGCACTTCCAGGTGCTTGGCCGCGTGCACATACGCGCCGAAACCGTAGCGCCAGTACCCGACCCCTTCTGCCGTACAGCCGCCCGCGTCGAAGCCGCCGAGATAGTGACCGAGACTACGGGCGACTTTGGCGACGATCCTCGCCAGTCGATTCGTATCCCGGCAGGTATGCAGGGCAGCCACCAACACGCCCGCGTTGCAGACGGCGTTCCAGTTGTTAGTCGGTGGTTCGAGCCAGTGAATGTCGTCGCGGACGAGGAAGGGGGTGAGGACCCGGCGGTCGATTTCGTGGTGGATCCGTTCGCGAACGGCCGGGTGAATTACCTCACCGAGTACGGATTCGATTTCCGCGAGTTCCTTCGCCATCGTGGCGGTACCGAGTGCGACGATCCTGTTTTCGGGTTCGACGGGACGGGGAAGCCCCTGATTTGCCGCGGACTCGTCACCGACAAGGTGGGCCGGCTGGGTCCAGACGGTCTGTTCGCATAACGCCCACAAGTGATCCCACAGCGGGTCGTGAAATCGATCTGTTCGATCGAGACACGTGGCGATAGCCAGGGCGGCCAGATTCCGGCGGCGTTCTGTAACGGGATATCCGGTTCGCGTCCCGTGCCGATAATACTCCAGGTAACCCGAGGCATGGAGCGGAACGACACCGGTTGCTTCTGCCGTCTCTGCGCGATCGTATATCCGTTCGATCAGGGGGCCGAAGGACGAGGTCTCCTCGACCTCTCGCCAGAAGTCAGCCTCCCCGTAGTTGGGAAGTGGAAACCGTTCCGGTGTGCCTGCAAGCGCTGCCCGGACACCCGCTTTGGACCATTCGCCCGGCGGATACTGGTGTTCGTATGACGGTTGCACGGTGGTGGACACCTCCCTCGGCCCAATAGGTAAACAATGGGGTCAAAGCAAGGAACGCCAGCCCCTGCGAATTCGGGTGATCTTACGCTTCGGTCGGGCCGATCCTCGTATAGATCGTCCCGAAGTTCCATTTGGCCAACGGTGCACGAGACTGCTCCTCCCACGAATCGCCGTCCCATCGGAAAATGCGATCCGAGCACCGGCGGTGATCTTCCTCGTCGATGTCCCCCAAATACCGCCAGAAGTACTCTGTAGACGCCCGTGCGCCGCCGTGGTGCCATCCCCACGACAATTCATCCTCGTACCGCCAACGGTTCGTCTCGTAGTTGTAGACGAGGTGCTGTCGCTCGACCTCACCGACCCAGAATGACGCGTCCTCGTTGTACCAGTCGGTATTGGTGTTCCATCCGCCCACGAAGTGAAACTCCTCGCGGAACTTATCGCCCTCTCCGTCGGTTACTGGGTGTGGGCCGGGCGCGACCACCTGCCATTCGTCCCGACCGGGGTGATAGCGCTGGTTTAGCGTTCCCGGGTAGTCGTTCTGACTCCCTTCCCGTTTGGTGTTTCCCGTGGTGTAATACAGCCAGCCGTCGTGATACGTGGGCAGCGGAAACGATTGGGAGTGAGGTGCGTCTGCTACGTCAGTCTGCCAGCTGTCCTCCTTGAGATCGTACTGCCAGTTCCAATTGACCCGTTGATCGTATCCCTCGATCGTATCCCCACCGAACAAGTAGATGTATCGCCCGTCGATTACGGGATAGAACTTGCCGAGCTTGCTTCGCCGTTCCGGCATGTCCGCGCGACGATCCCACTCATTCGCCTCGATGTCGTACACCTGGACCTCGGCGACGCTGTGCTCCTCGTCGCTGTGCTTGCCGCCGAAACAAAAGATCTTCCCCTCCCAGTAGGTCCAACCGGCCGCCCGGACCGACCGCGGCATGCGGGCAAGGTCCTCGTTGACGCTCCCGTACCAGCGATCTTCGTCGATATTGTACACGAGCACGTCGTCCGTAGAATACGCGTCGTCATTGGTCGAGCCCCCAACCGCCCACAGGAATTCTCCGTCCGCGAGTTCGGTCGCCATGTAACGTGGAAACTGCCACGGGAGATCCTCAAAATGCTGTTGGTCGTGCTGGTGCCCGGCCGCGACTTCCCCCATAAATTCCAGGTCGAAGGCCGAGGTGATTCGACAGGTGACGGTAGCTTTACAACGCGGTGATATCCAAAGATACCCATGTCTACAGGGGACTCGCCCCGAAACGTCCTGTTTCTCTTTACCGATCAGCAACGGTGGGATAGCCTCTCTTGTTACGGGGGCAATGCAGATACGCCCGCAGTCGATTCACTCGCTGCCCGCGGCACCCGTTTCGATCGGGCATACACACCCACGGCGATCTGTACGCCGGCACGGACGGCCATCGTGTCGGGACGCAGACCGGGCCAGACCGGCGTTTCCGCGAATGTCGGCAAAAGCTGGACGGAACACCCGAAGAAGGTGGTCGACGAATACTGCTTCCCGAATCGACTTGCCGAGGCTGGCTACGCAGTCGATCTGGTCGGAAAGTCCCATTTCGGTTGTGACCTCGAAAAAATGGGGTTTACTGGCACGCACTTTCCGGGAGCTCACCAGGCCCTCAACCATCCCGCGTATCGCGAATATCTAACGGATCGTGGACTCCCTCAATACGACGAAAACGCGTTGGAGCGGCTGGTGCCGGATCCCGAGGTGGGTAGACTCGACGCCGCCTTGGATCCACGTCCGGTCGAAGCTTCGTTTCCGCGATTTCTGGCAAACCGGGCCATCGAGCGCCTCGAACGGTTCGCCAAAGAGGGGACGCCATTCCACCTAGGTGTGCATTTTTTCGGACCCCATCGACCGTACATCGTCCCACAGGAATATTACGAGCTGTACAACCCGGCGGAGATTTCGCTCCCGGAGTCGGCGGTGAAGGAAACGTTCGGGGACAAACCCGCCGTCCACGAGGAGCAGTTCTGGTACTGGCAGCTCGACCGCGTCGACGTGGAGGACTGGCGGCGATTGATTGCCGTTTATCGCGGTTTCGTCCGCCAGTTGGACGACGAGGTCGGGCGGATCCTCGAGGCAATGGAGGAGCTGGAGCTGCGCGAGGAGACGGCCGTGTTCTTCTCAAGCGACCACGGTGCGTTCGTGACCCGGCACAAACTACAGGACAAGGGTCCAGCGATGTACGAGGATATCTATCGGGTCCCTCTAATCGCCGACATCCCCGGGACAGGTCCGAACGGGGCCAGTCGTGACGAACTCGTTTCGTTGATGGATCTGTCGCCGACATTTCTCGACTTGGCCGACCAAGAGATCCCCGAGGTCTACGAAGGGCGTAGCCTTCTACCACTCGCACGAGGAGAAACGCCCGAGTCGTGGAGAGAGGACTTACTGCTCGAGTTCAACGGGTTGCAGTACGCCTACCCGCAACGAGCCCTTGTCACCGATCGGCACAAACTCGTTGTCAATCCTCCAGACGGGGACGAACTGTACGACCTGGCGGCCGATCCGGCCGAGCTTACCAACCGGATCGACGATGAAGACTATGCCGCCATCCGGGAGCGACTGTACGACAGCCTTGCCGAGCGACTCATTGCGGTTGGCGACGATTTCCCGGCTCGCGAAGATAACTTTTTCCCGGGTCGCCACCCTGCCCGCCGGCCCACGCTAGACGATAATTGAGGCCCCGTTCATCCGTTGTGAGCCAGGTCGACCCTCCTGTGTCACGGAACCTCACGGAATCCTTATTATAAATTATTACCTTTATCCACTGACCAACGATGGCAACAGGAAAGCAATTCTCGAAGGGCTGGCGTCGCGCTCCGGATCTCACCCGACGTCGAATGATACAGGTGGGCGCGCTCGGCGGGACCGCCGCGATGGCGGGTTGTCTCGGTAACGGGGACGATCCGGATCCAGACATCGATGATGTCGATCTACCGGACCCGGACGATATCGATGAGGACGAACTCCCGGACCGGGTTCGGATCGACGGCCAGCGGTTGATCCTTCCCTGGACTGACATTCGCGATCCCTCGAACCTCAACCCGTTTTTGGATCTCGATCTCGGCACGATCGATCGACCCGACGCGGAGAATTCCTGGCAGCTCTTCGAGGCGACCATGGACCACAATCTGTGGGGGCGCTGGTGGCACAGCGCCTACTGGCCGAGTCCCGGGGACGTGTTTTCGGGGACGTATGAGGCCATGGACTTCGAGCACGACCGCGTGGTCCATCGGATTGCCGAGGATGCGTTCTGGAGCGACGGCACCGAGGTAACCGCCTGGGACGCAGCCGCTGGCTGGCTGTTCTGGCGCGCCCCGCCATATGACGAGGGGTACGACCCATCCATCCATCGACCCTTTACGGGACTTGCATACCCGGAATTTCCCGACGGCCCCGACGGCAAGGTCGTCGAATTCCACACCTGGCGTGAAGACGACCCCTACGGCGCCGACTGGCAGGAACTCGGCCTGGATCGCGATCACGTGTTCACCCAGTACTGGTCCGCTGGTCCGACCCCGCGGGACGGGCTTCGATTTCCCGCCCACGTCGAGCCCTGGGCGTCGATTGCCGAGCTTGCGTGGGAGGACCACCTCGCGGCGAGCGAGGAGGGTCGCGAGGCACGGCAACTCGCCGATTTCGCCGACGCTGTGAGCGAAAGCGATTACGAGGATTGGATCGACGGCGACTCCTATGTCTCGACCGGTGCGTGGACATTAGACGAACTCGTCGGTACCGAGGAGCTCATCCTGAAGCCGAATCCGTATCACCGCGACGCCGACGACATAAACTTCGACGAAGTCGTGCTCGAGTGGAACCCCGACGATACCCGCATTCGTGCGTCCCTGCAAGCGGGTGTTAGCCGCAGTCTCGATTACGCCGTCGTCGAGGCGAGTCCTGAATCCATCGCTGCCATGCCCAGCCATTACGAGGAGTGGCACACACCCGCGGCCCTTGGCAGATCGATCCACCTCGATCACAGCACCGAATTCGGCGACGTTCGGGTGCGCCAGGCGATGATGTATGCGATCAACGCGCGAAACGTCGCGAACAATGTCCACGCCACGGCGTCGGCCCCCGTTATTACGCCCGGTGGGGACATGTGGGCCCGCGACGCGGTGATAAGCGATGAATGGGTTGCAGACAATCTGCTGTCGTACGACCACGACCCGGACCGTGCCGCCGAGCTGATGCAAGAGGCGGGTTACTCGCGAGCCCACGACGGAATGTGGGAACGAGACGGAGACCTGCTCCAGTACCCGATCGCGACCGATACGACCAACCCTGTCTTCGAAGAGACGATCGTCGCGCAGCTGGGAGAATTCGGGATCGATCTCCGCACCCAGACGTTCGACCCGGCGTCCTTCGAGGATCGCCGTCGAGGCAGCCAGTGGGAGGCGGGGGTCGAGGGTGCCGACCGGATCATCGAGGACGAGTACGGTGGCCGGGGAGACTTCGCGATCTGGACGCGTGATGTGGGTGACTCCTTCGCCGGGTTCTACGAGCAACTCGAAGGAGGATGGTGGAGCCTGGCTGCGAATGCCGGACGGGTTCGTCGGTTCAACATGGCCGACCACTCGATTCAGGAGCAATCACTCGCCGGGTACGCCCCCGCCGGGTGGGTCGCTGGGCTGTTCAACCTCTGGGAGGACTGGACGATCGAGATTCCCCCAGTGGGCGATCCCACCGGGGAGCTCGAACCGTTCAACCCGTGGTTCACGTCGGGCCGGGTCCGGGCAGGTGCGCTGAGCCCAGAGGACGTGCAGGCGGACAACCCGTACTTCAACCCGGACGAAGGGGGGTACACCTACTGGGAAAAACTCGCTTGGGCGGTGAACTGGTATTTGCCGGTCCTACCGGTCGTCCGAATGCAGACCCAGCACTTCCTCAACCGAGGGAACTGGGTATGGCCCATGGATGGTGAGATGAACCGACCGACCGAAGCCTACATGATGGACTACTTTGGCCTCGGGTGGAACGGCCTCCACCTTGCCAGCCGTGGCAGCGTCTACGGCGACGCAAGAAGTCCGAAACTCGGGACGGAAGTCGTCGAAGTCTAATATCCCGAAGGTCGTAGCGATCTCGTCCACACTCCTATTAGAGCAGTACTCTGGAGAAACAAGCCCTTTGTGCGACTCCGGCAATCCGGTGTCTGGGAACTGGAAATACAATATCTGTTTCTGCCGGCTACGTTCTGGATGTCAGTTGTGAAATTTCAATCGGCAGCCTGCCATGCCAGGTGTCGAGGGATTCAACCTATCAGTCGCCTTGCGAGAAAACGCTCCCCCGCTCTCGAAGCGCTGAGGACCTACAAGTGCTCCTGCATGATCTCGATGGCCCCCTCCATGGAGGCAACCGGATCCTCCGAGAGCCCGTGCTCGAACACGATCCATTCTACGTCGGCCGCTTTGCCGGCGTCGAAGACGGCCGGCACGTCGACGTCCCCCTCACCGATGTCCATGTGCCGGTGTTCCCACACGCCCCGTTCGCTGTCCGTGAGATGGATCATACGGACACGATCGCCGTATGTCTCGATCAACTCGACGGGGTCAACACCGGCGTTGTTTGCCAACCCCGTATCGATCTCGAGTCCCAAGCCATCCGCAACGTGTGCGAACTGGTCGAACGCCGTATCCCCGTTGGTTTTCGTGAACTCGAAGGTGTGGTTGTGATAGTGCAGTTGTATGTCGTCTTCTGCGAGCTGGTCCGCCAGCCCGGCGAGATGTCGACCGGCCTCTCGCGCCGCTGCCCCGGTTTCGAACGCGTCGTGATCGTACGAGGGGATCACCAGATCGGCGCAGTGGACCGGCTGGAACTGCGCCACGGTTTCGTCGTATGCATCCTCCAGTTGATCCACACCGACGTGGGCCGCGAGCGCCTCCAAGCCTGCCTCGTCGATCGCTTCCCCGACCTCGGCGGGTTTGAACTCTCCGAATCCGGCCAATTCGACCCCCTCATAGCCAGCTCCTGCAACGCGCTCGATGGATTCGATGATCGACTCGTCGACGTCTCGAAGCGTGTATAGCTGAATCCCCGCTCGCATGGCGGAAACCAAGACGGTCGGGGTACTAAAGGCCTCGAACCGCGGCCCATCCTGACGCTTCCCTGGCGTTGTCGGACGAGTGCTTCAACACGCGCTGCTTGTCTCGGTGACAATCGGCTGAGAAAAGATCCGTTCCCCGGTGTCGTCGTGTGCCTCGATCCGAACGTATGGATAGACATCTTCGATTGTATACGCCGTCGCCGTCGACCAGGTCGTCCGGAGGGTCTCGCCGCGGGAGATGAACTGAATGGCGGCCGGCTGATTCGTTTCGATAGTTACGGTCCGACCTGTCGTTTCGATTCGTTCGAAGGCAAGACCGGATCCATCGAGCGCCCCGTAAAACCTTCCTTCGCGATAAGCCCGCCCAGCCGCTTCCTCGGTAGTCTCATCCACCAGGAGGATGTTACGTCCACGCGCGAGTGATCCCGCTCGTGGACAGTCCCATGCCCGGTGATAGTCCGGGTTGAAAAATCCGAAGGTGTGTATGCCCGCAGAGAGCAACTCATCCCAGAGAGCCGTCGCGTTGCCGCGGGCACGATACTTCGGCAGGACCACGCCCCGATGATTCCAGACCTCGATGCCGAGCACGCGTGGGTCGTACGCCAGCAACTCACGACTGGTCTCGAAACCGATGTCGCTGCGCCTGGGGTGGTTGATCACAACGCCACCGCCGTTGGGAAACTGCAGCGCACCCAGGATGTCGTCAAACAGCTCCCCCCACGATCCGTCATAGGTCTCCGGGTGGGTCGCGAACGTGCTCCCAACTGAACAGAAGTGACCGGTGGGCGTCGCATGTTCGGCGTTGGGACAGCCGATCGCGTCGGCTGGTACGTCGGAGAAAAAGGCCCGGAGTGGATAGGTCGGTTTCGATGGATAGTAATTGCTCAGAGCGAAATGCCGAATGCCGCGGTCGTACAACGTCTGGAACCGGCGACGGGGTCCCGGTTCGTTTTCGTTTCCCCACGCCCACCCGTCCCGATTGGCGCCGAACGTATGCTCGTGGTTGATCGAGTGGAGGCGGTGGACCGACGACCACTCGATCTCATCGTACGGGTCCTGCATGACTCCAGTCGGGTTCACAACGGTAAAATCGGTTGTGTTGGACTCCCCGCGCTCAAAGCCGACACATGCCACCCGGTCCTACAATCGCGTCGTGAGCAAGCTATTCCTCGCGACGGCTCGGCAGGAGGATCTTCTCGCCCTTCTCGAAGCGACTGCACACACGGATCAGAATGACCGTCGCGATCAACAGACTGCCCAACAGGATCGCGTTGAGGTTGATGATCATCTGGGTATCCGGATCGAGGTCCTGGGCGAAAAACAGGGAGAGTAACGTTAACAGGAGAAGCACGATCTGAAAACTCAACACGATAAACAGGACGTACTCGAACTGACAGATTTTCTCCAAGAGCCGCTGTCGAAACGGTGGCAACTCACCCGCCACATAGGAATCGCCGCGTTACCTGACATTAAAGCCACCGTTAGCCCGAGCGCGCCGTTTCCGTTCACTCGCCCGTCCAGTCAAGTACCACCCCCAGCGCTTGTGACCGGTCCTCCAACAGGCGTTGGTACATCTCCGGCGCCTCCGCCGCGTCGATCCGGTGGGTGATCAGCGACTCGACGTCGACATTGCCGCCATCGATCAGATCGAAAAACAGCTCGTAATGACGGGGTCGACTCCACGGCGCGTGCGGGGTCGACTCCCGGGGATGGGAGGAGTTGTGTGCCCCGATGATCTCGTAGCTCGGCGAATTGCAGTAGTCGTGCAAGTCGAGACTCGTTTCATCGCGTGGACTAGAGAGGATGACGAGTCTGCCCAGCGGTTCCTGTAACACGTCGAATTCGTCAGGGATGACGGCAGGGTTGCCAGTTACTTCGAGTACCACGTCGGCCAGCCGATCGTGTGCAAGCGAGCGAACCGTTTCGACAGGATCGTCGGTTTCCGGATTTAGGGCGTGAATACCGTCATCGGCAGGGAGATACGCTAGTCGATCTTCCGCGATGTCGACGGCAACGACGGGCCGGGCACCGGCCACGTGGCAAAACCGGGCTGCGAGCTGCCCGACGAGCCCACACCCGTACACCACGGCCGTCTCACCCCAGTCGAGCCGACCCCGGCGTACCCCGTTCATCGCGATCCCCGCGAGGTTGAAGAAGGACGCCTCCTCGTCGGGAATCTCCGGAACAGGCACACATCGATCCGGCGAAGTGGTATGATATCTCGCGTGCGGTCGACCGAGCGCGGCCGTCGTGCCGACGATATCTTCATCCACATCCGTGCCCGCTGCCGTCACTTCACCGATGGCGCTGTATCCCGCCCGAAAGGGGTATTGCGCGTACGACGACCAGTGGCTGTCCTCGGGGTACTTCCCCGAAAGGATGGTCAGTTCGGTGCCCGTGCTGATGAGCGACTTTGTCGTCCGCACGAGCACCTCATCAGCGGCCGGCTCTGGACGCTCAGACGTTTCCAGCGTGACTTCTCGGGGGCCTGGGAACACCACCGTCTCGTTTGAAGACATGCCTGAAGGCAACGCGAATCGGCGGAAATAGGTTCCGGCTCGGGGAAAACGGTGCTTCGCAAGGTGGTCGCATGTAGTGAGTGGCATTCAGGCCTGCAACCTGTACGTGCAGCCACGTTTCGTCTATGAATGGATTGGCATGACAGGACGTATTATCGAACAATAATTTCGTCTTTTTATTTGTTCTCCTTTATGTTTAACGAGATGATATTTTCTGTCGTTCTCGTGGCGTTAATCGAGGTTCTGTTGTGCGAGCGCATTGAGCAAGCCCTGACTCTGATCGACGAGAAAGGTTCCGAGCTCGTCGTCGTATTTCGTCCAGAGGTCGTTGAGAACCCACTCGATGACGAGGATCGTTCCGGCGGTATAGAGCTGTGAGAACGCGATATAGTTGGTTCTCGAATCGACCGCTGTGAAAGTCAGTCTCGATCACCCTCGGTCTTCACGATCGTCTCATCGCGAATCACTTCGTGAATCCTATGCGTTACCTGGCATCTTGTAGATGGCGTTCAGTACCCGATCGTGGACGGGTTGTTTCGTCCAATCGCAACCAATTTTTACAATAATATCATTCGTATTTGATACCTTTATTCCTGATAGGATCGGGCACATAGACTGCTTCATTTCGGGTTTGGGCGACCGTTTTTGCTCCACAAACCCCACGTCGATCCACTCGCTATACTGGCCGAGGGGGATGGTTCTGGCGGTTGGACAACCAACCCCCGTCCGCCGATCCATCAGCCGTAACTACACGCGACCGTCGGATAGGTGGCAATCATTACGTTTCGACGTCAGCGACACCCCACCACTCATCGACGGGCAATTCTCGACGGCGGCGCTGGTCCTTCCGGGCACGTCGATCAACCGTGTCGGGATCCGGCGACACGCGTTCGCGAAGTCGTTGCCGGAGGCGGTCGACCACGGGTCGGTACGCGTCCTCATCCGCGAGATTCGTCAACTCGTCTGGATCGGATTCCATGTCGAATAACTGGTCGGGATGATCGGGATAGTAGACGTACTTGTACTGGCCGTCGCGGAGCATGAACATCCCCCGACTGGTCCCGTGGGCGTGATACTCCGAGAAAACTGCTCGGTGTTCGTCCGGCGCCCGATCACCGGTCATCACGCTCCACTGAGAGACACCGCGCCAGTCATCGGCATGCTCGACGCCGAGCGCATCCGCTATGGTCGGAACCAGATCGAGCAGTGACACAGGTGCATCCACCCGATCACCTTCGACTCCCGGGGCGTCCAGGATCAGTGGAATGCCGACCGACGGGTCGTACATATTGCATTTCCACCACGTCTCGTGGTCCCCGAGCGGTTCACCGTGATCCGACGTGTAGGCAAGTAGCGTGTCGTCCCGCAGTCCGAGCCGATCTAGCGTCTCGACGATCCGACCGACCTGCTCGTCAACGCTCGTACACAGGCCGAAATAGGCCCGCTGGGTGTCCATGAGCGTCTCTTCGTCTATGTCCCGACCGTCGAAATGTTCGCGAAGCTCCTCCACGATCGGGTGGTCGTCCCCAGCCGGGTAATCGATCGGTAGCACGTCGACATCGGCGTATCGATCGTAGTACTGAGAAACGAGCGGAAAATGTGGATTCGTGAGGTTGAGATATAGTATCCACCCGTCCTCGTCCCCCCGGTCCTCCAGCCACTCGATCGCGCGGTCGGTTCGCCGGATATCGGCCGCCTCTCCCGCCGATGGCCCGTTCGATGGCTTCCCGACGATTCGCTCACGGGCGTTCTCGCGTACGTTTGGTGGTTCACGCTCCAGTCCATTGACGTCCGGCGAGCTTCGATAGCCCGGCTCGAGTTGTTCGGCGAACCCTTCGACACCCGGTTGAAAATCCAGTTTTCCGACGCTAGCGGTGTGGATCCCTTCGCGATCGAAATGGTCGCCCCAGGTTGGATCTGATCCATCATAGGAGGCGGCGTTGTCCCATGCGCCGATCTCGTGTACGTAGCGGCCGGTGACAAAGCTCGCACGACCTGGCGCACACAGTGGACTCGGGCAATACGCGTTCGCAAACCGGACGCCAGACGAAGCGAGTGCGTCAAGGTTGGGCGTCTCGACGTGTTGGTGGCCCGCACAACCGAGGGCATCCGGCCGGTGCTCGTCCGACATCACGATAATGGTGTTCGACGGCGAATCTGTCATGCCGTGTTCATCGG
Source organism: Halobacteriales archaeon (assembly GCA_007118975.1). GTDB lineage: Archaea > Halobacteriota > Halobacteria > Halobacteriales > SKNY01 > SKNY01. The sequence continues at coordinate 17,761 of SKQO01000114.1, read as the reverse complement.
CAGTCAGCGCAAGTATCTTTGGGTATTGGCGGTCCGGGCCGGTTTGGCGCCAGTCTGGTCGGCTGTCGGTGTCACGACACTTTATGTGAGCCCACGGAGTGTGCGGCTCGGAAAGGTTAAGTGAGTCTCACGATATTCCTTTACCATGATCCGTGCTGGCGTAAGGTTCGTTGGACGGTTCGATCACCCCCTGTTAGCGGGAATTTTCTTGATCGCGTTCCTGTTCCTCGCGGCCGGGTTCGCCTGGGAACTCTTCACCGAACCGCGTATCGGAACCGGATTCATGATGGTGTATGCATTCATGTTTGCGTTCATGGCCGTCGTTGGCTACGCAATCATCTTTGCTGCGAAGCTGTTCATGGTCCTGGACCGGCGCTACGATATTACCTCGTAGCCTCCGCGGCATCCACCAATTGCGCCGAATTGTTTCTGTTGTCACAAACCGCGTCGCTTGGAGCGTCGACATCGGGAAGGCAGCGTCGTAGCCCATCACTGGACCAGACCCGACACACGGGTCGAGGTGCTACCGTCTACAGATAGTGCAACCCGAGTGCCTCGGAGCTCGGGGCCGAGGGTGAAGGCCGTACGCGCGGGCGAGCTTCCACTTTCACCATGGTTGGCGGATGTGCAAGGAGAGCGAACCGGTCCACTCACTCGAGCGAATGGCAGCCGACGAGCCTCTCGTGAGGACGCTGGACTTCCAACTCGATATCCAGCCTGACAACGAGAGCCTGCTGTACGACGCCACCCTCGTGAAGAATACGACCCAGCACGCCGTCGCCAAAGCACTCGACGGGATGGAGGACGAGTACGAATACGGAGCCCTGCGTGATCACAAAAATCTTCGATTTTCGGACGACGACGGCAGGCATCGGGGGGCGTGGACGCCCCGACCGTGATTCACGACACCGTTCGAGGGTATGAGACCGATGGTATCGTGGGAGTGTCCGACGAACCCACGGGAAAGCTCGGCGCTTGACCTCGAGGCAATTCTCGGGAAAACGACCGTATACCTCACCTCCGCTGGACTAGCCGACGAAAATTTCCACGTCGGTCTCCCGCGTGGGATCGATTCGCAAGACGTGTTCCCCGCTTACATCGATATCGTAGGTTTGGTCCACCGAGGTTCGGGTCTGTCGCGTCCCCGTCCCTTCCGGCGGCTCGAGAACATACTCGATGAACGCAGTGTCGTCGTTATCCTCGGCGACGATCCTGACGCGGTTGCCCTCGTTGAGTTCCAGTACCCACTCCTCTTCGCTGTCGATTGTTTCACTAACGACTGGTTCCCCGCCGACCTCACCGTCCCCACCGATGCATCCGGCGAGCCCTCCAACTGTTAGCGTCCCCGTCGTCACTAGGAAAGTACGTCGACACGGTTGTGACAGATTCATAATTATCTTTCTAATATTTGGGATCCGGCCGATTTTAATTTGTCGTTAACGAGCCTGTCAGGGAGGCGAGAATCGAGCCCCGTGGACAAATCGGGGGGCAACCCCGATATATGCTGCTCGCCGAAAAGGTATTTGTCAGTCTACGTTCGAACACCGGCCATGCCGGGTGAGGACACCACCGCTCCGGATCCCGAGGAGCTCGCATCACTGCCAGAATTCTACCATCCGTGTGTGGATCGGGCCGGTGAGAACGTTGCCTTCTATTACGACGAACACGGCCGCAACGATCTCTACCTCCTAGATTGGGAAGCCCGGACTCACTGGAAAGTCACCTCGGGAGAGGTGCCACGGAACGCCAGATGGCCCATCCAGTGGCGGGGAGACGGGACTGGCGTGTTCTTCCACCTCGACGAAGACGGGGACGAACAGAACGATATCGGAATCTGGCACCGCTCCGGGGAGACCGACGTCGCCGTGGAGGTTGACGGGCAGGGTATCCTCCTGGATTCGACCCGTGATAGCCGGTGGATTTTATTCGCAAGCGACGCGGGCGAGCAATTGAATGTGTATCGCTACGATACCGAGAAACAGGCGTGCGAGCAGCTAACTTCCTACGATTCGCCGGTAATGCAGGCGGTGTATGGCCCCGACGACGATCGGATCGCCTACGTGACTAATGCAACGGAGACGCTCGAAAATCGAGACGTCTTCGTGATGACCGCGGCGGGTTGCGACAAACGCCGGCTTTCGATCGGGGGGCGCGGCTCCCAGTCCAGGGTTGCTGCCTGGTTCCCCGACGGCGAACGGCTCCTCATCTCCGATAATGCGCAAGATTTGCGCCGGGTTGGTATCTATGAACTTTCTGAAGACACGATCGAGTGGTTGGGCCCACACGAAGCAGAAGAGTCGGCGATCGATGTCTCGCCCTCCGGTGGCTATGTTCTCGCCACCCGAACGCGACGCGGGGCGACCATGCCCGTGTTGTACGATATGGCAACGAAGGAGGGACGCGAACTCGATCTCCCTGATGGCGTTTCCTCGTTCGGGTCGGGCCGGACAGCAAGCTTTGTTACCGATACCACGGTGGTGTTCGCCCACTCCCGCGCAGCCGCGAGAAAGGAAATGTTGGCATACGATCTCTGTGATCACGAGCGATCGGTCCTCCTGCCAGCTGCATATGGCGACATTGATTCCGGGGTGTTCTTCGATGCGGAATACGTCACCTACCAGAGCGAGGACGGCCTCGAAATTGGCGGTCTCTTGTACGATCCCCGTGAAACGACCGACGAGACGGGGGAGCACCCGGGCGTCGTGATCGTACACGGTGGTCCTCACTCGCGCGCCAGCAAACGCTTCGACCTGTACGCGCAGTTTCTTGCGACCCGAGGCTACGGCGTCTTTCAGCCGAACTACCGCGGTTCGACCGGCCGTGGTCGTGCCTTCAAGGAGGCAATCCACGGCGACTGGGGTGGTATGGAACAGGCGGACATTGCGGCAGGTGGACGGTGGCTCAAAGCCCGTCCGTGGATCGACGAGGATCGTGTGGCGGTCTTCGGGGGCAGTTACGGGGGATATTCCGTGTACTGTCAGCTAACCCAGTATCCGGCGCTCTGGGCGACCGGCGTCGCCTGGATCGGCATCACCGACCTCCACCGGCTCTACGAGGAGGACATGCCACATTTTCAGTATCTGTTGCGCGAGCAAATGGGGGATCCGGAGGAAAACTACGCGCTTTGGCGCGAGCGGAGCCCGATCGAACACGTCGATCGGCTCGAGCGACCGATCTACATGATCCACGGCGTAACCGACGTACGTTGTCCGATCGAACAGGCACGACTCTTCAAGGATGCGCTCGTCGATCGCGGCTGGGAAGAGGACGAGGACTTTGCCTACACCGAACTCGAGGCGGAAGGGCACGGTTCGACCGACATCGACCAGAAAGTACGAATGCTCCGCCATCTGGACGCATACCTGACGGAGTGGCTGTGAACGAGGAGTGCCCCCAGACAGCTTCGAAGAAACATCGAATTCCTACCAGACACCGCACCTCGTTGTGACCGATGAGCGCTTTCGCCCTGGTTACGCTGGGAATCGTCATCTGGCTCGTCGGCACGGTCGTGGTGTTCGCCGACGCGACTGTGAACAGCTCACAGAGCGCAATCCTCTGGGGATTCGTTGCGTTCATCGGTGGCATTCTCGGGATATTGTTACAACTGCTGATGGGACGGGACGGGGCCCAGCGGCCGATCACTCGACCCAAGACCGACAGAGCCGGGCCACCGGTCGATTCACCCACAAATGTGAAAACTGCGGTGAGCGATATCACGCACCCAACACCACCGAAATCGACACGTGTGGCGGTACGGTGGGATCAATGTCGCTCGCGTGCGGAGCAGTTCGGCCTGAGGCCGCGTGTTATCTACCGCAGGGAGTTCACCCAATCCCGATCGATTTCACACGCCGCCCGTGTTCGGAATGATCGCCAGCGCTAGGACCACGCCTCGGCCGAAACGGTCGACAAGGTGTCGCCGTCGCTAAAGCCCTCCGGCCGGTCGGCAAGCCGATCGACGAGTGCCTCCCGACGCTCCTGGAGATCGCCCGCATACGCCGCGTCTTCGACGAGGTTCGTCTCCTCGTCCGGATCCGCAGTCAGATCGAACAAGTACTCCTCGTCGGTCATCGGATTCCAGACGTATTTCATGTCGTCGACGAGGTACTGGCAGGCCGTCTTCTCGTGATACGTCGGGCCGTGTTCGCCGTGATAGAAGCGACGCCAGTCCTCGCGTTCGGGATCGCTGACCAATTCGAGAAGGCTTTGTCCGTCGACGTCATCCGGGATGTCGACATTCACTGCGTCAAGAATCGTCGGCATGACGTCCTCTAGCCCGACCGGTCGGTCGACGGTCTGATTGGTCTCCACACCATCTCGGAGGGATGCGGGAAGCCGAAGGAGCATCGGGATGCGGGCGGACGCCTCCCAGGGATAGGTCTTTCGCCAGTGGTGGTGATCGCCGAGCATCTCCCCGTGATCGGCGGTGAACACGATCAGCGTATTATCGAACTCACCCATGTTGCGCAACGCCGTGAAGATTCGGTTGAGTTGCTGGTCGATGTGGGTGACACACCCGTAGTAGGCGGCCCGTGCCCGGTGAATAATGGTCGGCGGGAGGTCGGCCACCCAGGCGTCGGGATTCGGGTGGTCGGGGATGAGATGGCCGTATCGTTGGTCCACCCAGTCGCCCACCACTGGATCGGGGAGCTCGCGGTCGATGTACATGTCCCAGTAGGGTTGTGGCGGATCGAACGGCTGGTGAGGCCGTACGTACGAGACGGTCAGGAAGAAAGGACGAGTCGGATCTCGTTTCTCGAGGTGCTCGATTGCTCTGGTCGTCGTCCAGTTGGTGGGATGCTCGCACTCTTCCCCGTGCCACGGTCGCGGGTCCCAGGAGTTCCGATCGATACCGTGCGCGTTCTCGTCGTACTCGCCGTCGGTCCGGCGCTCGAGCCATTCGATGTAATCGTCGGTAAAGCCACGACCGCCAGGCCTCGGAGAACCGAGGGCTGCGTGGATCTCCATGTCCTCAAAGCCGAAATGATTCCGGGCGGGCCGGGAATGGGTTTTTCCACTCAACAGCGTTTGATAACCCGCATCGCGCAGCGTCCGGGGGAGGCTGTGATCGAAATCCCATTCTCGACCGTGGTAGTAGGTCCCATCACAGTTGGCCGGTTCCCGACCGGTCCAGAGACATCGACGAGCCGGAACGCAGGTGGGTGCCGGGGTGTAAGCGGAACTGAACAACGCGCCGTCCTCGACGAGGTTGTCGAGGTTCGGTGTATGGATCAGTCGCCGATCGTCTTGATCCCGTGGACAGTGCGGATCCGCCCCGAGGGTGTCTCCTCGATGTTGGTCGGTCATCACGAACAGCACGTTTGGCGCGTCAGGCATGCATCAATCCCCACACACGGAGGATAAACCGTTTTGGGAACCAGATTGGGGGGTCAGTCTACGTTTTCCCACCGTTCTCGTGGATCCGCTACGTCGGTTCACTCAGAAACGGTGACGATCAGCCAACGAGAGTCCGTCAATATCCACGACGGGATACTCGCTGCTACGCTCTGTGGCAATGTAGATCAGAGGTTGCACGGGGTCGCCGTGATGGATCAAGAAGCGGCGATCAGCCAGAGATCCGGTTGGCCGTTTTGACTGCTCCAGGTCCACGGGGAAGATACTCACCTTTTGGCGTCCGTCTTCCCGAACAATCCTTACACCCGTTCGCTGGCCCAGACGTGAAACGGCAGCGGAAAAAGGACGTCCAGAACGGGATATCGTTTCTTCACGCCTCGCATCCGCCCGTGCCCGCCAAACAACAACCGCGTGGCCCCCATCCGATCGACAGTGACGTCCGGGGCTCCCCCGGTTGCTTCGACGGAAAGACCCGTCGACGAGCAATCGATACATACTGTGTCGGCCTCCTGCTCGATGCCGACGGTAACCGAGCCAGTCCACCAAGTAGAACTCTCTCGATACCGTCGTTCCAGTACCGGTTCGTACGTCCGAAGGGTTTCGCCGAGATCGCGAACGTTTATTTTTCGCGAGGGGCGGACCCGCCATCCACTCGCGTGATCGACGAACCAATCGTTGAGTGGATGGTTCGGCGGGAGTCTGACCGAGATGTCGTTGCAGTCCCACCAGTTGCGAAGGTACGCGAGCAACGATTCGACACCAGTCTCAGTGCCACCGATCTCCTCGATCGTGCGTGATCGTCTGGTCCGCGAAAGACTCAGACACGCCGTCAGTTCGCTGTCTTCCCGGTGAAGAAGCGTCTCCAGGCCTCGCTGCCCGTACACCACACGGGTGGTTTCGCGATCACGCTTGAAATGCGGCGTGACCGCTCCGTGTACCTCACGCAACGCATCGATTTCGCCGGCAGTTCCCCCGTAGTTGCTGACGGTTCCGTGTTGAGTCATCGGGCCCATCGACCGATCCGTCAAGGTGTACGAAACCTGCGGGGCGCCATTCTCCCAGCCGAAATGGCCGTATCGCTGGCGGTTCCCACCGAGTTCCGCCAGGAGGATTCCCTGTTCGTCCATCCAGTCGAGCCAGAATTCGAGCAACCGGGACATGTACCCGTTCCCGCGATGTGGCTTCGCGGTCGTCACACCACCGATGCCCGCACAAGGAACAGTGACCCCGTCACCGACGTCCAATGTCTCCGGTACGCAGGCGACCTGGCCAACGATCTCCCCGTCCACCGCAATAACAGAATGACGCTCCGGCCGCGATCGGTCGTAGACGAACGACAGATTCTCGGCCATCCCCCCGCTGGCATACGAGAACGAGCGATCCAGCAGCTGCATCATCTCATCGAACTCGTCGGGTCGAACCAGCCGGGGGCCGTCGATCGCTCCCATGCGCTGAGGCCGAAATCAGGCTGCAAAAAGGATTGGAATCGACGGCGATTCCGAGACCGGCTATCGAAGTTCCTCGACGTTATCGCGAACCTTCTCGATTGCGGCTGGAAGCAACTCGAGGTCCGCTCTGTCGGCGAGCAAGTATCGTTGCGAGAACGAGAGCCGCGAGCCGATCACTTCCCGCGTACCGGGAAGCGATTGGTGACGGAAGAACGGTACATCGACTCCTTCGGGGAGCATCGAGCGAAGGCGTTCGCGAGCAACGGCCGGTTGTTCGGTCAAGGGATGCCCGTACCCCGTTCCGACGTGGATGCCCTCGGCCGACAACGCGTCGACGAAGGTGTCCCGATCGACGCCTTCGAACCCGGCCGGATCGAAGAAGGCAGTGTAATTTGCATAGCCACGCTGGGTAATCCGTTCGTCCGGCGGCTGGATCTCGATCCCCGGAATCCCCGAGAGGGCATCGTCCAGGAATTGGGCGTTCTCGGCGCGGCGTTCGAATTCGTCCGGAAACGCTTCGAACTGAGCAGTAAGCAACGCCGCTTGCAGTTCGGCCATGCGATAGTTCGACGAGAGGACGTAGTGTCGGTAGCCAGGTTTTCCCGGCACGCGACCGATGTTGTGGAGTAACTCGCCGTCCTCGGCGAGGAGGTCGTCGTCTGTCAGCACAATCCCACCTTCCCCCGCCGTGAGGCACTTGGAGGCCTGGAACGAGAACGTGCCGACCTCACCGAAGGTTCCCACCTTCTCGCCACGCCATTCGGTCCCGTGGGCGTGAGCTGCGTCCTCGATGAAAAACAGTCCGTGCTCGTCGACGATGTCGGTCAGTTCGTCGAGGTCCATCGGGTATCCACCGAAATGCACACCGACGATGCCAACGGTATCCTCGGTGATGGCCTCGCGGACGGCATCCGGATCAAGATTACACGTTCGCGGATCGACGTCGACGAATCGCGGCACCCCACCCATACAGGCAACAGCCCCAGCCGTCGCGATGAAGGTATAGGCAGGGACGAGCACCTCGTCACCCGGTTCGATCCCGCACATCCGTAGCGCGAGTTCGATCGCTACCGTGCCGTTCGCCACGGCGATACCGTGGTCGGCGTCGTGGTAGGTGGCGTATGCCTCTTCGAACGTCTCGACAAACGTTGCATCACCATTAAGTCGACACCACGCTCCCGATTCCACACATTCTTGGACGTATTCAAGGCTGTTGTCGGCCGGTGTCGGCCAGTTCGGGACCTCGAAATCTGCCGCGATCGGCTCCCCGCCGTCGATCGCGAGCGACTCCGCGGTCTGTTGGCCTGCCATGGCGGGCCCAGTCGGCGTGCGGCGAATATCTTTTCGGTCGGGGGGATCGGACACCAATGCGGAAGCTTCGAGCTCCTGTACCCCCGCCGCTTCTTCGACCTATTGATGGTCTTCTAAGGATCGGCCCATCCTAATCGGGCACGGTGAGACCGTCGTACGAAGCGGTTCACGGGTGTGGGAATGTGCGTGCTTTCATAGGTAAGCTCCTCCCTCATTCGCTGCAAAGACGTGTGGGGATGCTACAGCGGCTCCTGACCACAAATCGGGAAGACGGGAGCTGATTGCAAACGATGTGTGAGGAAACGTTACCCGCCCGTGAGACGCCTTGCGTCCGTCATCGAGTCCTGTTATGCTGGTTCGTAAGTGTCAACAGCCGGATCTAGACTTCCCCGACAAACCGTACCTGCGGATCCCGAGGCGTGAATGAACGCCTGCCCGCCGCAGCTGATCGCAATGTGACCCGGAAAACACAGCAGATCGCCGGCATTGTAGGACTCGTCTTCAACAGAAAGGCCCACCGTCGCCTGTTGGTCGGAGTCACGAGGAAGCGTCATGCCCGCACATCGGTAGGCGATCCACACGAGTCCCGAGCAGTCGACCCCTTCCAAGGTTAGACCGCCCCACACATACGGCGTACCGTGGAACTGTTCGGCGGTCTCCAGGATATCGCTGCCGATGTCAGCAGTATTCGTGGGCTGATTGGATGGCAGTCGAACAACCGATTCGTTCGAGAACGTCGCCGAACTGCCGGGCAAAAAGGAGACCTCGATGCGTTGTTCGCCCATATTCTCGACGCGACAGGGCGTGCCCGGAAAGAACACGTCCGGTGCGCAATCTGGCTGGTTCGAGTCCATGATAACCCCGGATTCCGTTGTCGAAAGTACGGCATTCGGCTGCCATTTCGGGGTGGCGCCGGGTTCCGAAAGGTGCTCGCGGGCAAGCCAGCCTAGATACCCGGATGGTGTCCGGACCCGGTTGAATCCGGCCCGTCGATCGTATGCCTCGATTTCCGAGCCGTAGAGGACTTGTGTCACCTGCTCTGCGTCAGCCGAGGGTTCAGCTCTCACGGGGGCGGCTGCAGCACATGTGGTCAAGCGTTTCTTCGTGGCGGCGAGCGTCTCGATGTCGATCTCGACGTCGTCAGCACCCGGACGGCGATCGACTGCCCGAACGACCGCGCGTCGCGTGTGCTCGTTTTCGACCCGCCCGCTGACGGACGTCGTGTTCGCTTCGACCGCCACGTCGAGGGCGAAGCAGACTCCCCGTGGATCCGGCGCGAGAACCGTTTCGAGTCGCTGGATCGTCGAGTCGATTGCGTTCATGGGGGAATCGCAGGTATCTTCCCGGGCCCGTGGGCAATCGGAGTCAGGACGCTTATCATCGGGTTGTCGGTTGGTGGACCGTCGTTATGGGCGTGTTGACACGACGTCATAGCGAATCGCTCTCGATTAGACCCGCAAGTGGTGGCGAAGGGGTGACCTGTTTCGGATTGGTGGATATCGAAGACTGGATAGGCGTCGCTGTCGTGTCATTGCTTGAAAGCAACTCGATCAGCAATGACATATGACGCAGTCGTCTTCGATAGCGACGGCGTGCTGGTGACACCGACCGACAGGGAGACGGTGCAGGTCGCTGCCGAGAAGACGTTTACATCCCTCGGTGTCCGTGACCCCGGCCCCGATGCTATCGCAGCTATCGCCGATGGATCGATCGACGAGATTACGGAAATCGCCATGGCCTACGAATTAGTACCGAATGAGCTCTGGCGAGCGCGAGAACGTGCCGTCAGCCAATCACAACGTGAACTCATCGACGAGGGGGGCAAACGCTTTTACACCGATGTCGGCACGATCAACAGGCTGACACCCGAGTACCGGCTCGCCGTGGTAAGCAACAACCAGCAGGCCACGGTCGAGCACGTGGCGCGGTCTGGTATGTTAACGGACGCCCTCGAGGCCATCTATGGTCGACCTCCGACGATCGAAGGGCTCAGACGCATGAAACCAAACCCTGCGATGATAACTACTGCTCTGGAAGATCTCGATACGGATCGGGCCCTCTACATCGGCGATCAGCAAACGGATATCGAGGCGGCCCGGGCTGCCGGGATCGATGCGGCGTATCTCCAGCGGTCGCACAACGGCATCCCAACCGACGAGCCGGCCTATGTTATCGAAAGCCTTTGGGAGCTGCCGGAGCTGTTGGGGGAGAAATGACACATCGGGAGGTCAGCTTCCGGGATCGGAGTTACCGTGTTCCGATACAGTGTCCAAGGGAGATTACCATCGCCCATTTCCCTGCAGTACGTCTCACCAATTCGCTCGGAAGACGGCCTACCGCCCGTGCAACGTCCCCGCTCTGGTGTGGTGGGCCCAGGGCTGCTCGGATTTCATGATCGAATCCTCTGGTGAGTATTCCCACTCCCATTTGTCCGTTGCGACGTAATTTATTCGGTAGGCGTGTAGACACTGGATGCCGTGTACCCACTGATTGTAGACCCAAGCCAGCTCCTCCACATATTCTTTCATATCGGTGTCATCCTTGGACCGCATCATTCCCCGGATTTTAGCGTCCACGTCGACCGTCTGGATATCGTTGGTTGAATCGCCGGGCGGCCAAGGAACGTCTACCTCACTCAGCTCGTTGTTGTATCGGGCGGTGTCAGCTGCAGAGACAGACCCGATCGTTTCCCGATAACTGGAAGCAGGGTTCCAGGTAGCCGGACCGGTGCTGAAGACGGCCACATCAAAATCGTGTGCAGGCATGAGTTCGCTCGCCATCGTCGTACTGTCTTGCCCGTTTCCCTCGGCGGCGATGCCAAAGCGATTGAACTGTTCGAGCACGTTCTCGTTCGACCGAACCAGCCCATCCCAGTTGATCGGGAACAGGATGTCCACTTCGAGCCGATTGCCGGCGTCTGTTTCGACCCATTCCTCCCCCTCGCGCTCGAAGCCCGCCTCGTTCATCTTCTGTTCGGCTTCCTCTTCCATCACCCAGCCGTCGGCTGTGCTCCCGTAACTGGTAAACGAACCGAGAACATCCGAAAGCCATTGCTCGTCCATGTCTCGGTTCAGTCCGGTAACGTTATTCGGATCGGGTAAATCGGCGATCTCCTCACCTAACGCGTGCACGTACTCCTCAGGATCGAACATGTAGGCGATCGCCTGTCTCAGGGCACGGCCTTTCTCCGTGTTTTCCCCCCATAGCGAGTCGGGACTGAATTGGATTGCCTGGAATGACACTTGAGGATGCATGATGACGTTCCAGTGATCGGCCATCGTCGCACGCAGCTCTGCGGACGTATCCCCAGTGAATCCGTGGATGGTCTCAAGGGCGGTTGCCTCGTGGAACGCAGCCTCCGTGTCACCGAAATCAATCGACACGAATCCCGACCAGTTCATGTCGTTGTCGCCTTTCCAGCCGGTCGGATAGTCATCGTATCGTTCGAAATCGAGTCTGGATTCTGTCACATTGACGAGCTCGACGGGACCGTGTCCGATGCCTGCTTCCATGGCCTCATTTCCATCGATCGAGAAATTCGCTAAATCCTCTTGAATCGTAGCGTGGTCATCGCCGTCCTCGTAACGTTCGATGAATTCGCGGTGGAGATCCGGGTGGGTGGAAATGAAGTGAGCGAATGTATCGCCCAAGAACAGATGTTTGATGAGGGACTGAGCGACCGGCTCGAATTCCAACGCGAGGACGTGCTCGTCCGGCGTATGGACAGCCGTTGCATGATCCCACAGGGGGTCGCCCCAGACCTCGGCGAGTTTGAAATGATTTGCGACATCGTCGGCCGTTAGCGCGTTCCCGTTGTGCCACTCGATCCCCTCGCGGATGTCGATCGTGAGAAGTCCCTCATCCATGTCGAAGTCCCAATCGGTGGCAAGTTCCGGCTCGAATGCATCCGTGACTGGCTTAAAATACGTCAATCCATCCCAGAGAAGTCTAATCTCATAGAACAGGTTGTGATCCTGACTCCACGTGTTGAAATGGGCGAGGTCAAGGTCCCCCACTGCCGGGAGGACAAACTTCTCGTCGATTTCGGCGTCAGGGGCCACCGGTTCATCAACATCAGCCACATCATCGATGTCATCCTCTTCGCCGAAACAACCGGCTAATACGCCCGCCCCGCCGGCGCCGGCAAGCCCTTTCAACCAGGTGCGCCGACCGACCGATGACATCGCGGGAAAGTGGCCAGCTGACGACATGCCTTACGGTCTTGGTCAGCCTAGAATTAAACTTACCGCCCGCCACGTAGCAATCGCGTAAAAGTGACGGATGTGTGGCTCAACCGCATCTGTGAGATTGACAACAGGGTCTGGAGGCCTACTCATAGGTTCTCAGCCTGGGCGTCGTTTGTCGCTGGGGCCCTCACGTCAATCTATCACCAGTCTATTCCGGCAGGCATATCTACGCCTCGGCGAAGCAATTACTGATCGACCTCGCCGAGGTGTTACCCGATCGAGCCGGTCCGGTACTTGCGGCGATTCGGGACTTGCTTTCGTTGAAAATCGCACTTGCAGGCCTTCTACTCATCCTGGGTGGATTTACGATTCGAGAAGGAGCGATTCCAGGATCCATGGTGATCTGGGGGACGCTGTTGCTCCTCGTCGGCAGTGGATCCTACATCGCGATTCAGCGAAGCCGACGCTGAACGTGTTCGCTTGCGTCGCGTAGCCGTCGAAAGTTCTCGGGCCCGATGGACAGTGCCCCGCGTCGGGAGTTAGCAGGAACAGTAGTATTCGGTGTCGCCAAACTCGGTCTGGAGTAACTGGTACATCGGCTCGGGATCGCCCAAATCCAACACCCCCGGGACCACTCGCGTGGTAGTACTCTGGGCAGCGTCGACGATCGAAAGCCACTCGTCACGCGTGAGCAGGTCGCCGATCCCGTCCGGCCCGTTCACCAGCTTCACGTAATCGAGCAGATACACCCACTTCACGTCGTCTCGTGGCGAGAGTTCGTACGTCGCATCCGTAACAGCTGCGTACGCCGCCATGGGTAGGTTCCTCCCGGCTGCAACCGGAAGCCCGATCCATTTCCACGGGCGGGTATTGACGTCGAGTAGCACGTACTCCTGCCGGTTCCGGTCGTAGACGAATTCACTCTCACTGATGCCGTGGTAGCCGGCCTCGTGAAGCACGGCGAGCGCCCGTGATTGAAGCCGCTCATCCTCGACGGGGTCGACCAGACAGGATGTTCCGAATCCTGGCGGATATCGCTGGGGATTACCCACGAGCGACATCGACGCCTCGACGGAAGCCGGGGGGACGAATGAGACAACGGATCGATCCTCGCCGATGGCAACATCAACGCGCTCCTGCGCCATCACGGTGATCCCTTCCTCGGCCGCTAGCGCGACCACGTCGTTGAATTCATCCGCATCGGCCACCTCCAACACGTTCGTCCCGATTGCTTCTTCGAATTGCCGTTTGAGTGCCGGTTTGATCACGAACGGGAACTCGAGGTTCGAGGACGCCTCCTCGGCACTCCGGAGGGGTGGTCCAGGGGTACCCGCCTCGGATACCGTCTCTTCGATTCGATATGTTTCGGGATACGGAACGTCGAGAGTTTCGGCCAGCGCGTACAGGGACGTTTTATCGAGCACCCTGTCGATCACGTCCTGGTCCGCAAAGGGGAGCTTGACACCTGCCGGCGTGGACTGCGCGAATGCATGGACCCACTCGTCCATACACGGGAAGGCAACCACGGGTTGTCCGATGGCCTCGACAATCGCCTCGACATCCCCACGAAAGCCGGCGAGATCATCCAGTGGGTACGTTACCTGCCCCGCCACCTCGACCGCCCTCGAGCCCGGTGCCACTCCGTCCCCGTTGCGATCGATCGCAACGACGGGAATATCGTGGGCGGAAAGCGCCCGCGCCACCCCCAGCCCGGTGACGTGAGCATTACAGACGAGCGCCGGGGGGTGGTCGAATGAACGATCCGCCAAGACGTCCAGCAAGTCGCCGTGAGATCTGAATCGGTCGTTCATTGTAACTGACAGGGTGAGCCGTCGAAAAAGACAGCCGATTTCGGCATTGTGTGCCGGATTCTATGACAGGTGACATTGCCTGTTTCGTGGGGGGTCACCCGAGCGAGTTGTTGCTCGTTCCCGGACGCCAGCAGATCGTGTCGTACTTACCGACAGATGGGGAGCATCACGGGATGGATCGCGATCGGGTCAACGTGCTGATCGGGGCGGCGGTCGGATTCCTCGTCGGTGGGGGGCTGGCACTAGCAGGGGTTTCCCTCGTCGATGTTTTCTGGCTAGTCATGCCGGGAGGACACCCGTGAGCACCGGAACGGGGGAATCGGACCGACAGTCGCGAGAGTGTTCCCGGCTGTCCAGACGAGCGATGCTGGCAGGAGTCGGTGGCGGCATGCTGGGGAATCTGGCCGTCACGGGATGGCAACGACAACGGGGGCCGGTCCGCATGACGTTACAGACGACCCTTACGGACGAAATTGTGGGTGGTTGGCTCGGCGAGTACGACGAGGGACGGTTGTCGGTATCAAACCGGGGTCACGGTGAGATCGGGGTGATCGATCTCTCCAAAGGGACCGACCCGATCGTGGCGGGGGCAATCGACACCTCACTCGACGCCGTCACCGCTACCGTGTTCGATGGCGACCTGGTTTACGGGGTCGATCCCGACGATCATCGCTTCGTTGTCGTCGATGCGTCGGACCCGACAGCCCTCGTTGAAGTGGGGGCGATCCGGAATACCCCAACGAAGGGTGGGTACTGGGATCTCGCCGCCCGGGACGGCCTGGCCTACCTGTGTAACCGAGGTGACATCGCCGATACGGCTATTGGCTCGTTCGACATCGTGGACGTGACCGAACCCGCTTCCCCGGAAATCATTGGCGTTGTGGAGGAATTCATCGAGGCTCGAGATGTGGCACTGGTTGACGATATCGCGTTTGTCGTCGATCAGGTCAGAGGGCGCTATGATGCACCCGGCGCCCTTGTCGCCGTCGACATCGCTGATCCAGAACGGCCACGAATGCTGAACTGGTATACCTCCTCTGGATTGGACGACGCGCGCTTCGTCGAAGTGCGGGACGACGTGGTGTTCGTCTGCGCACGCGATGAGAACGGGGTCGTTAGCGTGGACATCTCGGACCCGATGGACATGCAAGAGCTCGACCATCTGACCGGTCCGGATCTGGCGAATTCCCACGGTATCACCATCGTCGGGGATCACCTGTACACGACCCAAAGCGCCCCGACGAAAACGGTCGCCGAGATCGATGCACGTGATCCCACGGACTTGTCCCTCGTCGAGGTGTTCGAGTGGGACGAACGACTTTCAGACGTCGTATCCGACGGTAACAGAATCTACGTCTCCGAACTCTCCGGGGATGCGTCGATGGGAAATCTCCTCATCTTGGGCGACGGATTACCCTGACCAGCCGCCCGGGTACGGGCGATTCCACGCTTGTATGCCTACCGAGGCACGTCGCTCGGTACGGTTTTGGCAGTGCCCGGTAGTGGTATGCTCGATGGTCGATGTCCCCCCGTCCGTTCGGCCGCCAACGGCTGTGGAGATACGCGAAAGCGCCCGTCGGCACTATCTCGACCTGCGCGACGAGGAAGTGAACGCGTTCGTCGGCGCAGCAGAAAAGACGCTTCAACTACACGCGCTGCTCGAAGAGATCCCACAGCCGTCGGATCGGACAATCCTGGACGGACGTGATCCAGGGTACGTCCCCGGGCCGGACGAGGACCCGCACAACGCCTATGCCGTCAAATGTGAGGTCAGCGGTGCCGCGCAAGGGCCCCTCACTGGGTACGAGATCGGGGTGAAAGATCACATTCCAGTCGCAGGCGTTCCGATGCGCCGGGGATCGAACGTCTTCGGGGAGTATGTCCCCTCGACGGACGCGACGGTCGTCGAACGTCTCCTCGCCGCAGGTGGGACGATAACTGCGAAGTTGAACCCCACCGAACTCGGGCTCACGCTCCTGGGGGCGGCGTCAGGGCCGGTGACGAATCCGCACGATCCCGAGCACTTTGCTGGCGCATCATCCGCGGGGGCAGCGGTCGCCGTGGTGACCGGAGACGTTGACATTGCCATTGGTTCCGACGGCGGTGGCTCGATCCGTTATCCATCGGCCTGGAGCGGCTGCGTCGGGTACAACCCGACGAACGGTCTCTTGCCCGGCTCGCGCACGAGCACGCTGAGTAACGTCGGCCCGATGGCCCGCGCCGTCTCAGACTGTCGGCTGGCGCTCGAGGTAATGGCAGATGGCGCGCCAGCGGATCCGGCCGCGCCAATCGCGGATACCGACTTTTCTCGCCCGGAGCCACCAAGTGCCGAGGATATCAGGATCGGGATGCTCACGGAGGGATTTGGCCTCGAATTTACCGATGCGGGCGTCGACGAGACGGTTCGAGGCGCGATCGACGCATTCGCAGCCGCGGGGGCGACCGTCGAGAGTGTGTCTGTTCCGTGGCACGAGCGCGCCCCATTGATCCAACAGTGTATTCTGCTCGAAGGTGCGGCGGCTTCCTACACGAGCGAAGGGGCTGGACACTTCTCGACCGGGCCGTACGACATTCAGGCACTCGAAAACTTCGCGCAGGGGCGACGGGCCCGGGGAGACGATTTCCCACTGCAGGTGAAGTACGCAGTCGTGCTCGGTCAGTATCTCGCAGACGAACACTTCGGGCGGTATCACGCCATGGCCCAGAATTTACGTCCAGAGATCACGGAGGCGTACGAGCAAGCACTGGACGGGATCGACGTCCTCGCGCTGCCGACGAGCGCGAAGATCGCCCAGCGGGTCGATGCCTTCGCCGACCAGTCCCTCGAATCGTACTTGGCACAGACGAACACGCCACAGCGGACCTTCAACACGAAACCGTTCAATCTCACCGGCCAGCCGGCGATCTCGGTTCCGTGCGGGGCGGTCGAGGGGCTCCCGGTCGGACTCATGTTTGCCGGCGGGCGGTGGGAAGACGAGACAGTCCTCGGGGTGGCTGAAGCTTTCGAACGCGACGTCGGATGGGATCTCGAACATGAGACGTGAGGTAGGCGAGGGCAACTGCCAAACCCCTGCCGGGGAAACGAACCCACCAGACCGGGCAATGCGCGAATCACTCAACCTCTCGGCGGACGAGGAAACACGGGCCCGACGCCTCCACGACCGGTCGATCGTGATCGACGGCTGTGTTCCCACCACCGCCTATCTCGATGACGACGAGTACACCGACCACCTCCAGCGTGGGGGCGTGACGGCAGCCAACATTACCGCCGGCAGTCGGGTGTCCTTCCCGGCCGCGACGGAGAAGATCGAACGGATTCGACGACTCGTCCGGGGCCAGCCCGAGCGATACCTGCTCGCGGAATCAGCCGAGGACATTCGCCGGGCAAAGGAGGTGAACAGAGTCTCGATTCTGCTGGCCTTCCAGGATACGATGCCGATCGTCCCGAGCGATCGGATGATTCTCGATGAGGAGTTTGGCTTGCTCAATGCGGTGCATCGGCTGGGAGTGCGAACGATCCAGCTCACGTACAACTCGCTGAACTACGTCGGCGCGGGCTGTTGTGAGCGCGTCGACCCCGGCCTCTCGAACTTCGGGCGGCGACTCGTCGCCGAACTGAACGAGTTGGGGATCGTTATCGATCTCTCTC
>SKQO01000003.1 GCA_007118975.1 Halobacteriales archaeon | reverse complement strand
GTCCGAGCGATCCAGTACAACGAAGACCGACTCGACGAGACACCGTTTGACAGCTGGGACGAGCTTCCGACGGACATCCAGTCGTACGCGACCGATGAGCGCTTCGAGGGCATCATGTCTACCCGCCCGAACTCCGGCACCTTCCGGGGGTTCATCCAGGCGATGGTCGAGTTCGAGGGCGAGGAGGCAACCCGTCAGTGGGTCCGTGATTTCATGGATCAGGACCCGCAGCTGTTTACCGGCGGCAGCGATCAAGCCGCAGCCGTCGAACGTGGTGGCGACGACGATCCGATCATTGCACTCGGCAACAGTTACTACGCCGCCCGGCTCGTCAACGAAGACCCGGATTCGCCGATTCGCGTGACGTTTACCGAAGGCGACGCAGGTGCTCTGTTCAGCGTCGCCGGGGTCGCCGTGACGAATTCCGTCGAGGATCCGGAACTCGTCGCCGAGTTCGTCCGTCACCTTCTCGCGATCGAAGGACAGGAGTTCATGATGGACGACAACGGGGAATTCCCGGTCGTCGAAGGGGTCGATTACGTCGGCCCACTACCTGGTCCTGACGAACTCAACTCCCCGGATTTTGACCTCTCTGGATTTGACATGGAGCTCCAAGAGGCGCGGGAACTCCTCGAAGACGAGGAAATGCTCCCGGTGTAGATCGTCGCGACAGCATACCCTACTACGGCAATGTCAAACACGTGGCGTCTGGTGGCGCGGGATCGACCCATTCAATCGCATCGAGCGGAAGCTCCAACTGAGAAAAACGACCAGTAAATGAAGCAGGAGTTCCATACTGCGGACGCCTCACGCCACTCCACGACCGTCAAGCATCGCCTCCGGGAGGTGGATCCATGGTTGGTGGTGCTTGCGTTGCTCAGCACGGTGCTCGCGGTTCTCATCGTCTCGCCGATGTATTGGCTCGTCTGGCAGGCCTGGACGGTAGAGCCCTCCCGGGCCTACGACCTGATGTTTTCCTCCCAGACCGCCTGGATCACCATCAACAGTCTGGTACTGATGCTATCGGTTACGGTACTCTCGATCATTCTCGGGGTGCCGCTCGCCATGTTGACGACCCGAACGGATCTCCCATACCCACGGTTCTGGACAATCGTGGCCGCGCTGCCGTTGGTCATCCCGAGTTACATCGGTGCGATCGCGTTCGTCTCGATGTTCGGGTCGGGTGGCGAGATCGATTCGGTATTCGGGATGACGCTTCCCAGGATTCACGGGGTATCCGGGGCAATCTTCATCATCACCTTGTACACGTACCCGTACGTGTTTTTGACGACCAGAGCAGCCCTCATTTCGATGGATAGCACCCTCGTCGACGCCGCTCACAGCCTCAATCACGGTCCGTTCAACGCGTTCCGGCGCGTCACGTTACCGATTATCAGGCCAGGGATCGCGGCTGGGGCATTGCTCACGGCCCTCTATGCAATCTCCGATTTCGGCACGCCAGCCTTCATGCAAGCCCGGGTATTCACGAGTCGGATCTATGGGGAATTTAGCGGATTTGCCGTCGAATACGCTGCATTACTCGCACTGCAGTTGGTTGCGATCGTCGCGGTTATTCTCGTGATCGAGGCTGGAATCGGTCGTGACGAAAACACGAGTGGCGGGGGAAGCCAGGGATCTACGATCCGACTGGGGTACTGGAAATGGCCGGCCATGGGGTTCATCTCGACGATCGGTATCGTCACGCTAGTCGTCCCGGTCGCGATATTCCTCAGCTGGGTGCACCGGAGCGAAGGTGACCGAATTCCAGCGCTGGAATTTCATCCGGAATTTGCGGTAAATTCGGTGATACTCGCGCTTTTGGCTGCACTGATGGCATGCGCAATCGCGCTGCCGGTTGCATACTACTCGGGTCGAACGAATTCCCTCATGTCCCGGGTCATCGAACGAGCGACGTATATTGGGTTTGCCGTGCCGGGTGTCGTTATTGGGCTGGCCCTGGTCTTTCTCGGGCTGCGAACGGTCCCCTCGCTGTACCGAACTGGGGTATGGTTGCTCGTCTTCGGGTACGTGATCCGCTTTCTCCCGCAAGCGGTCGGGACCGTCCGTGCTTCGGTGTTACAGGTCGATGAGGAGACCATCGAAGCGGCTCGGTCCCTCAATGCCGGCCGGTTCGAAACGTTTCAGCGAGTAACGTTACCCCTGATCGCACCAGGGATGGTGGCCGGGGCCGTCCTCGTTTTTCTGACGACGATGAAGGAACTGCCGATGACGCTGATGCTTCGACCGATCGGGATGGAAACCCTCGTGATCAAAGTTTGGCAGGCACATGAAGCACTGGCCTATCGGTATGCCGCGATTCCGGCCCTGCTCCTTGTCATCATCTCTGGGATGACGATGCTGATTATCCTCCGACGGGAGAACTTCGATTTCGGTTGAACAGCGGACCGGTGTCCCAATCGTCCGGTTGTTGCGGAAGGTTCTCCTTCCAGTTAGGTGAGAATCGTCGATGGTGATGCCACTCAATCGTTCTGCTCGAATCGTTGAATGACCGTACCATCCGGTTGGACGATTCGTCCCGAGAGCCGACGATCGACGATCTCGAGTTCGGCATGGGCGGGTCGATTTCCCCGTGGTTGCGCGTGGCTCCCGGGGTTCAACAGCCCGATCTCACCCGTCCAGTCATAGCGCGGGCGGTGGCTGTGACCGTGGATGACGATGTCGGCCTCGAGGTCCTTCCCGAAGATCGATAGCTCCGTGTCTCCGCCGTCCACGGTGTGGATCACGGCGAGCCGGAACGGTTCCACCTCCACCGTCCGCGACCTGGGGAGTCGCGCCCGGATTGCATCGTCGTCGACGTTGCCGTACACGCCGTAAAACGCCGGCGCGAGCTCCTCGAAGGCGTCGAGAACGGGTTCGCGGATGAAATCACCGGCGTGGATGAGGACGTCCGCTTCCTCGACGGCGTCCGCGGTCCGTCCTTCGAGTCTCGGCCCCGTCTTGCCGTGCGTATCGGAGAGCACGACGATCATGGCCGCGCACCGCTCCTCGGGATTGGGTCTGCCATTGGTGTCTCGACGTTCGACACCGATACATGCTTTCGGTTTCGATCACTTCCACTCCGCTCAACCCATGGTTTTACCCCGCCGGGGTCGCCTCTAGCCACCACTGTGGCGACGACCGACGACGAAATGCGCTTTTTCCCCTACTCGGAGCCCTACGAGAACCAGCGGGAAGCCATCGAGCGTATCGCGACGGCGTTCTCCCGCAACCAGGACGTCCTTTTCGAGGGCGCCTGTGGCACGGGAAAAACACTGTCTGCACTCGCTCCGGCCCTCGCCACCGCGCGCTCGCAGGACAAAACGGTGGTCATCACCACCAACGTCCACCAGCAGATGCGACAGTTCGTCGAGGAAGCCCGCGCGATCGCCGAGACGACCCCGCTCCGGGCGGCCGTCTTCCGCGGAAAGGCCTCGATGTGTCACATCGACGTGGGCTACGATGAATGCCAGGTGCTCCGGGACAACACCCGCGATCTCGTCGAGGTCGAAGGCGAGATCCGAGAGCTCGAAGGGCGAGAACAGGAGCTGTTGGCCGAGGCCCAGGCAGGAAATGACGAGGCGACAGGCGCCCGGGCCATCGTGGCCAACGAGCTCGAGGAACTCGACCAGGAGCGCGAGGACCTCGCGGACCGCCCCACCTGCGAGCACTTCTACCGAAACCTCACGGGCGACGTCGACGAGTTCTACCGCTGGCTGCACGCCGACGTCCGCCGTCCGGACGAGATCTACGAGTATGCCGACGGCAACGGTTTCTGTGGCTACGAGCTGCTCAAGGACGGGCTGGACGCTGTCGACCTCGTGGTCTGTAACTATTACCACCTGCTGGATCCGATGATCCGGACACAGTTTTTCCGGTGGCTTGGACGGGACGCCGACGAGATCATCACCATCTTCGACGAGGCACACAACATCGAAGATGCCGCTCGGGAGCACGCAACGCGAACGCTCACCGAGGGAACGCTCGAGGCCGCCCTCGGCGAACTCGAGGAGGTGTCGGATCACCGGGTGGCGCGGGCCGAAGCCCTGTTCGTGCCGTTTCTCGAAACGATGCGCGACGTATACCTGTCGCGGCTCGATCGGACGGAGACCGTCGGTGAGGATTGGATCGATCTGAACATCGACGAGCGCGACGGCCCCGACGAGCTCACCAGGGGGCTCCGAGAAGCCGATGTCGACGATCTCGAAGACGTCGTGGAGGCGGCGCTGGCACTCGGGGGCGACCTGGAGGCAACGTACGAGGACGCTTATCGACGCGGCGAAACCGACGTCCGCCGGGAGTCCCAGGTGCTCCAGGTCGCGTGGTTTCTCCAGGGATGGATCGACGCGGCGGACGACCACCGGTTCCTCCCGGTCCTTTCGATCCGTCGCGACGATCGAACCGACGAGATTTACGGGCGCGCCGAGCTCTTCGCGTGTGTGCCCCGCGACATTGCGGGCGAGTTGTTCGGACAGGTTGCCGCAAGCGTCCTGATGAGTGCAACGTTGCGCCCCTTCTCGGTGGTCCAGGACGCGCTGGGCCTCGAGGACCCGGTCGAGCTGGCGTACGGACTGACGTTTCCAGCCGATCATCGACGGACGTTCGCGGTCGACTCCCCGGCACTGTTCTCCCGGGATCGCGGGGATCCGCAGGTCCAGGCGGAGGTAGCGGCCGTGCTCGGCGACGCCATCCGGATGACGCCCGGCAACACCCTCGTGTACTTTCCGAGCTACGCCGAGGCTGCCAGATACCACGATCGGCTCGGCCATCTCGAGGCAACGCGATACCTGGACGAACCGGCAACCCGGGCGGAGGGGCTCCGCCAGGAGTTCACAGCCGACGATCACGCGGCCCTGTTTACCTCTATCTGGGGGACACTGACAGAGGGTGTGAGCTTTGATGGCGACGATGCCCAAACGGTCGTCGTCGTGGGCGTGCCCTACCCGTATCTGGACGATCGGACCCAGGCGGTTCGGGACGCGTACGCAATTGAATACGGGGACGGCGACCCGACCGCTGGTTGGCGGTACGCGGTGGAAATCCCGACGATCCGGAAAACGCGCCAGGCGCTGGGTCGGGTACTGCGCTCGCCCGAGGATATCGGTGTCCGGGTGCTCCTCGACAAGCGCTACACTGCCGCCGCAACCCAGGAGATGGGGAAATACAGCGTCCGCGAGACGTTTCCCCCCGAGGAACGAGCCGAACTTATCGACGTCGAGTCCGACCGGTTGCGGTTTTCGATGCTCAACTTTTACACCGACCACGACGCATACGAGGGCGGGCCGCCGTCGCCCGAGCGCCCCGACTAGGGATCCTGGAGGTGGAGGTCCCCGATCGAGGCCTGTCGGCGAGAGTTCCAGAACGTGAGCCTGTCGACCTCCCACTCGTGGTCGGCGATGCCGATCTCCCGCAGTTGCTCGAGTACCGTCAACGCACCATCCCCCCGGGCGAGCGTGATGTGCGGTACGTAGTCCGGCCCTTCGATGCCGGGTACCATCTCAAGGATGTCCACGAGGTGTTCGTGAAGCCGCTGGAGTCCGGGGCTTTCGATCGCGAGATAAACGACCGGGGCACTACCGGCGGGCGGTGATCGGAAGCAGCCGAGCCCAGCCGTCGCGACACCGAATCGTGGCCAGTCCGCCAACGCCCGCCTGACCTCGCGTTCGACCGCCACGAACTCGTCCCAGTCAGAGGCCGGTAGTCGTTTGACCACGAGCGTTCGTCGATCCCGAACGTTCGCCGCCCCGGCGAGCAGCGGTCGCCGGCTCTCGAGCTCCCGTGAGATCGCGGGTGGGACCGGCACGTTCAGGCTGAACACGCACCAAAGACAGGGCGCGCGATCGATGAACCCGTCGGTTTGGCGTTGATCGCTTCGTAAGCGTTTAATACGCATCCTCGGATAATTCCGGGTACGATGTCGACTCGGGCTCCCACGACGCTGGTTTTTCCGCGCCAAGTCGTTCGACCGCGACGGGCCCCCCGCTAGGCCCACCTTTCATTACCCACCATCCGTGCCCGCTTCTCGTCGCGAGCGATTCGCGACGACGTCCCAACTCAACGATATCCATCACCAATGACAGCATCCGACGAATCGACCGTTGCACTAGCCTTCTCCGGAGGCCTCGACACCACCGTTTGCGTTCCGCTCTTGGAGGAAGAATACGGCTACGACCGCGTCATCGGCGTCACCGTCGACGTGGGGCAGCCGGAAGCGGAATTCGATGAAGCGCGACGCACCGCCGAGGCGCTCGACCTCGAACACCACGTCGTCGACGCCACCGAGGCGTTCGCGACACTCTGTTACCGGGCCGTCAAGGCCAACGCCACCTACCAGGGCTATCCGCTGGGGACTGCCCTAGCACGACCGGTCATCGCCGCCGCGATCCTCGAGGTCGCCGAGGAACAGGGCTGTGCCGCCGTCGCACACGGCTGCACGGGGAAGGGGAACGACCAGCTCCGGTTCGAAGCGGTCTGGCGTGGCTCGGACCTGGACGTGATCGCCCCCGTGCGCGAACTCGGGCTCACAAGGGAATGGGAGATGGAGTACGCGGCGGAACGTGACCTCCCGGTTGAGGGAGGTAACGAGGGCGTCTGGTCGATCGATCAGAACCTCTGGAGCCGCGCCGTCGAGGGTGGCGAACTCGAAGAGCCGAGTTACATTCCGCCCGAGGAGATCTACGAGTGGACGGCCGAACCAGACGGCACAACGACCGTCGAGGTGACGTTCGAGGCGGGTCGCCCCGTGGCCGTCGATGGCGAGGAGTTGCCCCCCGTCGAGCTCATCGAGTACCTGAACGAGTACGCCGGACAGTACGGCGTCGGCCGGACCGACGTGATGGAGGACCGCATGCTCGGGCTGAAGGTCCGCGAGAACTACGAGCATCCTGCAGCCAGTGTCTTGCTCGCCGCACACCAGGCGCTGGAGGACCTCGTGCTCACCAAGGAGGAACGTCGGGTGAAGCGCGGTATCGAGCAAGAGTGGGCGGAGAAGGCCTACGAAGGGCTCGTGTTCGCCCCGGTCGTCCGGGCACTCGAAGGGTTCATCGACGAGACACAGTCCGTCGTGAGTGGATCGGCGACCGTTCGGCTGGAAGGCGGTACCTGTCGTGCCGTCGCCCGCGACAGCGAATACGCGGTCTACTCCGAAGAGATGGCCTCGTTCAATACGGAATCGGTTGCCGGAATCGAACAGGCCGACGCCACTGGCGTCGCGAAATACCACGGCCTGCAGGATCGGCTGGCCAACGAAGTGGCCGATCGGGTCCGCGGCAGGGTACCGTCCATTTCGACCGACGAGGAGTGACAGAGGATGACAGCGGAGCGTTCGGAATCGGTGATTCGGCGGGATCGGTTCAGCGGTGGCCCCGCCCGTTCGTTCCTTTCGTCGATGTCGTTCGATCGTCGCATCTTTGCGGCCGACCTCGCCGTCGACCGGGCGCACGTGGTGATGCTGACCGAATGCGATGTCATCGAGGACGTGGAGGCTGGGCAAATTTTGGCGGCCCTCGATACAGTTGAGTCGGCCGGTTTCGACGCGCTCCCGGATGCCGAGGACGTTCACGAAGCCATCGAGACGGCGGTGATCGAGGAGGTCGGAGCCGTCGGCGGGAAGATGCACACGGCCCGCAGCAGGAACGACGAGATCGCAACCTGCCTCCGTTACCGCCTCCGCGAGGACGTCCTCGAGCTCCTCGAGACGTCGATCGCGTGTCGCACCGCGCTCGCGGAACTGGCGCACGAGCACGCCGACACGGTCATGCCCGGATACACCCACCTCCAGCCGGCACAGCCGACGACGCTCGGCCACTGGGCCCTGTCCTACGAGAGTGCCCTGGCCCGTGACACCGAGCGGCTGTTCGAGGCGTTCGATCGGCTGAACCGGTCGCCGCTCGGCGCAGCTGCCTTCGCCGGAACGCCCTACGAGGTCGACCGCGATCGGACGGCGGCCTTGCTCGGTTTCGACGGTGTGCTCGAGAACGCCACCGATGCGGTTTCGAGCCGGGATTTCCTCGTGGAGGTGAGCGCTGCCGTGACCGCCCTGTCGCTTACCCTGTCGAGTCTGGCGGCGGACGTCATCCACTACGCCAACCGCGGGTACGTCGAGCTGGCTGACGATTACGCGTCTACCTCGTCGATTATGCCCCAGAAGATCAATCCGGACAGCCTCGAACTGACGCGGGCGACCGCGGGCGATGCGACGGCCGGGTTGAACGGGTTGGTGACGACCCTGAAAGGACTCCCCCGGGCATACAATCGCGACCTCCAGCAAGCCAGCCCGCATGCCTGGGCGGGACTCGAACCCGTCACGGAGGCAACGGCGGTGGCGACTGGGGCGCTGACAACCGCCAGTTGGGACGAGGCTGCGCTCGCAGTTGCAGCAGGAGTGGGATTTACGACTGCGACAGGTGTCGCCGACCTGCTCGCCCAGGCGGGCGTCCCCTTCCGGACTGCCCACGAGATCGTCGCGACTGCAGCCACCGACCTGTCCGACGATCCAGACACGAAAGCCGTGATCGAGGCAGTCGAGTCGACGGCGCGCGAGGTACTCGGACCGGACGGCGTGTCGCCGTACGTGGAGGCTGCCGAGCTGGCGGCGGTGCTCGATCCAATCGAGAGCGTTGCCACCCGGGACTCGTTCGGCGGCCCGGCGCCCATGGCGGTTGCGGCGGCGCTCGATCGCGTCGAGGCCGATCTCACCACGGATACCGAACAACTCACCGACCGACGGGAGACGCTGGCGGCCGCCGCGGCGGCGCGCCGCGAGGAGGTGGATCGATATGGCTGAACGACGGCCCCGTCCGGGGCATCAATATTTATCTGATACGTGATATTAGGAACGGAGTTGTGCGGAATATGCCGTCTTGTTAGCGTTTAGACCGTCTTTTCATTCTATCTATTACGTGATATCTTCGAAGGTTTTATGCCATCGGGGCGCAGAGACGATTCCAACTATGTCGACGGCAGACTGCATCGAGTGCGGGGCGGAGGTTTCCCTGCACGACGACCTGGAGATCGGGGAGATCCTCGATTGCATGACGTGTGGCGCCGAGCTGGAAGTTGTGGACGTCTCCCCGCCGGTTCTCGAGCAAGCACCCGAGCTCGAAGAGGACTGGGGAGAATAGCCGTGGAGATCGGCCTGCTGTACTCCCGGATTCGCCGGGACGAGAAGCTCCTGCTGTCCGAACTCCGCGACCGGGATCACGACGTTCACAAGATCGACGTGCGGAAGGAGCGGTTCGGGATTCACGACCCACCGGAGCCGTTCGTCGGACTCGATCTTCTCTTCGACCGGTGTATCTCGACGAGTCGGAGCCTGTACGTGACGAAGTTCTGTGCGGCCTACGATCTTCCTGTCGTCAACGGCCCGGTTACCGCGGAGACGTGTGCGGACAAGGTCAAAAACAGCCTGGCGCTGGCCGAGGCGGGCGTCCCGACGCCGAAGACCGAGGTGGCGTTCACCAAAGAGGCCGCCCTGGAGAGTATCGAATCCTTCGGATACCCCTGTGTGATCAAGCCCGTCATCGGCTCGTGGGGTCGCTTGATGGCCAAGATCGACACGCGAACCGCGGCCGAGGCGATCCTCGAGCACAAGGCCACGCTCGGTCACTACGAGCACAAGGTGTTCTACATTCAGGAGTTCGTGGAGAAACCCGGACGTGACATCCGCGTTGTCGCGGCCGACGGCGAACCGATCGCCGCGATGGTGCGCTCTTCGGATCACTGGTTGACGAACGCTGCCAAAGGGGCGACGACCGCACCGTTCGAGCCGGACGATCGCGCTCGCGAACTCGTGGCGACGGCCAGCGAGGCCGTCGGCGGTGGCCTGCTCGGAATCGACCTGATGGAAACCGGCGACGATTACACCGTCCACGAAGTGAACCACACGGTCGAGTTCAAGGCGCTCGACGACACGACCGACGTCGACGTGCCGGCCGCAGTCGTGGACTGGCTCGAAACCGTCGTCGCGGAAGACCGGACGATCGGCGCGGAGGCGAAATGAGCGACGAACTGACAGCGGTCGTGGTCGGCGGATCCGGCTTTACCGGCGGCGAGCTGCTCCGTATCCTGTCCGAACACCCGCATATCGAGGTGGTCCAGGCCACCAGTCGCCAGTACGAAAACCGGACCATCGGCTCGGTTCATCCCAACCTTCGGGACAGCGAGTTGCGGTTTCAAGATCCGTCGGATCTCGCATCCGCAGACCTCCTGTTTGCGGCCACGCCACACGGGGTGTCGATGGGTCAGATCGACGCGTTCTTCGACGCAGCGGACACGGTCGTCGATCTCAGTGCGGATTTCCGCCTCGAAACCGTCGACCAGTACGAGGAATGGTACGATGGCCACGATTCCCCGGCGTATCTGGACCGGGCACAGTATGCGCTGCCCGAACTGTATCGGGAAGAATTACCCGGTGCGGAGTTGATCGCCAGCGGTGGTTGCAACGCGACGGTCACCATCCTCGGCCTGTACCCGCTCGTCGAGAGCGGGCTACTCGATAACGTAGAGAACGTCGTCGTCGACGTGAAAGTCGGCTCCTCCGAAGGTGGGGCGGGCGGCGGCGCCGCGTCTTCCCATCCGGAACGCTCGGGCATCGTCCGCCCGTACGCGCCGACCGGCCACCGGCACGTCGCCGAGATCGAACAGACGCTCGACCTGTCGGTCGCGTTCACCGCTCATGCCGTCGACATGATTCGCGGCGCGGCGGCAACCTGTCACGTGTTTCCTGGCCAGCCCGTCCGGACGAAGGAGCTCTGGTCGGCCTACCGAGACGTCTACGAGGACGAACCGTTCATGGGGCTTGCTGCGGGCGGCCGGGGCGTGTATCGCTACCCCGAGCCGAAGGTGCTGGCGGGGACGAACCGGTGTGACGTCGGCTTCGAGGTCGACCCGAGCAATCGGCGGCTGGTCGTGTTTTCGGCGCTCGATAACATGATGAAGGGTGCGGCAGGGCAGGCCGTCCATGCGACGAACATCGCGCTCGGCCTCGAGGAGACTGCCGGCCTCGAGTTCCCGGGGATGCACCCGGTGGGGGCGCCGTGAGATGACGACAGTGGTGAAAATCGGCGGCGCCAGGGCGGTCGATCCCGCCGGAGCGATCGCCGACATTGCCACCCGCGTCGACGATGGCGAGGAACTGGTCGTGGTGCACGGGGGATCGACGGCTGTCGACCAGCTGTTGGCCGATCTGGGCGAGGAGCCGACGTACGTGACCAATCCGAGCGGCGTCACTGGTCGGTTCACCGACGAGCGAACGATGGAGATCGTCTCGATGGCAATGGCCGGGAACGTAAACGTCGACCTTACCGTCGCACTCAAAAATGTGGGCGTCGACGCCATCGGTCTTTCCGGGGTCGACGGCGGCCTCCTCACGGGGCCGCGGAAATCCGCGGTACGGGTGCTCGAAGACGGCAAGAAAAAGATCAAACGCGGGGATCACGCCGGCCGGATCGAGGCGGTAAACGAGGAGTTGCTAGGATTGTTGGTGGGCGAAGGCTACACACCCGTCGTATCGATTCCCATGCTCGCGGACGACGGCGTCGCGGTCAATGCGGACGCGGATCGGTCCGCAGCTGCCGTGGCAGGCGCCCTGGCGGCTGATTTGCTGTTGCTCACCGACGTTGCCGGGGTGTACGCCGATCCCGACGATCCGGCGACGCGGATCGATGCCGTCACGTCCCCGCGTGAGCTTGCGGCGGTCGAAGACGCGGCAGAGGGGTTCATGACACGGAAGGTGATGGCGGCCGTCGAGGCGCTCGAACGCGGGGCGTCGACGGTCACCATCGCGGACGCGAACGTCGAACAACCCGTCACGAGGGCGGCCGACGGTGACGGGACGGTGTTCGAACGCGGTGCACTGGAGGAGACAGCATGAGCGGATTCGTCTTTTCGGAAAAACCGATCGAGATCGAGACTGGCGAGGGAGCGTACCTGTACGATACCGACGGAACGGCGTATATGGATGCGGGCGCAAGTTACGCCTGCACGCCGGCGGGACACTGTCCGCCGTCGGTAGTTGAGGCCATCCAGGAACAGGCCGAGCGGTTGCTCTACGTACAGGCGTCGTATCCGACGGCTCCCCGCACGGAATTGTTCGACGCCCTGACGGCAGTTGCCCCCGGCGATTGCGAACGGGTGTGGTTGTGCAACTCCGGTACCGAGGCAAACGAAGCGGCGTTGAAGTTCGCCCGAAGCGCAACCGATCGAACCACCTTCGTCGCAGCGACCCGCGGATTTCACGGCCGCACGATGGGGACGCTTTCGACGACCTGGCGGAACCAATACAAAAAAGCGTACGAACCGCTGCTCGAAGACGTCACCTTCGTTCCGTACGGGGACGAAGAAGAGCTCGCCGCAGCCGTCGACGGTACGACAGCGGCCGTGATCCTCGAACCGATTCAGGGCGAGGGCGGCGTGCACGCGGCGGATGCGGAGTACTTGCGCACGGCGCGGGAGGTCACGACGGACGCCGACGCCGCACTCGTGTTCGACGAGATTCAGACCGGTCTTGGACGGACCGGCACGATGTGGGCGTGTGAAGCGGCTGACGTCGTCCCGGACGTGCTCACGGTCGCCAAAGGGCTCGCGAGCGGCCTGCCGATCGGTGCAACCCTGTGTCGCGACTGGATTGCGGAAGGAGCAGCGTCCCACGGCTCGACCTTCAGTGGCAATCCCCTCGTCGCTGCAGCGGCGACGGCGACCCTTTCGACCATCGAGGACCAGGGGCTGGCCGAGAACGCCGCCCGGATGGGCGAACGGCTCCAGTCGGGTCTCGCCGAGGCGGAGCTGGACGTCCGGGACGTCCGGGGCCGGGGGCTCATGGTCGGCATCGAGGTGAAGCGGGGGTCCAACCGAGTACTCCGGGACCTCGCGCTCGAACAGCAGATCCTCGCGCTTCCGGCCGGCCGCTCGGTGCTCAGGCTGTTGCCACCGTTGATGGTCACAGACGACCACGTCGACCGCCTTCTCGAAGGAGTCAGTGACGTGCTGGCCGCGGAGGCGACCCAATGACAGACGCTGACCAGCTCCAAGAACAACCGGTGAGTGTCGATCCGGCAGATGCCCGCGAGTTCCTCATCGAGCTTGTCTCGATCCCCTCGCCCTCGGGGGAAGAGGCGGAATGTGCGTCGTATCTCGCGTCATTCTTCGAAGCGTACGGTCGCGACGCGTGGATCGACGACATCGGAAACGTGCGCGCCCCCGGCGACGATGGCGTGCTGCTCACGTCTCACATCGACACCGTTCCCGGGGACATCCCGGTACGCGTCGAGGACGACCAGCTATGGGGTCGCGGTAGCGTGGATGCGAAAGGCTCGCTCGCTGCGATGGCCGTGGCAGCCGTGACGACCGGTGCGAGTTTTGCCGGCGTCATCGGCGAGGAGGTCGATTCGAGCGGTGCACACCACCTCGTCGACCGGCGCGAACGACCGGATGCAATCGTGAACGGCGAACCGAGCGGGTGGGACAGTATCACCCTGGGCTACCGCGGCCTGCTCGGCGGCGCCTACGTTTCGACGAGCGAGTCCGGGCACTCCTCCCGGCCGACGGAGAACGCAATCGAGCACGCGATGGGCTGGTGGTCCCGTGTCGAGTCGGTGTTCGAGGCCGACCAGTGGGATTCCGTGTTCGAGCAGGTGACGACTAAACCGGTCGGCTTCACGGGGGGACCGGCAGAGGATGGGCTCTCCGTGGAAGCGACGTTGGATGTCCAGCTGCGCGTGCCGCCGGATATGACTGTCGAGGCCGTCAAGGAGCTCGCGGATGGCGAGTTGCAGGAGGGGACCGTCACGTGGTGGGATGAGGTCCCGCCGGTGATGGCGAGCCCGCGCACGCCGGTCGCCCGGGCCTTCCGGGGGGCGATCCGCCAGGCGGGGGGCGACCCCCGGTTGTTACGGAAGACGGGAACGAGCGACATGAACGTCTTCGCCGCCGCCTGGGACGTGCCGATCGTCACCTATGGGCCGGGGGACTCAGGCATGGACCACGCACCGGACGAACATCTGGATCTGACGGCGTTCGATCGGTCGATCGCGGTCCTCGAGACGGCCACCGAGCGGCTGCTGGAGGCGGATCGTGATGACTGACGCCCGCCACTTCCTCGATATCGACGATCTCACGCCGGAGGAACTGCGGACGGTTCTCTCGATCGCGCGGGAAGAACGAGCCACCGAGCGGCCATCCGAAACCCCGGGGCCGCTCGAGCGACGGACCCTCGGGATGCTTTTTGAGAAACCGAGCACCCGCACCCGGGTGTCCTTCGAGGCGGGGATGACGAACCTGGGCGGCCACGCCGTGTTCCTGGGACCGGATGACACCCAGCTCGGCCGTGGTGAACCGCTGAAAGACACCTCCCGGGCACTGTCCCGATACGTGGACGCGGTCATGGCCCGCGTGTTCGATCACGAGGACATCGCTGAGCTGGCAGCCTACGCCACGGTGCCCGTCATCAACGGGCTGACCGATCTCGCGCACCCGTGCCAGACACTCGCGGATCTGCTGACGATCCAGGACACGTACGGTGACTTCCGGAACGTGACCGCGGCGTGGGTGGGCGACGGCAATAACGTGGCCCGGTCGTTCGCCGTCGGCAGTGCCATGGTCGGGATGGATCTTACGGTGGCGACACCGCCGGCTTACGGCGTGGGGTCGGATGTGCTGGATCGGGCGGCCGAGTACGAGGGGAGCGTCTCCACCACTGCCGACCCAGTTGCGGCAGTAACGGATGCGGACGCCGTCTACACGGACGTCTGGGTCAGCATGGGCCAGGAGGACGAGCGCGCCGAGAAGCTTGGGGCGTTCGACGGATATCAACTCGACGAGGACCTGCTCTCGCACGCTCCGGCCGCGTCCGTAATGCACTGTCTCCCCGCCCATCGTGGCGAGGAGATCACCGACGACGTCGTCGAAAGCTCCCGGTCGGTCGTCTGGCAACAGGCCGAAAACCGCATGCACGCCCAGAACGGCCTGCTGCTCTTTCTCCTCGACGCGGAGTCCTAGCGGCCGGACAGGGCGGTCGTGGGCCCGTTTGGATCCGGTTGCCGCCCGAACGGCTATGGCACGCGCCGGAGTGGTGCTCCCCAATGAGCGTCACGACGCTGTTAGATCGGATGGAGGACCGCGACTGGGAGCGACCGGCGTCGGGAACAGTCCGGTACGCCCTGATCGGGCTCGGCTGGTGGTCCGTCGACGTGGCGATTCCGGCGATTGCCGACGGGGAGTACGCGACGACGACGGTGCTCGTGAGCAGTTCCTCCGAGAAAGCAGCGAGGATCGCCGACGAGCACGGTATCGGCACGGGCATCTCCTACGACGAGTACCACGCGGGCGTTGCATCCGATGAGTACGATGCGGTATACATCGGCACGCCGAACGCCCTGCACCGGCCGTATGCGGAAACAGCCGCATCGCTGGAAAAGGCGATCCTCTGCGAGAAGCCGATCGCGGCGCGCACCGAGCAAGCCGCCGCAATGGTAGCGACCTGCGAGGAAGCGGGCGTTCCGTTCATGCCGGCCTACCGCATGCACTTCGACCCGGCGGTCCGACGGGCGCGGGCGGCACTTCGCGACGGCGTCATTGGTGAGCCACGGATGGTTTATGGCAACAATTCACAGCCCCTGCTGGAGATGATCCCCGACGAGAACCAGTGGCGGCTCGACGCCGACCGCTCGGGGTATGGAACCTCCGTGATGGACCTGGGTATCTATACGGTTTACACGACGCGATTCCTGCTCGATCGAGACCCGATACGCGCCTCGGCCGACATGCGATCCGTGGATCCGGCGTTCGAGGACGTTCCGGATCAGTGGGCGGCGTACATGCTGACCCTCGAGGATGATGTGCTGGTCGTCGGCACGACGAGTCAGGACGCGCACGCCGATAGCATCCTTCGGATCACTGGTACCGAGGGGACCCTGGAACTCTCGCCGGCACACCACGGAGACGTCGACGTCACGATTCGGCGGGGTGACAGACACGCATCCTTCGATACGGACTCGATCGATGTGGAGGCGGAGATGCGCGAGCTCTTCGATTACTTTGCGAACCGTGTGCTCCGCGACGAGCCGGTCGAACCGAGCGGTCGCGATGCACTCGTCGATATGCGCACGATCGAGGCCACTCACGAGGCCGCGAGAGAGGAATCGTCCGTGCCGGTTGAAGACAGGTGAGAAGGGCTTAAGCGCCTCGCTGGAGCCAGTCGAGGCATGCCGGTACTCGATCACCCGTACGACGCTCCCGGGGAGTGGTTCCGCGGCAACCTTCACACGCACACGACCGAAAGTGACGGACGGCGGGATCCAGGCGATGTCTGTGCGGACTATGCCGCTCGTGGCTACGATTTCCTGGCGCTGTCCGACCACGACGTGTTCACCGATCCGGATGGTCTTTCCCCTGAACCGTCGCTGACCATGATTCCAGCGGTCGAGGTGAGTGCCAACGGCCCGCACCTTCTTCATCTGGACGCGGCCTCGGCAATCGAACCGCACGAGGACCGGCAGGCCGCTATAGACGACATCGTCGACGCGAACGGGATCGCCGTCTTGGCCCATCCCAACTGGCAGTCGTCGTTCGCCCACTGGCCGCAGGACGTCATGGCCGACCTCGAGGGCTACCAGGGGATGGAGGTGTTCAACGGAGTGATCGAACGCCACCCGGGACTGGCGGTTGCGACGGACCGATGGGATCAGTTACTCTCGTCGGGTCGCCGGATCTGGGGATTCGCCACCGACGACTCGCACGCCGCCTGGGACGTCGCGCAGGGGTGGATATCGGTCCGCGCCGCCGACTGTTCCCGGGCGGCGATTCTGGCTGCCATCCGCGCCGGTCGGTTCTACGCGTCTACCGGTGTCTCAATCACTGATGTCGCAGTCGACGGCGGTCGGGTGCGTGTCGAAACGGAGAACGCCGATCGGATCGACCTCGTTTCCGATCACGGCCTCCGGCAGCAAACAGTGCAGGGCTCGAGTGCCACCTTCCATCTTCCGCGACAGCTCGTCCACCGCTCCGAACACACGTACGTTCGGGTCGAGTGCTTCGGGCCGGGGGGTGCCCGGGCGTGGTTGCAACCGATGTTCATCACCGACGGCCGGAACGACCTTGAGGGCTGATTACGAACCCGTCGCCTGATGACCGTCTCGATCGGTTTCGTCGGCGCGGGCAACATTGCACAGACGCACCTTGACAACCTCGAGGATCGGGAAGACGCATCCGTAGATGCGGTCTGTGACGTCGACTCGGAGACCGCGGCATCCGCAGCCGAACGGATGGGAGCCACCGCCTTCTCCGAGGTCGAAACGATGTTCGGGGAGTTCGACCTCGACGCCGCGTTCGTGTGTATTCCGCCGTTTGCACACGGCGAGGCCGAGCGGACTGCGGCCGAACACGGCGTGCATCTGTTCGTAGAGAAGCCGCTTGCCATCGAAACGGCGACCGCCCGTGACATCCTGGCGACGATCGAGGCGGCGGGAATCATGGCTGCGGTCGGCCACAACTGGCGATACTCGGGCGGTGTGGAACGCGCAGCGTCGCTGTTCGAGGACGCGACGATCGGCTACCTCGACGGTCACTGGTGGGGTGGTGTCCCGGGCGGGATGGACCACTGGTGGCGTCACGTCGACCGTTCCGGCGGTCAACCGATCGAACAGGCGGTTCACATTTTCGATACGGTCCGCCACCTCGGCGGGGATATCGAGACCGTCTACGCGGCTGGCGGGAATCGCTTGGTCGACATGGTCGATTTCCCGG
Source organism: Halobacteriales archaeon (assembly GCA_007118975.1). Classification (GTDB taxonomy): domain Archaea; phylum Halobacteriota; class Halobacteria; order Halobacteriales; family SKNY01; genus SKNY01. The sequence goes on along the minus strand of SKQO01000003.1, from coordinate 58,781 downwards.
ACGTCTCCAGCGCGACGATGCGCCACGAAAACGAGGTCGTCAGCCACGTTTCATCATCGTGTGCGACTGATGACGGCGGCAACGGTGTTGACATCATCGCCGATCGGGGGACGGTGACCGTCACCCAGCGCCGGATCTCCGGGACCGTCGATGGAGATCCGATCGATGAAACCTTCGACATCGATCCGTACGCTCGCGAGCTCGACGCCTTCATCGAAGCGGTGGAAACTGGGTCTGCCGACGGTTTGCGATCGACCTACGACGACGCGATCAGGTCGCTTGCGGTCACCGAAGCGGTGATGCGATCGATGGAATCCGGAGAGGTCGTCGAAGTCGACGATTTGTTGTGACAGCCCCGCCCACAGCGAAAAGGCCACTTTAAGCCCAGGGACTTCACTGCTTGTCGCTCACGACCGCTTCACACCCACATGATTGTCCGGATCGACCTGGTGGGGGGTGTGGTTCGATAGGCTCGAACGATCGTCAGGATGTCACCCAAACGACATATATGGACAGGCTTGGACGTCAACCGGACACACCACTGACAGAATTTCACGGATACGCGGGCTGGAGGTGTGTACGGCACTGCTGGCCCAGCGATGTCCGGGCTTACTGACCTTGTCTCGCTTCTCCACCCCCTTCGTGCTCGTGCCGATAGGCGCGGAGTAATCCGCGAAGATACCCGATCGTGAATCCGCGTCCGCGTTCCTTCCAGCCACCCGACTGCAGATCCAGGGAAGATCGATCGTCGTGGCGGAGATACTGTTCGTCCCCGGCCAGTTTCGGCACGTGACCGGGAATTATCAATCCGGAAAATCCGGTTCGGTCCAATGCTCCCAACACTTCGTACGGGTCGTAATGGCCCGGTTGGTCGACGAACACCTCGTGAAACCGCGGGAGGGGGCCCGAAATCGTCTGGAAGTGTACGTACTCGGTATCGCCCCGTTCGCCGAAATGTTCCACAACCTCGACGATGTCCTCGCCCATCGCCGACCAGTTTCCGAGGCACAGCTGCAACCCGTGGTTGTCGCTCGGATACATGTCCATTGCCCGTTCGATATTTTCGCGATTCCGGAACAACCGTGGGATGCCGCCGAGTCGCTCTACGGGCGGGTCATCGGGGTGGAGACAGAGGGTTACGCCTTCTTCTTCCGCAACGGGTAACACCGCGTCCAGGAACCGTTCGTAATTTTCCCAGAGTTCGTCCTCGGAAAACGAACGTCCGTGCGTGTTCGGAGCTTTTCCAAGCTCTCCCATATCGACAGCGCTCGATTCTGCCCCGCCGCGAATTCGCCGGGTCGTCGAGGATCGCCAGACACCGTTCGGCATCCAATTGTAGCCGAGCCACGGGATGCCGGCGCGGCCAAGGTTCCTCACCGTGTTCTGGACGTGTTCAAGCTGCGCTTCCTGCTGCTCACCACCGAGCATGACCTCATCGTAAAACTCGTACGGGAGGTTCTCGATGGCGTTGAGCCGCAAGCCGGCATCTTCGATCTGATTCCGGAGCTGGACAAGGTTCTCGAACGACCATTCACACGTCCCCTGTAGCGGGAGGTTGGGATATCCCGCTTCGACCGCTCCCCAGAGGTTTAAGAGGATGTCATCGACTCCGACTTGCTTGATAAAGCGCAAGCGCTCCGGATGGGGATCCATGAACGTCCCAAACCCGAACCGCATCGGTAGGTCCTCGAAATCGGTCGTGGTGTTCGTGTTCTCGGCAACCATGCCGCCTCGGACAAGTGCAAGGGCAAAAGGTATCCGCTTTCCTTGCAGTCCCCGTTTTCCCGGGGCATCGGCAAGCGGGGCTTCTAGTTGTTTGTTCTTGCTCGTCGTGACAGCGTCCTCATGACATAATAATCCGTCCAGACGAGTTCGTGCCGATCCGCGAAGCCGGACGGGCCATTGTAACACCCTTGGAGCACCATTCCCGGGGGTCGGTCATCGTCCTCCCCGAGTGGGGTGAGATAATCGCTGACCAGGTGGTGGAGGATGTGCTCCCCGTATTCCGCGAGATCGCGGGTAACACTGTTCGACGGCAATCTCGTCAATCCATCGGCCGCGAGTGCTGCGGCACTCGTATCGCGGTTTACGTCCGGTTTTTCGGGGTGTTCGAAATCCCAGTGCGGGATGCCGTCTGCTGGTGTGTTTGACCGATAATAGTCGACGACCGTCTCCAGCGCCGACAAATATCGATCGGCTTCGGTTGCTACATACGCCCGAGCCAATCCGGCGATACACCACCCCTGGCCCCGTGCCCAACACGTCTCGTCACTGTAAGCAAGCTCGTTGTACTGGGTCAGGAGCTCGCCCGTCTGGGGATCGAACCGAGCGTGGTGCCATGTCCGCCCGTCGGGGCGGATATACCACTCGAGGTGTCGATCCGCGTGGGCAATCGCCACGTCGCGGTACGTGGACTTACCCGTCTCTCTGGCAGCTCGCCAGAGTATCGGGAGTGAGGTGTAGATAGCATCTACCGCCCCGAGGACGTCTCCTGATGGCCCGGTTCCGGACTCAGGACCGCGAAATTCGGGAGCTGGCGAGTCGATCTCCAGTGTTCCCAGCGGGATTTGTCTGGCCTTTTCGTTGAAATATTCAACCATCATATCTGCCCCCTCGATCCCCAGTGATCGAAGATCGTCGTCCCCGGTGATGTCGAACGCCTTGAATCCAATGTAGTGGTAGTTCATCCCCGCAAACATGCACTGGCTCGGTATGTGTTCACGAACCTTGGCTACGCACTGCTCTGCGGCCTCGGCGAACCGGGAGTTCTCCGTCTGGGCGTACGCAAGCCCCAACATTCCGACCCAATGTCCGCCACACCAGTTTCCGTCGTCCGTCGTGACCCATTCTCCGTTGTCAGGATTCGCGTAATAGGGAAACGTGCCATCGACCTGCTCAAGCGTGGTTTCGACACGTTCGGTCAACCGGTTCAACGCCTGGGCTTCAGTTCGCTCCATATGGTCGTCCGCATCTCGACAACGAAGTACTCGTCTGTGATAGAAGTATGGCAACAGCCTCAAAGAGATTGTTGGGCTAACCACCGTTCGTCAGCCGACGATACAATTGCGTCCCCCTCGGAACCTGACTTTTGCCTATTCCCCCTGGCCTCGAGGCGGAACGAAGCAGGTCGATCGCCCTACTCGTCCCTGTCTCTCTTCGGTTCGAAGGCCGGGTCGTCCGGATCCGGCAATGGCTCACCATCAATCCCCAGCCTCACGTCTCCACCCATCATACCTGCCTCACCAGAATAGCCGAGTTCTGCAGACTCCGTTCGAGGAACACAACACCACTCAACCACGCCGCAGGAGCGCATACACGAGCACCCCGATGACCAGCGCCACACCCAGATTGACAAAGACGCCGATGAGCCCGATCGGAACAACGAGCCAGTAATCGTGCGCACGCCTGAGGCTCGTGACTCCGAGCTGGGCGGCGATCAATACGAGGATGACCCCGAGCATCGCGACGGGGTAGGCGGCAACCAGCGCGACCGCAAACAACGCGAGTGCGATATAACCGACCCCGAGGATAATGTTCGATCCTGCGGTCCGGGCACCGAACGCGTATTTTCCGGCGATGCCCCCGCTCCCGTGGCACATGGGGAACGCGCCGAACGGCACAGCCACAAGGTTCATCGCGCCCATGCTCGAGGCGAGCTGGTCCGGCGAAACGTCCTTCTCGAAATAATCGCTCATGAGGACTGACGCGGCGAGACAGGCGTTGCCGAGCGTCATCGCTAGCTGGGCGAGGGTGGCCTCCATCGCGGGGAGTGTCACGTCCCCCGTGTCGAACAACAACATGCCGTCGACCGATGGGACCGAAGGACTCGGGAATCCGGCGTAGGATAGCGCAATCAGTCCCCCGACGAGCAGGACCGCCATCGCGCTGGCGTCCACGTTCCCCCGGAGAATGATCGGGACCGCAATCAACACGGCGACCGTCGCCAATACCGGATCGCCGAGGCCGATTCGAAACCCGGTATCGAGCAGGACCAGCGCGACGCCGAGCTGAATCCCCCGAACGACGGGCCGCCCGAGGAGATGTTGTACGCGCCGAATGGTCCCAGTCCTCCCGATCAGTAACAGGATCCCCCCGAGTAACAGGCCTGCGATGAGGAACTCGCCCGTCGAGATCGTTCCGGCAAGAATGAGTGCCGCGAGTGCCTTCATCGGCTCGACCGAGATTGGCGCACCGAAGTACAACCCCCAGACCAGCTGAAAGACGCCAAACCAGAGCAACATCAGCGCGAGCGACAGCTCCGTGAGGACCGCGACGGCAACAACGATCGGTAGCACCGTAACCGAGTCACCGGCGGCCCCGGTCGCCTCGCTCCAGGAGAGCTCAATCGGGGCGTGATCGCGAAAGGCAACCGAGAACCCCATCGGCCGCAGGTCCACAGAGTACATAGAAAAGGCGTCTGGAAAGCATAGTCGTGGGATCTGTGACACGATGGTCACACCCGGAGTTAGTTGTATCTCTCACGGCGTGGAACGCGGGTGGCTCCCAGTCAGTGATCAATCCTGGCCGGGCGACGGGCTGCAACGGAGATCCCGTTCGTGACGGCCCGGGAGTGCCAGATCACCGGATCCTCGATGCGTTTTTGATGATTGGTATCCGGCCTATTCGGTCGGTCGGAGCAAATCTACCAACGATTCCAGTCGAAGGTCAGGTGTCGGCCCGAACGGATCCGGTGGATTCCCCTCCCGGTCGAGCCAGACACCCTGCATCCCCGCGTGCATGGCACCCTGTACGTCGGCGTATCCGTTGCTCACGTGCGCCACTGACTTGGTTTCGACACCAAGTCGATCGGCTGCGTGCTCGTAGAGTGCTCTGGCCGGTTTGTGCTGTCGAATCTCGTCGGCGCTGACGACCGCATCGAGGAATGGCTCGAGTTCTGCTGTTTCGACCATTGCCGAAAGCATCGCGGGATCACCGTTCGATACGATACCGAGCAGATACCCCTGTTCGCGCAACCGGTCAAGCGCGGGTTCGACGTCGGCAAAAACGTCCATGTCGTAGTATATCTCCGTGCGTTCCCGGAGCTCAGTGCGATCCGGTTGGATTCCCTCTCTCGCGAGCAGTGCCTCGAGTGCGTCCACGTGAAGCTCGAAATAGGTGGCATAGGTGCCGATGAGGTTACCGCGCATGCCATAGGTGGCAGCTAATCGGTGCCACCGTCTCGCGAATGCCACTGGATCCGAGACGAGATCAGCAACGGCGGGCGCTGTCGAGTCGATATCCACCACGGTACTGAACGAATCGAGCGTCACCGCCCGAACCCGATCCGGATCCCATGTCATAGCCTCCCGTACGGGTAGACGGACGGTAAAGACGAGGTTCCGCGAGACACCCCGACAGCTAAGAGGCGTCTCGGGCAACCGGCACCGATGACCAGGGAGCGGGCACAGCCGGGACGTACCGTCCGGGAGTACGGGGCCGCGGGAGACGGAAGCACTGACGACACGACATCGATCCAGGCCGCGATCGACGACGGTCCCGGGACTGTTGAACTCCCGGGAGGCCGATACCGAGTGACCGAACCCCTCGTGGTGGAGCTGGAAGGCACGGGTCCCGTCTCGCTCGTCGGAACGGGCACCCCGACGATCGAGATGGTCGGGTCGGGCCCGGCAGTCATTGTTCGGGGGACCCACAGTGGCACGGCCAGCCCGGATACCGTCACGTCGAGTGTCTGGTCGAGCGAGCGATTTCCCATCATCGACGGTCTCGAGATCGTGGGGTGTCATGCCGCGGCTGACGGCCTTAAGATCACGAAAACGATGCAGTGTACCCTCAGTCGTTTGCTCGTGCGAGAGACCCGGCACGCGATCAGGCTGGCCGATCGGAATCGAAACGTCACGGTGGCCGACTGCCATCTGTACGATAACCGCGGAAAGGGACTATATCTCGACGAGGTCGATCTGCATCAGATCAACGTTCACGGCTGTCACGTCAGCTATAACGACGGTGGCGGTATTGTTGCGGTGGACGGTGCCGTGCGTAATCTGCAGGTTGCCGCCTGCGACATCGAATCGAACATGGCCCCGGGGGCACCCCCGACGGCAAACCTGCAGATCGACATGTCGCGTGGTTCCCTCCGGGAGGGAGCGATCGTCGGCTGCACGCTCCAGCATGCAAGTGATGCGGCAGATTCCGCGAACGTCCGACTGTCGGGTCACGGTCCGGCCGATTCGAGAAAAGTGGGTCACTTTGTCGTCGCCAACAACGCGATGAGCGATGTTCGACATAACGTTCACGTCGAGTACGGCCGAGGAGTGGTCATCCAGGGGAATACGCTCTGGAAGGGCTTCGACCACCACGTCCTGGTCGAGGAGAGTTCGAATGTGGTGATCGGCCCGAACCTGCTCGATCGGAATCCGGATTATGGCCCGCCAGACAGCAGCGACGGTATCGTGATCCGCGATTCCAGCGAGATCTCCGTGAACGGTATTCACGTCAACGACGCCACCGGGGGGAATGCCGGGGTCGACCTGGAGCAGTGTGATACCTACAAGGTGGCCGACGCGACGCTGGTTGGCTGCCAGGGTCCGGCAATTCGTGCTGTTGGCTGCAATCGGGGAATGATCACCGACAATCTGGTGGCCGAAGTGGCTGGGTCGGACGCCCCTGCAATCGTTGTACGGGACGGAAGCGAGACGCTCGTGGGGGGAAACCACGCGACGGATGGGATCGAGGCTGACTCGAGTGCCGTCCTGCAGGGAAATCACGCGGGATAGGCCGCGAAAGCTGGAACTGACAGGGGGATTATACTACTTGGCCCGTAAGGCATACCCAACGACGGTCGGTTCATGACCGGCTGATTCTCCGCACCGGCCGGGCAAGCGCCGATATTGCCGTTCGTGCCGCTCAGACGACCAGCGATACGCATGGATCCACCAACACGCGACGACGTCGCCGACCGGAGTCGGCAAGGGGTCCTGAGAGCCGTTCGACCAGCTCGAGGGCCGAGTCACCCCCCACCCGGGCGCCCGGACCCGATCGACTACGGCGACGGAGAAAACGGCCGCAGGCGTTACCTGCGCGACCTCTGGGAGTAGGCGATGGTGAATTTCCAGCAGTAGACGAACGCGGCGCTCAGCCAGGCACAAACGACAGACCTGCCCGACGATGTAGACGCCGCGATCGTCAAGCTCCATAAGGCGATGGACGAGCTGGGCCTCGGTCGAGGCTCTCGAGGAGGCGATCAGGGATGTCTGCGGGCAGCCTCAACCCCACAAGGGTCCCGGCACACTGGCTATCACTCACAGCCTATCCAACCCGAAGCTATCTCAATTTGCAGACAGATACACCTGGAAGAAGGAGGCTGAGGCCGGACATCGCAACTGCCACTTACGTGATAAATCGGAAACGAACCCGCAGGTTGACCCCGTATGTCGCCGTGAGCAGGCCACGTGGACCGCCAGCGCCCAGACATCGCTAAACTCGCCGTTGGCGGCGAGATAGCTGGGTCAATCGAGGTGGACCTCCTCCTCGGTCGGGATCCGGAAGTCATCACCCACCTGGCCGACCAACCCCCACCGGTTCCGCAAGGGGCTTGTCTCGCTCCCGAGTGTATCGGTAGCCTTCTCCATTGCCACGGGTTCGATCGCGTGGTTCGACAAGACCGGCAGGTAGCACCAGCTGACGCCGACCTCGTCGGCCGTCTCCGCCGCCTGTTGCATGAACTCCTTCCGCTGGGTCAGGTACGTGCTTAGCCGCCCCCTGGGGCTTTCACCGCGGTGGTCGATTTGCCGAGTACCGACAGGTGAGCAACAGCGCCGGATTCCCTTCTCGACGAGCTCGCCATACGGGTCCTCGACCTGCTGTCGCAGGTGGTCGATCTCGTCGCGGTCGGCCTCGACAGGCTCGACGAAGTCCCCGGCCGGAGGGAGGCCCGGTGTCACCTCGGGATCACCGAGCCCCAGCGGTACATTCTGATGCCGTGCTTCAGCCGGGCGATGAGATAGGCTTCAGCGAGGGGTTCGTCCCCCAGGTGGGCCGTGGGACTGTCAATGACTCCGGCAACGAGGACGACGAGGCGCAGGGTATCGATGGTCTCTCGTTCACGGCAGGCGTTTGAATCGTACGCTGCGGCTTCGCTTCGTGGCTGGTTGATCCCTTGACGTTCTAACCGGGGTCTCAGAGACACGTGTGGCGTCGTGCGCAGATTGTACCCATCGCCGACATCCAGTGACCTCGCAACAGTCAATTGGTCCCTCCAACGGTGTTATGGTGTTTGGTACCGTACCTTCTGCACGTCTTCTCGAGCGGCCGACGAAAGCGAGGGCGGATGACTGGGCCGACCGTATCCATCAACTACCGACGAAAAACACCGCTCGTGAGAGGCCGTCAAAGAACATGACCAACACCGACTACGCCGGCATCACGAGAAACCAACAGGAAACCTGGACGACTGGGGATTTCAACGAAATCGCACGGCAAAACGTGGGAATGGCGGAGGCGCTTTGCGAAGCGGTCGACCCACATCCCGGCCAGCAGGTACTCGACGTCGCCTGTGGAAGTGGAACAGCAGCCCTCGTCGCGGAGCGTCGGTACTGTGAGGTGACGGGCATCGACTACGTGACCACATTGATCGAGCGAGCCGAGGCGCGTGCCCAGGCCAACGGACAGGCCATCGACTTCCGGGTCGGTGACGTACAGGACATGCCGTTTCCCGACGATAGCTTCGACGTCGTGCTCTCGGTGTATGGCGTCCAGTTCGCGCCCGATCAGGAACAGGCCGCACGCGAGTTGCTTCGGGTGTGCAACCCCGGTGGCAAGATCGGCCTGGCTGGACCAATTCCGACCGGGTGGAGCGGCGACTGGTTTGCGACCCATGCTCGATACGTGCCACCGCCACCAGGCGTCGAGTCACCGCTCCGTTGGGGGACCGAAGAGGGCCTCGATGTCCTCCTCGGACATGGCACTCGGTCAATGCAGAGCGATCGACGGACGGCACGCCAATACTATCGGTCGATCGACCATGCCGTGACGGTGTTCAGTACCTACTTCGGACCGACGATTCGTGCGATCGAGCTCATCGATCCGGAGGCACAGGAGAACCTCTTGGCGGATCTCCGTACGATCATGGACCGATACAATCGCGCGACGGACGGAACTGCAATCGTGGAGAACCAGTATCTCCAAACGGTTGCAATTACGGCGTGATCTGGCTAGGATGACGGACTATTTGCACAACTCGCACGCTGTACCTCCCCACTACCGCCGAAGAGCTTTGTGCGGACCGCTCGTAGCTGCTGTATCACCGGATGGTCGAGTGTAACTACTGCGGGGAGTCGTTCGAAGACGAGGACGCCCACCTGGCACACCTGGCAGGCGAGCATGCTGCGGAACTCGGCCCGATCGACCGTCGGCGGGTCGATCAGCTGGACCAATCCGACGATGGTGGGCTGACAATCTGGCATCTCGGCACGGTCGTGCTTGCAATCGGGATCCTCGCCGGCGCGGCCTGGATCGCGCTGTTCTCGGGCAATGGCAGTGTCGCCGCCGAACCCTCCTACAATCCATCGGTTCATTACCACGGAACCATGGCGGTCGAAATCGACGGCGAGCCGCTGGATCTCTCAGGTGACGATCGATTCGTGATGAACGATCAGCTCTTCCATTTTCACGGAAACGAGCAGCAGCGATACGGCGAACACGTCTGGCACGTCCATGGCGATGACGTAACCCTCGCCTACGCGCTCGGTACCCTCGGGATTGAAGTGGACGAAACAGGCGAGCCGATTTCGTTCGATGGGGAGACATACAAGGACAGTGACAGCGAAACGACGGTCGAAATCACCGTCAATGGCGAGTCGGTCGATCCCGAAACGCATGTATTAGACGGTGTCGGCCCGGTGAATGACGCGGCAGCGGGTGGAGGCGATGACGTTCGGGTTGTCATCGAAACCGGTTGATTGGGCCGCGAACGCCGGTTACTGGTCTTCATCGGTCGAGGTACCGAGGTAAAGCACCACCAGCACTCCGAGCAAGCCCACTTCGAAGAGCTTGCTCACCATTGCGATCCCATCCTCGCGGAGGTGAAGCCAGATCAGTTCGAGTCCCCCGACCTCCGTGTGACCGTGCCCGTGAATATGCGGCCAGAACGCCCCGTGGTCGAGGATCGTGTGCCAGGCACCGTACCCAAGGATGAGGGCCAGCATGAGTACGACCCCACCGGCATAGATGGCTCGTTCGAGTACGCCCTGTGATGCAAGCACGATGCCGAACATGATCAGGAAACCCGCGAGCGTAAAGAGAAGGGGGCGTGGATCGAAGATGGTACCGACCTGAACGTGCAGAATCAGCCGTGGGCCGCCGAGTGTCGGGTGCATGAGGTGGATCAGTGCAACGCCTATCGCCAGGAGGGCGGCGGGATAGCGGAGCCATTCCACGTCCGCGTCCTCGAGTAGCTGCGGTAGCGTTGCCATCTCGTGAATCCCCTGTAGCCAGCTTCCCCATCAGCACACGAACCGCTGTCGATTTGTGCCAGTCCGCAGGTCTTCCGAGCAACAGAGAGAATGTAACACAACTGCTGTTCACTGTCGTAACTGTCGTGCTGGGGGCCAACAGACGGCTACACACCGGTGAGTCCCGGATATATGCCAAGGTCCTATCCCTCCGGGTTCTTTCCGAGCACGGCCCGCCACTGGACACCGTGTTCCTTGACGGCGAGGACGTTCCATGGCGTCCCGATCGTCAGTTCCCGGAGGCATTCGACGCTGAAGATTCTGAACAGGAGCGTCGAGCCGACCTCACCGGCGTACTCCTCGTGATAGACGCGGTAACCGAATCCTGGCGTGGGCTCGTCGAAACGCAAACACGTTCTCCGCCGCCGCTCGTACCGGATCGTAGTTGTCGAGGACTGCCGTCGCATCGGACGTGGTGGCGGCGGCAAGCTCGGCCAGGAATGATCGTATCCCCGCCCGCGAGGCCGCCAGACCGACTTGTGTCCCGATCGCGTGCGCCGATCGGAATCGATCCCTGTCGAACCGCTCCAAGAGCGAGAACATGTCGGCGTGGACCGCCCGCCCTACGCCGCGGTCGCGCATGACTTCGATCAGGTGCTGGCTCTCATCGACGGCGACGGTCTCGAAGCGATCCTGATTGTAGAGGGCATCCCGCCCGACCCCGGCACCGAGATCAATCAATGGACCGCGCATCCACCGGTCGCGCCAGGCGCCCTCGGTATGGGGGCCGAAATACCACTCCTCGATCGCGTGTTCTCGCGTGTCAGCTCCGTCGCGATCGATCAGCGGCTCCTCGCGGGTGTCGAGATAGTGATCCCGGATCGCCCGAACGAACGGGTCGGCTGTCATGACATGGTAGTCGGACGCATATTAAATAAATCTGTCATGATGTGCGGTGTCGACCCACAGCTGGTTTGCTCCCTCGGAGAGGTTCCGTGACAACGCACAATCGGCTCGCTGGGCAATCACGCCCGAGTGCTCGAGAACCGAGAGACAGTCGAACGACGGGCTTTTACTGCTCGCTCGGGACGTGACCCTGCCGTAATGATGGCCGGATCAGACGACGCTGACCACGTTTCGCAGCGTCCCGATCTCCTCGACGGTGATACTGACCTCGTCACCGGCCTCGAGCGTGAAATCGTCGGGGGGAACGAGTCCAGTGCCAGTAAGTAACACAGAGCCGGTCTGGACGACGTTGTGTCGGGTGTAGTACTCGGCGAGTTCCGTCGGGTCGCGGACGAGTTCACCGGTTGAGGTGCTGTCGTCGAACACCACCGCGCCGTCCCGTTCGATCTCCATCGAGAGCTCGAGATCCAGTGGATCCTCGACGGTTTCGGTCGAGGCCACACACGGCCCGATCGCGCAGCATCGATCGTAGATTTTGGCCTGGGGAAGGTAAAGCGGGTTCGCTCCCTCGATTTCGCGACTGCTCATGTCGTTTCCGATGGTGTAGCCGACGATCTTCTCGCCGATGAACACCAGTCCGAGCTCCGGCTCCGGCACGTCCCAGGCCGAGTCAGCACGGATCCCGACCGGTTCGCCGGGGCCGACGGTGCGAGAGGGCGTCGCTTTGAAGAAGATCTCCGGGCGATCCGCATCGTACACGTCCCGATACATGTCGGGCATCGTGCTCTCTGCCTCCCTGGCCGATTCACTGACCCGGTACGTGACGCCGGCAGCCCACACTTCGGCCGGCACGAGTGGCGCCGCTGCTCCGACGGGTGGATTCTCGGTTTCGATCCGGTTGTCGTCGGTACATCGTCGTCTGGCAACCTCATCGATCGTGAGGTCCGCAATTGCAGCGGCTTTGCCGAGTGAAGCGAAATCCTCGATATGTGGTGACCCTGCTGTCAGGTCCCACGTCCCGTCAGGGGAACTGGCGAGCACACGATCGTCAACGCGGTAATAGCGCATACCGATCGCATTCACCGCTCGTCTCAAAAGTCCCCCGGGCGGAGCCGACGGAACAGCGGTTCGCGGGCGAACCGCAACCTATTACATCGACGGTTCGATCACTCTCACGAAGCGACATGTCGACGGTAGTAGGACAGGAGACCGGGCAGGCACCCACGGCGGCCCCTGATGAGATCGGCCGATTCCGTGTCCGCGAGACCAGGGATTGGACCTGGGACAAAGCGTTCAACGTCCAGCTGGCACCCGCCGTTCTCCGTGAGCACGACTCGCTGACGACCGGCAAGTACGTACTGGTGGAAAACCCACATCGCGGCTCTCGACCGGCCGTATTCGGCAAGATCGATGCGGGCAAGCACCTCCAGAGTGACGAGGTTGGGATCGGGTTCGATCTGCGGCATGCACTGGGCGTCCCGGTGGGCGACCCCGACCGCAACGAGGTCGCGCTCCGCTTGCGCCAACCCGACAAAAAGCCAGCACACCGTCGGCTGTTCGACCGGATCTTCCGATTTCGGCCGATTGTCTGCAGAGTCCGGTATGCCGTCCACCCGGACATCGGCTTCAAGACCTGTCGACTCCCCGAGGAAACATTCGATGTCCTCGGCATCGAACCGGGAGATCGGGCATTCCTCCAGTCGGCCCGGGATCGAACCACGGTCAAAGCGCTACCCGTGCGGGCGGGAACGGCCGCGAGGAAAGAAACCCAACTGGCGGAAAACCCCGACCGCTATCCGGATTGTCAACACCGGCTCGATATCCCGGCGATCGCCGGCACCTCCGTCGATATTCCGCCGATATACCTGGACAGAGAGCAACGCATGAAGGCGGGCGTTCCGGAAGATGAACCCTGCCATCCTCTCATCGTCTACCGTGATTCCCGAGCGTTCTTTCTGCGCAAGCTCAACGACGTCACGATTCCCATCCTAGCGGCCCTTCTGGGGTTCATGGTGATCTTCGAAGGGGTGCTGGGCCTGCGATATCTGGTGGTAGCGCTCGCGATTGCGGTGGCCCTCATTTTATTTTCGGTGTATTACCAGACACGGTACGAGTCCCTCGACTGATCGGTCCAGTGGCGTAGCGTCCTTTCGACGTAGCAGGCGTCGACCGGCGTGGTTTTGGGGAACCCGCCTGTTGGGCCGGTATGGCACATCTCGAGATCGAAACCGGACAGCCGTCACCCGACGTCGCGGCTGACGGCGTCTGGCTTCACTGTATCGAGTGCAGCGAGGAGGTGGCGCCCTTTGCCGATATCGTCTACCGGTGCCCGTCCTGCCAGGGCCTTCTCGAAGTTCGCTACGCCGAACTCCCGGGCTGGTCGGCGTTCGACGGTCGCGGCGTGTGGCGATACCGGGACGCCCTCCCCGTGGATGACGGTGTCTCGATCCAGGAGGGGGACACGCCACTGTACCACGCCCCCGAACTGGCGCGTGAAGTCGGCGTCTCGACGCTGGCCGTCAAGCACGAGGGGATGAATCCGACGGGGAGTTTCAAGGATCGCGGGATGACCGTAGGGGTGGCGGTTGCCCGTCGCCTCGGGGTCGAACGACTCGCGTGCGCGTCCACGGGCAACACGAGCGCAGCGCTCGCCGCCTACGGTGCGAGAGACGGGATGCCGGTACTCGTGCTGTTGCCGGCGGGCAAAGTCGCTGCCGGGAAGCTTGCCCAGGCCGCCCTCCACGGTGCCCGTATCCTCGAAGTCGACGGCAACTTCGACACCTGCCTGGATCTGGTCTCCGAGCTGGCCGAACGGGGGGAAGTCTATTTGCTGAACTCGCTCAACCCGTACCGACTCGAGGGGCAGAAGACCATCGGCTTGGAGATGCTCGAGGCCTTCCGGGAACGATACGGCGCCATTCCCGATCGAGTCGTGTTGCCGGTCGGGAATGCGGGCAACACCAGCGCGCTCCACAAAGCCTTTCGCGAACTTGTCGCCGCCGGCGCGATCGGACCGGACGATGTCCCGAAACTAACAGGCGTGCAGGCTGCAGGCGCCGCCCCCCTGGTCGAAGCGATCGAGGATGGAGCGGATTCGATCACGCGCTGGAACGAGGTGGAGACGATCGCCACGGCGATCCGGATCGGGAATCCGGTAAACGCCCCCAAAGCGATCCCCGCCATTCGCGAGACCGGCGGCACCGCCATCGCCGTCGAAGACGAGGAGATAACCGATGCCCAGCGATCGCTGGCCGAACGAGGCATCGGGGTCGAACCGGCGAGTGCGGCCTCGCTCGCCGGCTTGCGCGCACTTCGTGAGCAGGGCGTCGTTGACGCGTCCGAGCGGGTAGTCTGTCTCACCACTGGCCATCTACTGAAAGACCCGGATGCGGCCGCGGCAGCGGGGGTCGACCCCGAGCCAGTCAGCGCAACGACGGCTGATGTCCTCGAGCTACTCGCAGAGTAGTCTGGTTCGTGATCCCAGGACAGAGATAGTCAGTGATAGCAACTGGTTGCCGAACGGGAATGTTTTGGTACTGAGAGGTGTCGTGTCCTCAAGACACCCATGCGTGCGTGATGGTAGGAGATCTCGGGCGCTGCCAATCGAATTTATCGACTGCCAATACAGTCATGGATGTGGCCGATAGCTTTGTTATCGTTCAGTTGCCCGGATGCGGTTGTTCCTCCGCTCATTTTTGGCGGCCCCAAGAGGCCGTGGGCTACCATCTCGGACGTTCAAGAACGCGAGCACCCGGGCGTGGGTAACAGGACTGTTGTGTCGACAGTGGATCGGAAACGAATCTGCAGTGTCCCCGGGTAGCGATCACTAAGTTACACCGGGCCACGGGCTTTCTGCCCCCTACTCGCCGGTGCAGGAATGCTTCGAGAAGGAGCGCAAACGACACACTCTATCTTGCCGGACCGCTACGAAGTCCCAGCCCCGGATGACCTTTCGGATCTCGTGTGGGGAGCGTGATCAATGGAGCCCACCGTCCTGGCGTGAGTCATTCACGCGACGGGAACTCCTGGCGACTTCGGCTGCGAGCGCGACTGCCGGGATGGCAGGCTGTACGAGCGTTCTCGAAGCAGGAGGGATCGAGGCTACGCGGCCGGCGTTTGTCGTGGAGTGGAATCGGATCTGGTTGGACGTGATCCGTCAATGGCCACAACCAGCCGTCGCCGTTGCCCGCCAGGCCGCCTGTCTCAACGTCACGCTGTTCGATACGCTCAATGCGATCGCTGCAGCGCGGGGGGAACGACATTTCGAACATTTCCATGCGCCACACGAGAAACCCTCCCCGGATACCTCCCGGCTGGCTGCCGTCGGGGCAGCTGCCCACACTGTACTGTCCGAGCTGTTTCCCGTCAGCACCGACATCTTCGATACGCGGCTGGCTGCGACACTCGAATTTGCAACGGCATACGACCGTGATATCCCTGCAGGTAAGCGGTTCGGGGAGTCCGTCGCCAACGAGGTACTGACGGCTCGCGCCGACGATGGCCATGACGACCCGGAAATCCCACCCTATCGTGCGTGCAATGACCCGAAGCACAACCCGGGGTGCTGGCGCGGCCTGGCACGCGACGGGGTGTGGGCATCAGCCCACTACGCGACCGTCGATACGTGGGTGATCGACACGCCAAACGGCACCGAGTTCGGCCGCCCACCCGCTCTCGAGAGCAACGACTACGCAGAGGCGTGGCACGAGGTGTATGCGTACGATTATTCGGGGGATGTCCGTGCGGAAGATGAAGTAATCGCCGGCCTGTGGTCAGGCGGAAGGGGCGCGATCACTCCTGCGGGTCGCTGGATGCAAATCGCCATGATCGTGACCGAGAAGCGGGATCTCCCGATGCTCGAGATAGCGCGCTTGTTGGCGCGGCTCGGGGTTGGGATGGCCGATGCGGGTATCTGTGTATGGAAGGCAAAATACAATTACGGGTTCTGGCGACCCAAGCCGGCGATTCATCACGGGGACGCTGACGGGAATCCCGAAACCGTCTCGGATCGACATTGGGAGCCGCTTCACACCGGTATTAGCCCGGAATACCCGTCGGGATTGGCGTGTTTTGGAGCCGTCGCGAGTGAACTCCTGGTCGACACATTCGGTTCCGTGAAACTCCCGTTCGAGATTACGTCCTTCGGAACGTCAGAACGGACGATGTCATTTGCCGGCGTTGGGGACGCGTTCGAGGAATCTTGCGAGAGTCGGATCCGGTTCGGTAGCCACTTCCGTTTCTCGGTGGAGGATGCAATCCCGGTCGGAAGGAACATCGCGAACCGAATCAACACCGACTATGCTCGGGAACAGTGAGTGTCGCTTGTGGGCCCGGAAGCGTCAAAGGCTTCTCCGTCGGAGCCATTTCTTGGCACGGGTTCATTCGGCTGGGATTGCTCAAGCGGTGGCAGTTGGCGGACACCTGGGCCGCGTGCCCTCGGCAGGTCGGCATACGTTGAATCGAGCGTGATCCCGTTCAGGATGACATTCTAGACGAGTTCCGGGCCAGTGTACCGTCGCCGGGCGTGAGAGTGTATCCCGCTCGCGGATGATACACTTCGCCGAAACGTTTCGATATCGACTCTGGCTTTCCATCACTCGCCCTGTGCCATCACTGTCGTTACTGAATCTAATCGGAGGGTGCAACACACTAGCCATTACCGGTGGAAAGGTATTTTACCCATAGCGAATCATGGTACCAGCGTCATGTGCCGCCCCTCACATACGAAACGCTGTTCTCCTGGAGGTCGCTGAGGTGGCGGGTTCGGACGCCATCGCAGATGTCGGTGAAACGCTCGTCAGCCTGCTCCGCGCGGAAGTTTCCTCGGGGGTCACCGTGGCACTTGCTTCTCCAGCTGACTTCGACCCGAGCCAGGCAGGGCTCTCGTTGTTTCTCTACGATGTCGAACGGAACATCCATCTCTCGAACGAACCGCAACCGGTCGAAGATGATGTCGCAGCCGGTGATCCGCTCGCCCTCGAGTTGTCCTACCTTGTGACTGCCCACCCTTCGCCACAGGATGAGGCCCACGAACAAGCGCCATCCAGGCTCGACTACCACAAGGAACTCGGTGAGGCGATGCGGATTATCTGGGACAACCGGATCATCAGCGGGTCAGCTCTCAAGGGGGATCTCGGTGGCGATGATAGACTCCACATTGCACTGGAGAACCGATCGATGGGGGAAATCCTCGATGTCTGGAACACGTTCCAGGAGACGCCGTATCTCCCGTCGGTAACCTGTGCCGTGACGCCAGTGCTGATCGAATCCGAACGTGAGACACCGATTGAACGAGTGACAGAAGCGACGTTTAGTCACGGCCGGAGTGATCGATAATGGTGCAGTGGGAGGTCGATCGCCTGAAACTCGCCCTCGTGATCGAAGTAACCGATTCGGTGACCGGCCGCCCACCAACTGGTGGGTTCTCGATTGAACTTGTGGACCGTCCGGAGGGTATCGTCCGAACGAGGAGTGGCTACTACGTGGTCACGGACTTACCGGATGAGATCACAGCGGTCACGGTGGCCGTGGAGCCGAACGGCCCGTACTTGCCGGAGACGTGCGAGTGCGACGTCGTCGATCTCGAGGAAGATGACACCGAGGAAATGGTGTCGGACATCGAACTACTACCTGCACCGGCTTACCGATTTCCAAGTCACAGCACCCTGGTTCGCGGCAGTACTCGCGTGGCGGAGGGGGAGGAAACTCCCCGAATTGGGGATGTCGTGCTCGAAGTCCTCGACGACGATGAGGTCGTCGCTGAGACCCGGAGCAGTCCCGACGGCGAATTCGTCCTTCCGTTCGTAAACGTCGAACCATATCTCGATGACCGCGGTGACTCCTCGTCTGACACTCCGGGAAACGGACCGCCGAACGACAACGCTTCCACGGACGAGGACATGTTCGTGACAATCGGGAGTGCGGACCCGACGATCCTCGCAAGCAAACCTAACACGGACCTCGAGGCGGCATACACGGTGGTGATTAAGGAAGGCCAGACTATCGTTGCCGACATCGTTCTCGAACCGAATTCGTCGTGAAGCGCCTCCCGTTGATCTCCGAAGAGAAGGGGTCGCTTTCACCATGTCGGCCGGCCATTGTTCTCATTAGTTTGCGTTCTGATCCATCAATAGGGTAACATTCATAAGGGTTGGATATGGTGATTACCCATGTCCGTCAAGCACGAACAGGGCGGGTCAGGCGTTGGAGTTGACCATGGCTGAGTATCTTGCTCCTGGCGTTTACGTCGAAGAGGAGGAACGTGGTGCGGCCCCACTGGAAGGGGTCAGCACCAGTACGGCGGGATTTCTCGGTCCCACGGAGCGTGGGCCGACGGATCCGCGGCTCCTGACCAGCTTTGCCGATTACGAACGAACCTTTGGTGAACACCTCCCGGATAGCTACCTGGCCAGTGCGGTGGAGGGCTTTTTCGCCAACGGCGGAAGCCGGTGTTTCCTCGGTCGTATCACGGCTGAGGAAGATCGATCCGCGAGTGCGGGGATTCCGCTCGGAACGCCGTTTGACGATCGGCTCCCGACGGTACTGACGGCCGATCGAATCGAGCTTGCGTTCGGGTCCGTCGATGGGGACGAAGACTCGACCGAGCCAGTCGTTTTGAAGCATACGGGAGATACTGACGACGATCCGATCGAAGTTGTCCTGGACGACGATGTAACCGTCGAGTCCACGATGGAGGATACCGGTTTTTCGTACGCGTGGGAGGACGACACCGGGGATGGCGAGACACAAGTCATCGAACCAGGGGAGGATGGGAAGCAACTCGACGTTACCTTCGAGCCCGAGAGCGACACCTGGCGACACTGGGCGCGATTGGTGATTGATCCGGGTGGCGACGTCGAACCGGTTGCTGTCACCCTGACGGGGGAAAACGCCGACGAGTCCGACGCGGACGTTCTCTCCGTCGACAAAGATAGGCTTGACTTCGGCATGGTCGATCCAGACGAGGACGACGGCGAGGCGACGCTTGACCTGGTGGTCCAGCACGAAGGCGGCGAGGACATCGAACTAAACCTGGAGGACTCCATCATTATCGGCCCGGATCACCAGCAGTACGATCTCGATGACGACGGGACGATAACGCTCGGCCAGGAGGATGATGACGATGATACACCTGGCCCGAATGGCGACGTGGAACCCGAGACCACCGTTGGGGTGACGTTCTCGCCGAATCACTCGATTGGAGGACGGGAAGCGACCCTCCTTCTCGACCACGACGGCGACAATGCTCCGATTGTCATCGAGCTGAGCGGGTGGACCGACGAGGCAGTGGACGTCGACGCCGTTGGCCCGGGCGAGTGGGGCGATCACGTCGCGATCGTGATCGAGGACGCCTCGATGTACGAGCCCGGTCGCAACGAACTGTTCAAACTGAAGATTCGATACTGGCGCGATGCTGATGATTATGCGGACGCAAAAGCCGGAGACGCCGACCCCGACAACGACGAGGTCGCATCGCCCGACGTCGAAGAGGTCTTCGACGACCTCTCCCCCCACGAGTCCTCGAGCAACTTCTACGTCCAGCAAGTGAACAACGTCTCCGTTCTGGTCGATCTGGAAAAGACCGGCAAAGGCCGTCCCGATCCGGCCGCCGGTCCGATCTGGCTCGACGGCGGCGAAGACAACGAGATCGAGCGAGGTGATTACGAGGGGGACGCAACACTGCCCCCCGAGGACCGAACCGGGTTCGCGGGCTTCGAAAAACTCGACGAACTCGCCATCGTCTGCATTCCCGACGAACACGAACACGACGTGACCGATCCGCTGATCGAGCACTGTCACGCGATGGACGATCGGTTCGCGATCCTCCAGGCGGAGGCAAACCCCGGCCCCGTCGGTGACCTGAGACCCCCCGAGGACACCGACATGGGCGCGTTCTACTATCCGTGGGTCGAGGTCATCGATCCGATCACGGGCATGGTCGAGGAGATGCCGCCCGGAGGCCACATTGCCGGGATCTTTGCTCGGAGCGACGCCAATCACGGCGTCCACAAGGCGCCCGCCAACGAGGTCATTCGTGGCATCGAGGGATTACAACGGACGATCACCAAGGGCGAACAGGAGGTCCTCAACCCCCGTGGAGTGAACTGCCTCCGTGCCTTCCGTGGTCGGGGAATTCGGGTATGGGGTGCCAGGACCGCCTCCAGCAATCCGAACTGGCGGTACGTCAACGTCCGCCGCCTGTTCCTGTTCCTCCGCGGCTCGATCGAGGAAGGAACCCAGTGGGTGGTGTTCGAACCGAACAACGAGCAACTCTGGGCGAGAGTGCGCCAAACGATTAAAAACTTCCTCACGGACGTCTGGGAGGACGGTGCCCTCATGGGGACCTCCCCGGACGAGGCGTTCTTCGTGAAATGCGACCGGAGCACGATGACCCAGAGCGACATCGAGAACGGACGGCTGATCTGTGAGATCGGCGTGGCGCCGGTTCGACCGGCCGAATTCGTCATCTTCAGAATTTCCCAGTGGACGGGGAGTGCGGACTAACGGAGCAAAATCATGGCAGACAGACACGGACCCTACCGGAATACGCGATTCCTGCTCGAGTTTGACGACCTCGTCAAGGCCGGCTTCAGCAGCTGTACCTTGCCGGAGAACTCGACGGATCCCGTGGAGTATCGCGAAGGAAACGATCGGCCTACCATGCGCAAGCTCTGGGGGCTCAACGACTTCGGCACGCTGTCGCTCGAGTCTGGCGTCACCGACGATTCCATCGAGCTCTGGGAGTGGCGCGAACAGGTCGAACGAGGCAATGTCGACGACGCTCGTCAGGATATCGCGGTGATCGTCCTCGACGAGGAAGGTAACCCGGGCGCCCGCTGGGAGTTCCGGAAGGCGTGGCCGTCGAGCTACGACGCGCCGGACCTCGACGCCGAAGGTGCAGAGGTCGCGATCGAGAGCATGGAGATCGAACACGAAGGGATGGCCCGGGTGGAGTGATCGCCGATGCCCGAGACGGTTGAATCCACATGAGTGGAGGCGTCCTCCAAACGGAATTCGAGTTCACTCTGCCGCAGGGATACGCGGACGACGAGGGGAATCTCCATCGGGAGGGGGTGATGCGGCTCGCGACGGCGGCAGACGAGATCAAGCCTCTGAAAGATCCACGGGTACAGTCGAACGGTTCCTATCTGACAGTCATCCTGCTCGCACGAGTCGTGACGCGCCTCGGCACACTCGACAATGTGACACCGCACGTCATCGAGAACCTGTTCGTCTCCGATCTGGAATACTTGCAGGGGCTGTATGAGCGCATCAACACCCAAGGGGCGGACGCAATCGAGACAACCTGTCCGGACTGTGGTGAGTCCTTCACAGTCGAGGTACACGGTCAGGACGAGGTGGTCGCGGGAAACGCGGAGGCGGAATGACGGGCTATCCAGTCGACCAACTGTTCGAGGAGGTCGCCTTCGTGGCCTACCACTTCGGCTGGGAGCACGAGACGATTCTCGAGATGCCCCACTGGGAACGTCGCCGGTGGTGCGAGGAGATAAGCGCCATCAACGAACGGATGAACGAGGAATCGGAGCCATGAGTGGGTTGTTCGACCAATGACGACCGGCGAGCGGATCGACCCGTATCTCGATTTCCGGTTTCACGTCGAACTCGACTCGTTGCTCGTTGCGGGCTTCTCTGATGTACAGGGTCTCGAGATGGAGGTCGAGACCGAGGAGTACAAGGAGGGCGGGCGCAACCACTACACCCACTCGCTGCCGACGCGAATTACCTTTCCAAACCTCACGTTTCAGAAAGGACTCACGAATTCACACGAGCTGTGGACGTGGGTCGCCGAGTCGCTTCATGGACCCGCACAGCGACGAACTGGCCGTATCATTCTGCTCGATCAATCCGGCGTCGAGGTGCGAGGGTGGGAGTTCCAGAACGGATATCCCGTGCGCTGGGAGGGTCCCGACCTCTCCGCGGAGGGGAGCGACGTCGCGATCGAAACCCTCGAGATTGCACACGAGGGCCTCCGGGCGTTCGGAGTCGGATAAATGGCACGCGAACAGGCGGTAGAAGCATACGAGAGCAATCTGGAACACCTGCGAGCGGAGTGTGGCCGGGCCGAGCTGTTGCTCCGTCGCCACGTCGAGGATTGCTGGAGCGACGGTGTCGATCGTGAACAGGGGATGGGCGGCTATTTTGTTTCCGACGAAGAAGTGGCTCGACTACTTGACCCCGAAACCGAACGCTCGTCCGGGTCGGCCACGCGTTCGCCGGAACTCGATCGCTTGACCGATCACGTGCGACGAAAAGAACGGAAGAGTGCTGCCGAGGGTGTCGATCTCCGTCTCGTCAGGGTCGCCGACGAGTTTGGATTAACGCCCCTCGAACGAGACGCGTTCCTGCTGGCGTTGCTACCCGACCTCGACCGAAAGTACGAGAAGATTTTCGGGTACCTCCGCGATGACATCACGCGGGTACGACCCACCGAGGAACTGCTCCGACGGGTGCTGGCGGCGGGAACGACCGATCCGCTCTCGCTCACGGGATTGTTTGCACCACGCGGCACCCTTCGGAGAGAACTACTGGTTCGTCTCGAAGGTGGGTCCACCCGTCCCGGGCGCGAGGCTCGAATCCCCTCAGCCGTCGTTTCGTATTTGTTGGAGGGTGACGATGCAACAGGGGAGCTGGAGACCGAAGGTACTTTCGTGCGCCCAACAACCGATCTCGACGACGTTGCAGGGATCGGGACTCACCGATCACAGCTTCGCTCGATTTCAAACCAGCTCGCTGGGACAAACAAGCCACCACGTTCGCCCGACCGCTTCGAATTTGTAGCCTGTACGGGCCCGGACGTGCGCAGAGCCTGCCTCGCAATCGAGGCGGTCGCCGGCCGCGTGGACGTGCCGCTCTACCGAATAGATGCGGACGAACTTCTCGATGAGCCGGTCGAAACGAAGGTGGGTGCACTCGCCCGAGATGCACGGCTCCGTGGTGCGCCACTCCATCTCTACGGGGTATCGGCGCTCGAAGCACAGGAACGAGACGAACAGGCTGAGGTCGAGCACGAAACACGAGTGGATCGGCAGGTTCCCTCGTTCGAGGATGTAGTTTCGGAACTCGCCGAGATCCCGTGTCACGTGTTCGTCTCCGGTGACGTACTCATGTCCGCCACACAGCAATCGATCTTGGATCGCCATCGCCTTACTCGAATTCCTTTCGAGCGCCCCGGCTACGAACAACGACGAGCGATCTGGAAGGATATCGGCGGGGTGCCTGACAGTATTGATCTCGAGACGCTGGCGGGACTGTTTCGCCTCACACGCGGCGAGATCGAGGACGCCGTTGCAACGGCAGCGACAATCGCCGAGGGCGCACCCTCGAGGGCCGATTTTGAACAAGCGTGTCGGATGCATAGTGAATCAGCACTGGATCGGTGCGCACAACGGCTCGAGCCGGCGTACGACTGGAACGACATCGTGCTACCGCCGGACACGCTGGCGCATTTGCAGGAAGTCGCCGCTGGGATCAGACACCGGGGGACGGTCTACGAGCAATGGGGGTTCGAAGAGAAGTTCAGTCTGGGGAATGGCATCAATCTCCTGTTCACTGGTCCGCCTGGAACGGGGAAGACGATGGCAGCTGAGGTAATCGCCGCCGACGTGGGTCTTTCGCTTTACAAACTCGATCTATCCTCGATCCTCAGCAAGTACATCGGGGAAACGGAGAAGAACCTCGGACGAGTGTTCGACCAGGCCGAGCACAGCAATGCCATTCTGTTTTTCGACGAGGCGGACGCCCTCTTCGGTGAACGAACCGACATCGGCGATTCACGGGACCGGTACGCCAACGTCGAGGTGGATTACCTGCTCCAGCGGATGGAAGACCACGACGGGTGCGTCATCATGGCGACGAACCTCCAGGACAACATCGACGACGCGTTCAAGCGACGGATCAATGCGACCGTCGATTTCCCGATGCCCGACGAGACCGCACGACGGGAGATCTGGAAGGGAATCTTTCCGGCGGATACACCAGTTGCGGAGCTAGACTACGAGTATCTCGCCACCTTCGAACTGGCCGGGGGGTCGATCAAGAACGTCGCCCTGACGGCCTCGTTGATGGGGGCCGATACAGGCACTGTAACGATGGACCATCTGGTCAGGGCCTTGCGCCGCGAGTTTCAAAAGATCGGGAAGCTCCACGATTTCGAGACGTTTGGCGAGTATCGAACCGCCTTCGAGTGAGGCTACGAGGATGCATCCCGACGATGCACTCCCGTCAGCGGCGCTCTTCGATCTTCTCGATGGCGTCGTCGATCACGGTCCCGAACAGGTCCTCCAGCGTCGAAATCAGCTCGATAATCTCGCCGTCGAGCTCAATATCGTCATCGAGTTTGAGGTCATCGGCCGACCCGAACTGCACTTCTTCTCCCCAGCCCATCCGCTCGTAGGTGACCCACCCGGGTTTATCGAGTTCCTCGCTCACGACGTCGAAAAACGTATCGACGAAGGTATCGAGCGATGCAGCCTCAGCAAGCCCAGCGATTGCACCATCGATCAGGGCCGCGAGGAACGTTTCAAACCCCTCGGATCGGGGATCGATACCCTCGACCGCCTCGGCCGCCTCGCTTGCAATCTCTCCGGTGAGGTTTTTGAGGTACTCTTCGACGACCGTGGCCAATGTGCTCTCATCGGCACCGTCGAACCGATCGATCCCGGTTCCGATCCCACTGTTGATCAGGTCCGTCAGAATCCCCTGGATGCTCGTTCGGACGACGCCCCCTACATTCTCACTCCAGTCGACCTCCGCCCACGCAGTTTGCCGCTGCTCGTTATCGAGATTCGCCAGATGCCCTTCCGTTAACTGGCGGGCGGCATCCTGCCCCATGTGTTGGTAAACGGCCCCGATGACGATCCCGCCGTACGTACCGTACTTGGCCTTGGCGATCGTTTCGATAACCGACTGTGAGGCATCTTCGATGTCTTCCAGGTGGTCGACTATCGCTTCACCGGTATCGATATTTTGCTGCATGAACTCGGCGTATTCGCGCTGGACGTCGGCAATCATGCTCTCGCCCGCGTGGAGTTCATGCGCTGCCTCTTCGACGTTGATCGGATGCGTGACGATGGCGGATCGTGCGTTGTTGAAGTGCGTCCTCGCCTGGTAGTACTCGGTCGGGTCGAACGATGCACGGCTGAAGAACTCGACGACCCCCGCGGTGGTCGCCATAACCCGCGAATCATTATACTGTGTGCGGTAGTTGGAGTACTGTTCCCACGTGTTGTCGAGCACCGATTCCGCGGTCTCGATCGCGTGGAGCCATTGTTCGCGGATGTCTGTCGCCTCGACGGCGGATTTTTCCTCGCTGTCGCCGGTGTGAGTGACGACCTCGACCGCTTCGAGGGCCGGCGCCTCCGATTCTTCGAATCGGTCCGGCCCAAGTGTTCCGGCCAATCCCCCGTATTTCGATCGACTGTACCTGCCACTCACGATGTCATGGACTAGATACCCGTCCGGGAGGCTGAAGCCGAGGGCGTCGATGTCGGGCGCTCCGGTGCGGATGGTGTCATGCCCTTCCTCGGAGAGATCGACTTCCAGCCCACCATCGACCTCGCGAACTTCGTGTGCGACTTCCCCACCTCTCACATACATGGCGGTCGGCTGTCCCACCGGGTTCTGCTTGACCACTTGCAGTCCGCTTTCCGAAACGGCACTCGCAAGGGCCGGGATCGAGCCGCGGACATGTGACTGGAGATGCTCGCCCGGTAGGTCGTCCGAAAACTGGTAGATGAGGTAGGATCCATCGCCGTTCTGCCATACCTCATATCGATTCCCGTGCGCGTCCAGGCCAGCGTAGTCGGTCGATTCGAGCGCAACGGACCGATCGAAGACTTCTCCCTCGAGAGTCGGAGTATCAGTCCGCACGAGCGCGTACCGCAGGGACAGCCGTTCTTCGAGCTCGCCGATGTTGCGGTAAGAACCACTGGGGACACCCGTATCCGCGCTCGTTGCTGGAATGAGATATCGTTCGCTGAACCGCTCGAACTCGGGATATCGATCCTCGAGGGCCCAGGCGCGGACGTCGGCCACCAAGGCGCCGGTTTCCAGGTCGAGAATCGAATGTGCGGTCTCGACCTGTACCTGCTCGTTCGACAGATGAAACTCCGCGAGCTGGATCGGCCCCCGCACGATTGTATATCCCCACATCTCCGCTATCTGTTCCTCGAGCGCGACCCAGGGGACTCTCTCGGTCTCGACGGTAATCGAGATGCGTCGCTCCGGGAGGTCTACTTGGTATCCGTGGGGCTCGTGGAGTTCGTAGATCCGATGCGTGGTGAAATCGTTTTCATTGCCGATCCAGACGCCCGAAACTGGCTGTGGTGCTGGCGAGGGACGCTCTTCGGCGGCTTCCGCTGTCGGCCGCGGGTTTTCGGTTGTCTCACGCGAGGTGCCGCGTGCTTGCCGGTGGACCATACCGGTTGGTGTTTTCATTCCGGCGTGGCCCCGGTGCTGGAGCACGTGGGCGAGTTCGTGGGACAGCACTCTCCGTCCCGTCCGTGAATCCGGGCGAAATGCCCCCGATGCAAATCCGATGTGATTGCCGACGGTGAATGCTTCGGCATCGATCGATTCCGCGACGTCGTTCGCCGACGAATCGGTATGAATTCGTACGTCGGAGAGGTCGTCGTTGAACCGTCCCTCGACAGCTCGGGTGAGATCCGCCGGCAGCGACGGTCCCTCCGTCGACCCCGGAGGTGTGCTCCGTTCATCGGTATCGAATGTTGAATGGTGGGCGCTCCCAGTGGAAGCGTCAGGTCTGCTCGACAGCTCCGTTGCGATACGGGCTGCCTCCTGTTCGGACCGATCAGATGGGTGACTAACCACGGGCGAGCCCGCCTCTTGAAGGTCGAGTTCCCGCACCGCCTGGTTCCCGAGTCCCCGCTGCAGTTGCGCTTTCAGGGAGCGACCGGTAGCGGACTGGGTCGTTCGGCTGACGCCGTCATGCCTGGCGCCCGCTTCTTTATCTCGAGAAGTTCGGCGATGGCCGTCAGTCATTACTTTTAATTATTACAGGTCGATCCAGTGGTCGGTTAATGATTCTGCTCTTTCCGCGATGGAGAAGTCGCATGACAACGATACAAATGTGGCTCATTTGAT
This sequence comes from Halobacteriales archaeon, assembly GCA_007118975.1. Lineage (GTDB taxonomy): Archaea > Halobacteriota > Halobacteria > Halobacteriales > SKNY01 > SKNY01. The sequence goes on along the minus strand of SKQO01000003.1, from coordinate 31,344 downwards.
GCTTATTCGGGTTTGAGGCGGCTCTATTCCGGGGATTTGAGTGTTGTGTTTTTGAATATCGCGATGGCTTCCGGTTCTCGATGTCTTCCCCCTCGTTCAATATGATCTCTTCTTGTTATTTTGGTCGTTATTCGCTCCCGGAATTTCGTTCACACAACAATTATAAGGGCATGGTGTATGGCCATAGCAAAGATCAATGGTTGCAAATAAATGACGCGTTGCGGAGGGGAGGACGCCAGTGGGGGCCAGATCCCTGGAGCAAGGGATCGAGGGACCAACGATCTTGCAATCTCGCGGGGAGTAGTGTCACGACCGGTCGGTGATTTCGTGGGACTCCTCCGATCGTTCCCGCGTGTTCTTGATCCCAGTGTCGTCGCCGGGCAGTGGTCGACACTGCCCCTTCTGACCTTTTCCCCGTTCTTTCGGACAGCACCGACTGCTCTCCAGCGGTCTGGCGGCGATCCCCCGTCGCCACCGGATCCGACCACGGAAATCGGCGATTCATCCGAGGCAGTTGATGACTCGGAGCTCCGCGTCAAACACCTCCTCCGCCGCGAGCAGAACGACCCCCCGGTCGAATCAGCCATTCACCTCACGCCGGTCACGCGCCCCTACCACGAGCGAAGGGACGAGAATCCGGACCGCATCAGTCCAGCCAGTCACTCCACTTCGGCAGCGGACTACCACAGGGAGACCGGAGAGGACCGGGACCGATCTCGTCCGACCAGTCGCCCACCGGGATCGGGCAATACTCCATCCGGAGCGACAGTGAGGGTTTCTCCCCCCGAGGGCCAACAAACCCAACGGACGTTTCTCGAGAATCGAGCGATGTTCAGACCCTTTGACAATGTACGGTCGAACTCGATCACCGAGGGCGCAGGTTTTCACCGCACCGCGACCGGCGGAGCCTGGCCTGATCGAGAGGGAACTGGAGGTGACTTCGACCAGGGTGATTCGGGGACGGCCGGTGCTCGATCGCTATCGCGGGAGACTGCGGTGAGAAATCAAGGTCGTGGTGCGCACGCCCCGGCTCGGACCACCGTCACACCATCCCCGGCAACCACACCGGCCGACGAGCAGACACAAGCGGTCCAACCAGGCCTCCTGGAACGTGCTTCTTCAAGCACGGACCCAGTGGATGCTCCAGACCCGTCGAGCCACCACGGGATCACAGAGCGGGAATCCACTCCTCCAGGTTCTGCACCGCCGGATCTGAGCGTGACAAACCTCTTCTCGAGCGGCGAGGCCGCTGGTGGCGACTCCCTCGCGGGTTCCAGTACTCCCGCCCCTCGATCTGATGCTTCACCAGCCGATCTTCCGCCGGCTTCCCAAGCAGGAGGGGAGCTGACCGTGTCGAGGACAACCGTGACTGCTAGTGGCCAGCTGGCGAGCGGCACTCGATCCGAGCGATCCTCGAGTCCCTCCGTTGAACCCGGGTCACCGACGTCAGGTCCTCCTATGTCACTCCATCGAACTACCGAGAGCCGCCCGAGTGACTCCGATTCGGAACCGGACCAGACGAATACCGAACCGCGCCCCGATCGTCAGCCAGCGCGACAACAGGAGACCACCGACCTGACCGACCGCATCGATCTCGACCGCCTTGCAGACCAGCTCACCCGCAAACTCGATCGACGGGAGCGAATCGAACGGGAGCGTCGCGGACGATGAGCGCCACCGACCGCGAGTACGACGACGCGCGGATCAAGATTCTCGATGAAGATCTCGATCCCGGGGAGGACGAAATCGCCGTCCAGTTCAACCCCGAGGAAATCAGCGTCGACAAAAGCGTCACCTACGCCGAACAGGAGGTCCCCGGTCTGGATGCACCGTTCCAGCAGTTCGTCAGCGGTGATGCCGAGACGCTCTCGGTCGAGCTGTTCTTTGATGTCTACGAAGACCGGGAGGGGGAGCCGGACGACGTCCGGAAGCTCACCAATAAGGTAAACACGTTGTTGCTCGTCGACGGCGAACGACACGCGCCACCGTTAGTGAAATTCGCCTGGGGGAAGCTCTCGTTTCAATCCGTGATCGAAAGTGCCAACACGACTTTCACCATGTTCCGGGCGGACGGGACGCCAGTACGGGCCCGCATGGACGTTACGTTCAGAGAGTACACCCCGCCGGCCCAACAACTGGCGGAGGAACCCCGCCACTCCCCGGACACGACCACTGTGCATCGGGTCGCCGAGGGTGATACACTCTGGGGGATCGCGAATGATGAATACGGGAAGCCCGGTGCCTGGCGCGTGATTGCCCGCGCGAACGAGATCGTCAATCCACGGGAGCTAGAACGGGGCACCGAATTGAGAATTCCTGCCCTGGAGCGACGATGACGTTACAAGCACTGTCGGGCCTCGGCCACGATTTCTCAGTGCCTCGGTTCGTCGTCGAGATCGGTGGTACCACCTTCGAGGAGACGGACGGGATCGTCAGCGACGTCACGGTGGACGCGACGATGGACGGCGCGGACCACTTCGACCTGACGTTCGCTACCCGGTTCGACCACGAAGCGAGCGAGTTCCTGGATTTCGACTGGAATGACGTCCCCGTCGGGGTTCACGTGGAGATCGCGATGGGATACGGAACACCGGAAGATCTCCCCACGATGTTCATCGGCTCCGTGCGCGAGCTCGGCACTTCCTTCCCGGCGTCGGGCGCCCCGACGATTTCGGTGAGTGGCTATGGCACGTACCACGATATGACCAAGCGTGTCGTGCAGGAACGGTGGGAAGACAGTACCGACGACGAGATCGCTGCAGAGATCGCGGCCGCATACGGCCTGGATGCCGCTGTCACCCCAGTCGGTGAGGACGAACGCCGCCGGGTCACATACAACAACGAGGAATCGGACGCCGACTACCTCGTGGAGCTGGCCGAGCGAAATACCGCCGGTGGCCGCCCCTACCAGGTGTACGTTCGAGCGGATGAGCTCAGATTCGGCCCACCAGCAGTCGACGCCCCTTCATCCTTGACACTGACGTATGGAGAAAGCCTGGAGTCCTTCTCGCCCACGTTCACCGACGCCCGAACCCTCGACGGCGTCAAGGTGCACCACTGGGATCCCGAGCAAAAAGCCGAGATCGTGGGGACTGCGGGCGACGAGGACGGCGACCGCGTCCGGACGGTCAAGCGGCCGGTTACCTCGCAAAAGGAGGCCGACCGGCTCGCCGACCGGCTCCTCACCGAGCGGGAGGATGCCTCCTTCGAAGGTTCCGCCGAGACGATTGGCATCCCCGAGCTCGACGTCGACCAGACGGTTTCACTACGGGGGCTCGGCGAGCGGTTTTCTGGCCGCTACTACATCACCGACGTGGTGCACACGATCGACACGAGCGGCTACCGGACGTCGTTCGACGTTCGACTTGCGACGGAGGTTGAGAGATGAGTTATTCACGAGATTCAACGACCAGCGGAACGGGATCGATTCAGGGTGTCGCCGTGGCGATCGTTGCCGAGAACGACGATCCCCAGCAGCGCGGCCGGGTTACCCTGCGGTATCCTTGGCTCGAGACCGCCGGGGAAAGCGACTGGACCAGAATTGCAGTCCCCATGGCAGGTCCAGATCGAGGGACGTATTTTGTCCCCGAAGTCGGCGACGAGGTGCTCGTCGCATTCGAGAACGGTGACATCGACTACCCGTACGTCGTGGGTTCCCTCTGGAACGGCGACGACGAACCACCAACGGACGCCCCCGACCCGGACAACGATATCAGACAAATACGATCGCGCAGTGGCCATGAACTGACGTTCGCAGACGGAAGCGGCGAGGAAGGAGTCACGCTCGAAACGGCTGCCGGACACACGATCGAGCTTGATGACGATGGCGAGACGGTGACCGTCGAGGATACCGGAGGAAATCGAATCGAATTCGACGGCGCTGCAAGGGAACTGTCGATTTCGAGCGATGCGAGCATCAGCATCGAGGCACCAAGTATCCAGATTAGCACCACCGGCAACCTCGATATCGAGGCCGGCGGCGTCCTCACGCTCGACGGGGCGCTCATCACTCTCAACTAACCATGCCACCAGCAGCACGAGCGACTGATCCGACCGCCCATGGAACGCCCCTCTCCGGTCCGGGCAGTCCCGACGTCCTCATCGAGGGACTGCCGGCGTGGCGAGCCATCTCTGACTATCACGCCTGTCCCGTGAGTTCTCCGGTCACCCACGTCGGCGGTGTCGTCCAGGGCGGGAGTACGTCGGTGCTTATCAACGGGATGCCGGCCGCCAGGCTCGGGGACGCCATCGCGGAAAGCGGACCGCCGAACACCATCGTCGGTGGCGCCACGTCGGTGATCATCGAATGAGCGAGTTCCTCGGGAGCGGCTGGGCCTTCCCCATTGACACGCCAGACGGCGCGATCGCCGTTGCCGACGGCGAGACCGACATCGAGCAGGCAATCCGACTGATCCTGTCGACCGCCCCTGGCGAGCGTGTGATGCGCCCCTCGTTCGGCTGTGGAATCCACGATTACGCCTTCGCCGCACTGGACACGACCCGCATCACCCTGCTCGAGGATGATGTCGAGGACGCGCTAATCCAGTGGGAGCCTCGAATCGAGGTGCTCGACGTCGCTGCTACCATCACAGACCGGAGCCGTGGCGAACTTACCGTCGAGATCGACTACCGGATACGAGCCAGTAACACCGAACGGAACCTCGTGTATCCGTTTTATCTCACGGGGGCCTGACATGAGCGAGCCACCGACACTCGACGGTCGCGACCGGGCCGCGGTCCGAGCGGCTATCGAGGCTAATGCCGCGACGTACACCGATCGATGGGAACCCGAGAGCGGTGGCCCGGGGGCGGCCGTCGTCGAGCTGTTCGCAGCGATGGCGGACGATCTCCTGGAACGGGTCGATCAGTTACCCGAAAAACACCGGGTCGCCTTCTTCGAAACCCTCGGATTCGGGCGTCGTCCACCCCAGGCCGCCACGGTCCCGGTCGCATTCGAGGTTGCAGCGGATGCGAATCGAAATGTCCCGATCCCGCCCGGGACGACCCTTTCGGCGGAACCTAACGACGAGGAGCTCGATTTCCGGCTCGGTCGAGGCGATGCGTTCGAGGCGACGCCCGCCAGGTTACGGGAGGTGTACTGTGTCGATCCGGCGGACGATCGGATCACGAGACACGATGAGGTCGTCGACGGGGCGGCCTCGAGCACCCTCTTTTCCGGCGAGAATCGACAGCGTCACGCGCTCTACGTGGGCCATCCGGAACGCCTGGATGTCTCGGGGCCGGCGACGATCCAACTGGAGGTCGAAGCGGACGATCCAGCGGCGCTCGGACGGTTGGTCTGGGAGTTTCACGGAGAATCCGGTCCGGACGGTGAAGGCTGGCACGAGCTGACCCGCGAGGATCCGGGCCGCCAGCCCTTCACGTTCAGTCTCGGCTGTGACGAGGAACTTACCGAAACCGATCGAAACGGGATCGAAACCTACTGGGTTCGTGCGAGGATGGAGGAGTTCGCGTCTACAGCGTTCGATATCGAACTCGACAGCCTCAGGTTCGGGCGACCGAAGAACGATGCCCCGGTCGACGGGATGTACGCAAACGACGTACCCCAGTCGACAGGTGACGGCCCGATCTATCCGTTCGGAACCATGCCCCGACAGCGAGATACGTTTTATCTCCGCTCCGACGAGGCAATCACCAAACGAGGTGCCGAGGTAACGATCCGTTTCGAGGGGGTGGAGGCCCAGACGCTCGATCAAAAGGGGGTCGACGAGGTCGGCTTCTCCTGGGAATATTTCGACGGTAACGCCTGGCGGGGGCTCGATCCGGAGGCGGACATGCATTGTGAGGAGGATTTCCCCCGGTCGCTCCAGTTTCAGGTTCCGGAGGATCTCGAAATGACGGCAGTCGCCGGCCAAGACGGGGCCTGGATTCGGGGTCGACTCATCGCCGGTGAGTTCGTGGAAGTCAGACACGTCGGCGTAGAAGAGCCGGAACGGAAAGTCGTGGGGGATCCCCCCACGATCGATTCCCTTCGGGTCTCCTATACCTACCCGGAAGCGTGGGACGACGCGCCAGCCCACCTACTGACCGAGAACAACCTGGTGTTCGAGCGCGAAGACGTGCCGTTTCGACCGTTCCGGCGGCTCCCCGACGACGCACAGACCATGTATCTCGGTTTCGAGGGGACCCTCGCCGGTGGACCGATCCAGCTCTACGTCGATGCCGCGGATCTGCGATACGCCCCGGAATTCACGCCACGAACCCGGTGGGAATATCGCGTCGAGCACGGTTGGCAGCACGCTCCCGGAACCGACGAAAGTGTCGGTGCCACCGAATCCGGGATCGTCTCGCTCCATTTCCCGACCCCATCGGCTCCGCAACGACGATTCGGTCGAGAGCGCCACTGGCTTCGCATGCGAGTTCGTGGTGATGCGTTCGGAGCAACGGTGTCCGCAAACGACAGCGCGATCGAAGCGACGACCGGACTTTCCGCCTGCCGCGAACGGTTGACAACACCGGGTGGGGCAGTCGAGGAAACGACGGACCCACCGACCATTTCGGGTCTCCACCCGAACGTCGGCGAAGTCGCGAATGTGACGGTAATCGAGGACGAGACACTCGGTTCAAGCGACGGCTCGCCGAATACGACGCTGTCGGTTGCCGAACCACCCGTTCTCGACAGCGAGGTGTGGATCGACGAGTCCCAATCGCTCACGGCCAGTGCTCGGCATCGGCTCGAAACCACTGACCCGGAGCGGGTTTCGATCGAAACGGATGCCGACGGCGAGATCACTGCAGTATGGGTCCGCTGGAAACAGGTCGGGGACTTCCTCGCGTCTGGCGAGGACGATCGCCATTACGTCCTCGATCCGATCGAAGGAACGGTGCGCTTTGGCGACGATCGCGCGGGCCGGATTCCACCGCACGGATCGGACAACATCCGGGCCACCTACCGGACTGGCGGTGGCGAGGCCGGCAACGTTGCGTCAGGTGAGATCGACGAACTCGTGAGCGGGATTGCGCTGGTGGAGGACGTTATTAATCCGGTCGCCGGCGGTGGTGGCGCTGCGGGCGAAACGACAGGTGACGTCCTCGATCGGGCACCTGGGACGATCCGCGACCGCGACCGGGCCGTAACTGCGGCGGATTTTGAACGGATTGCCCTGGATGCGTCCCGCCACCTGGCGGCGGTCACGTGTATTCCGGGGCTGAACGAAGCGGGTGAACGAGCGCCAGGCTGGGTGACGCTGGTTGTCGTCCCGGCGGATCGCCGGCCCGCACCGGTTCCATCACCGGCCTTGCGGGACACCGTCGAGCGCGAGGTGCGTACGCGATCACCGGCGCCGATCATTGGTGAAGGTCGGCTCGTCGTGCGAGGGCCGAGTTACGTTGCGGTCGGGACCGACGCAACAATCGTGGCCGAGCCGGATGAGGGGCTCGGGACGGTCGAGGCTCGAATCGAGGATCGACTTACCTCGTATCTCCATCCCGTCACCGGGGCCGAGGGCGACGGATGGGCGTTCGGCGAACTCCCCTCCGTCTCGGATCTCTTCGCGATCGTCGAGGCCACGGCTGGCGTGGACCACGTTCGGACGCTTCGCCTCCGCTACCGAGTGGGCGGGGAAGATATCACTGTCGTGCAAGGGGAAGCGCCCCCCGAGGGTGCACCGGATCTCCTCACTCGTAATGGACAACATGAACTCGTCGTCGAACCGTTTCGCGGGGGGCGGTGAACCGTGGCGCTCGACGCTCCCGATCTGGACGATGTGACGTTCGAGGAGCTGCGAGAGGACGCCCTCAAACGGCTTCCGGTGCTCGCGCCCGCCTGGACCGATCACAACGAACACGATCCGGGTATCACGATCATCGAGCTGCTGGCCTGGCTCGTCGAAACCTATGGATATCAACTCGATCAGGTAACGGATGAACACCGGCGGAAATACCTCGACTTGGTCGGAATTCGACCACGGCCGCCGCAACGGGCGACCGGCGTGCTGGAGGTTGCGGTGACCGCCGCCGTCGACGCATCCGAGCTCGAGGATACCTCGTGGCTTCTCTCCCCGAAGACCCCAGTAGCGGCCACGCGACCGGATGGGTCGCGCGTCTCGTTCGAGGTTTCCGCCGGGACCCGCCTCGCCCCAGCGTCGGTTGATCGCGTGATTACCGAGACCGATCGGGGTCGCACTGATCACACCGCGGACAACGACCGTGGCGACCGACACTTTCCGGGGCTGGGCCGTGATGGCAGGGAGGGTAACGTTCTCTATCTCGGGTTCGATCGAGACCCCTTCGCCGCATCCGACCGGCTCACGCTGGCCTTCCACCGGGAGGGCGACTCGCTCGCGGCCGCGCTGGAGCGGGATGACGAGATGGCGTTCGAGCCGTCCCTCCAGTTGCAGTGGGAACATTGTACCCGACCAGACGCCTGGCACGACGATGACGTATGGAAACCGATCGAGATCGAACGCGACGGGACAACCCATCTGTACCGGAGTGGCCAGCTGACACTCGCAGTGCCGACGGACTGGCAGGACGAACACGAGGCGGCGCGCATTCTCGGTGTGGATATTGATCGCTACTGGATTCGTGGCCGTCTTGTAGCGGAGGGTGACGGGCGATCGAGCGGCCCGACCCGGCTCGAGCATCCTCCACTGTTCGAGCGTATCGGCACGAATCTGGTGCCCGTGAAACACGAATGGCAAGCGACCGACGTCCCGCTCGAACGACGCACGGATGATGAGGCGCTCCCCGCCGATGTTGGTCCCCACCACACCACGGGGGAAGCGAACCAGCAATTCGTGTTTCCCGTGGGGCCGGTCGTGGCGGCCCACGTTACCGTGGGAGACACCCGTTGGGAGGTCGTCGATGATTTCAGCGCGTCCTCGCCCGACGATCCCCATTGCGTGTTGGACCGGAGTGCAGCGACAGTCACGTTCGGCGACGGTCGACGGGGCACAATCCCACCAGTCGGCGCCGAAGTGATCGCTGATTGTGTGACGTACGGTGGCGGGAAAGCGGGTAACCTCGACGGGGAGGCGACGTGGCAATTCCCCGCTGCCGATGCGGTACGCGGTGGGCGGGTCGTCGAATCCCCGTCCGGCGGCGAAGAGGCGGAACCGCTGGCGGACGCGATCGCCCGGGCCCGCGATCGGACGGATCGGCCCACCCGAGCAGTCACACCTGCTGATTTCCGCGAACTCGCGTTGCACACACCCGCAGTCGATGTTCAGCGCGCACACGCGTTCGTGGAAACGACGGGTGATTCGTGTGCGGTACCGCCTGTTACTGTCGTCGTGGTCCCGGAGGCGCCCCCACACCGCCGCCGGTCGATTCCCACTGAGGGCTTTCGGGCGGCCGTGGCAGCCCATCTCCGCGAACACACACTCATCACAGACCGAGTACGCGTCGAGGCGCCCCGGTACGTCGAGGTGTCGGTCACGACGGCGATTACACTCGAGGACGGCCGATCATCCGATCGCGTCGAGGAAACCATTCGGGAGGCCGTCGTGGCGTTTCTTGACCCGCTTGCCGGCACAACTGGAGCGGGATGGCCGTTCGAGCGTCCGGTCCACCGTTCCGAGCTTTTCGCGCTCCTCGAAGGGCTCGACGGCGTCGAAGACGTCATCGACGTGTCGGTTGGGAACGGTGCGGTGCTGGCCGGTGACCCGACCGCACTCCCCTTCCCGGGATCGGTAACCGTGCGAATCGAAGATCAAGGCCAACGGTGTGGGAGGGGGTTCTGAATGGATTTCGCCGCACGTGGAACCCACACGCCGCAATCGTGGACGGACTGGGATGGACGGAACGTGGACGTCCTCGACGAGGAAGCGGAGACGGGTATCCGGGTCTCGACCACAAGCGCTCGATCGTATCGGGACAAAACCGATCTGTTGATCGACGCGACGGTCCGTCGACCCCAGAAGGTCGTCGAACCCGCCTCCTCCCTCGAGATCGTCGATGTGGACATCGAACCGTGTGGGACACGCTATCTCCTTGATGTGAACGGCCGCGTGTATCGACAGGTACCCGGCGAGGGCCACCTTTCGCCGCTCGGTGCCGTCGACTTGACTGACGGGGAGGTGGTGGCGATCGCCATGACTGCCGATACGCTCTACGTGGCAACGGTCGACACAGGGACGGTCCGTGCCTACTCGCGAGAGCTCGGCCAGCTCCGGTGGGTCAAGGAGCGTGGCATTCACAAACCAGTCGGCTTCGTGCGTGACGGTGACGAGGTGTTCTTGCTCGATGCTGGGCCCCACCACGGTCGGGGAACGCTCGCGCGGGTAACCCGGGATGCCAGGTTCCGAACGATCGTCATCGGTCTTACCGACCCGATCGACGCGGATTTCGACGATGCTGGCGATCTGTACGTCCTCGAACCACGGCTGCAACCCGATTCCGACGAGACGACCGAGTACGTGGTTCGACGGATCGATGGCCGTGCGCTTGCCCGCCCGCCCGTCCCGGCGACCGAAAGCATCTGGGTGCCACCCAGGGCCCTCCGATCACTGGAGACGGACTCGTCTTTCGTGCCCGGGTGCCTGGCAACCGGCGCTCCCGGCGAGTTACTCGTGGGGGTCGACCCGACCCACGACGGCGAGCGACGATTGCTTTCGTATCGCCCCGAACGTGTGGGCTTTGATGTACAGGCCCGCTTCCGGGCAGGTTGCAATCGCATGGTCTCGGTCGGTACCGGTGACAACCGTCAGGTATTCGTCGTCAATGCCGATGGCTCGTTGTTTCGGGTCGATGCATCACGCTCCTACCGGGCGGATCCGACAACCGGAGAGGTGCACGGCGTCGTCAGAACTGCCTTCGACGCGGGCATGGATGACCTGCAGTGGCATCGCTTGACCCTCGAAACAACCGTTCCTGCCGATACGCAAGTGCAGGTTCACTACCGTGCGACCAACACACAACCGCGGGACGTACAAATCGAGGCCACGGATCGGGGTGAGTTGCGAGCTGTCGACGGGATCGGTCCTCGCAAGGCCCGGCGATTGAGGCAGGCGGGTGTCGAAGATCTGGTCGACTTCCTCGAGTTGTCACCCGAGACGATCGCGACGATCTTGAGCGTCGAGGAGGTCGGTGTCGCCCGCTCGCGCGTCGAGACCTGGCGGGAGGAGGCGGCGTCCATGGACGAGGGAGATTTGCAGGCGATCACGGGGATCGGACCGATCAGAAAAGCACGGTTGGCGGCGGGTGGCATCACGTCCCCGCAGGAGTTAGCGGGCCTCGATGTCGGTCTGATCGCGTCGCTCGTGACGCGGGGGATCCGGACGATTACGCCCGCTCGCGCCGCAGATTGGCAGGATGAGGCGGAGGGGATCCTCGCGTCCGATCCTGTACGGGCGACGTTCGGAACCGGCGAGGACTGGACGACGCTCTCGGCGGCGGATCCACGCGACGTGTTACTCGACGCGAACGGCCGATACCTGTGGGTTCAACTCGATTTAGTGGGGACAGAAGATGCAGTACCGACGGTCCAGTCGGTTGATGCCAGCTACCCACGGGAGTCGTATCTATCGGAACTTCCAGCGGTGTACCGCGAGGACGAGGAAACGAGCGCGTTCCTCGAACGCTTTTTGGCGCTGTTCGAGCGGATACTAACCGACGTCGATCACGAAATCGCGGACATTTCGACGATCCTGGATCCCCAGGGCATCCCCGGAGATATGCCCCACCTCGCGTGGCTCGGCGAGTTCCTCGGTGTGGAAGTTGACGAGGCGTGGCCGACCGAGGCAACCCGATCGTTGATCGAACAGGCGCCGGCGCTGTACCGAAAGCGCGGGACGCGGGAAGGCCTTGAGGAGATGATCCAGTTGTATCTCGAGACGGTCGATGTCGACCGCCCCGACTGGAATCCGGCACTCGCGCGTGAGCACCACCAGCTGGACCGGTTGGTGGAACGCGGCCACCTCACGCCGACCGCACGGACGGAGGCGATCGAACGACACAAGGAACTGTCAGACACGAGTTCTGAGTCGCTCGTCTGGATCGTCGAACGCCGCGAGCTGGATGCCATCGACGCGGATGCTCATGCCGAGCTGTTCGAGCGACTGATCAGTTGTCCAATGGGATTCCTCGTGCTCTGTCATCCGGATCTCCCGGAAGAACAGTTCCGCGCCATCGGCCGGATCGTCAGGTTTCAGCGACCCGCCCACGCAAGCGGACGCGCTGTGGCGCTCCGGCAACGGACCGTGCTCCCGGGCGAGGAAGGGGGTCGGGGATTTCACACCTATCTCGGGGTAAACACCGTCTTGCTATCCCGCGAGTTGGTGCTCGAGGAGGCAACGCTCGGCCAGGAAAGCGTCCTCGGTTCGCGTGAACCGGATGCCAACCTGGGCGTACACGCGCGGCTCGACGAGGAGGCACGGCTATCGTGAGTTCGACGGGAGGCGATCATTGAATGGTGGATAACGAAGACACGACAGGACACGCGGAATCGATCGATAACTGCAGCCTACGGCAATCCCAACGGAACCGGTACTTCCACGGAAAGTTGCTGTCGGCGCGAGACATGCAGGACGAACAACGGTACTATCGGGGGCTATACACGCGGAACGCACGACACGTGAGCGGTCACGGGGTCGTGGAAGGTCTCGAGGCCCAAATCTCGCCCGCAGTCGATTCGGATGCGGACTTCGAGGTCACAATCGACGCCGGGTATGCGATCGATCGCTGCGGACGACCGATCGTGGTACCGGAAGACGATTACAACGTCCCGGTCTCCACGGAGGAGACAATCGATGACGAACTCTGGTTGTATCTCGAATACGACGAGTGCGTCCTCGAAACGGTCCCCGTTGCCGGCTCGGAGGACGCCTGCGAGGAGGATTGCGAGTACAATCGGGTACTCGAAGACTTTGACGTTCGCGTCGCCTCGCCGACGGGGGATGAGGATCCGAACAAACCCATCCCACCCGTCGAGTTTCCACGGCGTGATGACGTAACAGCGGACACGGACGCTGCGCTCGCGACGATCGCCCATGAATTCGAGGGAGCTGATGATCGAGCGGCGGGCCAAGCGGGCAATGCGGTGTTCCTCGGGGTGTATCAGTTTCGGGAGGATGGCTGGCGCCGGGAGGACCCCGGCGATCGGGTGTACACGAACGACATGCTATACGCGGCAACCGCCCGCCACACCGCGGATTTCGAGAACCCCCATCAGGTAACGCTGGGTGTCGAGGAGGCCGACGATGGCGTCTCGGTCTTCGCGGTCGATGACCGCCATTCCGAACCGACGGTTGACTTCGTATCCGGAGACGGCAGTGTCGCCCTGACGCGTGAAGAGCGAACGGTCGATCTGTCGGTGGCATCGTATATCGAGGAGGAAGTGGCTGCACGGACCGATGTCCTCGAGGAGCAGGTGACCACCGCTCGTCGACACGCCAAGGAACGCTCCTTCATGGAAACCGACCGGGTGTTTAGGGAGATTCCCGAACGACTCGGCGCCCATGAGGAGGAAGCGATGGCTGTAGCATCGCTCGCGCGTGAGGCGGTCGATGCCAGGTTACGGGCAGACAGTGACGCCGAGGCGGCCGAAGATCGAAGGTTGCGCGAGAACGGGCAGTTCCGAGAGCACCTCACCGGGGACGTGCACGGGCAACTGTACGACCTCATCTACGACGAGGTGGTTGCCTTCGCCGAGGTCATCGAACCGATCGTCACCAATCGATCATTCCAGCGTCTGCAGCGGGCGCTGGCCAGACTGGAGGACGCACTCGATGCGGAGGATTCCAAACGATTCGCGCCGGCCCAAGACGACATCGCCTACGCAGCTCAGCTGCTCACGCCGCTGAGAGAGCGGTTCAATGCCGGCGATTACGTGCTCGACCGCGAGGATCCCGAGGCCGATCCGGCCGTCGTCATCCATGCACGAGACATCCCCATCGACGATTGGGTAGTATACGCCGAGGAAACGGTCGAGGACCAGAATCCGGACTACGAGCCGGACGAACCGGTTGTGATCGTCGTATACGAGCACTTGCTCGATGCGGAATGGGAGTCATGGACTGAAGCGGACGCCGAGGAACTCTTCGATGAGGTGACCGAGCGGAGCATCAAATTCCACGCGTTCCCCGAGTCCCGGTTGGAGTATTTCGAGCCGGATATGGACTAACGGCGATTGTTGTCGTGTCGGCCGGGGGCTACGGGTGTTTTTCAGCCCGGATATCCGGTACATTCGCTGTGCGGGACATCACTCCCTGGAGATGGCACAGTCTCGAGAACGCATCACTAACTTCAGGCTGTTCGCCCCTGTCGAACCAGCGCGACGTGCCGGGTCACGAAACTCGCAAACAACAGTTCGGCATGCGCCTACGACGAGCTTGTTTCTTCAGGAATCAGGTTCAAGACAGCAGGCGCTCAGCAGGTAACTTCGGGGCCGTTCTTTCGCATACCCTGTGAGTCAACCGAATACATCAGGCAGTGTCTTAATCGCAACACATTCTGAATCAGGCGGTGTCTTAACCGCAACACAAGTTGAATCAGGCAGTGTCTTAATCGCAACACATTCTGATGCTATGATCGGTCTTCGATGGGTTTCTACTCGTCTTGGCCCCGTTAATGGCAGGTTGGTCCCTGCCCCAACGTTCGAAAACAAACCACTGCGATGGCTTAAATGTTTCTCCCCGGGGATACCGGCTTGCTCAGTTCAGGGTGATGTACCTGGCATCGAAGATCCGCCCGTCATCGACCAGTTCAGCGAGTAGATCGGCCGGTACCGCCTCATCGAGATTATATACTGTCAACGCTTCCCCACCTTGGGTCTCCCGCGAGTTGAACATTCCCGCGATATTGATCTCGCGTTCGCCCAGTGCCGTGCCGATGTAGCCGATGACCCCCGGCGCGTCTCGGTTGCGGACCACCAGCATGTGGCCGTGGGGAATCGCGTCCACCCGATACCCATCGATACGAACGAGACGCGGCTCCTCGCCTTCGAAGAGGGTTCCCTCGACGGCGATCGAGCCTCCGTCGCTGCTGGCGACCACTCGGACGAGATCACTGAAATCCCGCGTCCGTGACTCGGTCCGCTGGTACACCTCGATTCCCCGTTCCTCGGCAACCCGGCGCGCATTCACGGGCGTCGTTCGCCACTCGAACGCCTGGCAGGCGCCCATCAGGGCATACGCCGTCAGCAGGCCACCATCCTCTTCCCCGATGCCGCCACTCGCATGTACCTCGACGCGATCCATTCGCGTCTCGAGGAGCTGGGCGGCGACCCGTCCCGCAGTTTCGGCGAGTTCCATGTATGCTAGCAGTTCCGGGGAGGCATCAGGATCGACCGACGGGGCATTCAGTGCGGTCGTAACAGGCTCGCCCGCGAGTGCCGCGTTCACCTGTGTTGCGATCTCCGTCGCCACCGCCCGCTGGGCCGTTTCCGTTTTCGCCCCGAGGTGTGGCGTTACCACGATGTCGTCGACTTCGAGCAGGGGGCTGTCCGCCGGTAATGGCTCTTCGGCGAAGACGTCGATCGCCGCCCCACGGAGTTTCCCCGCCGTAACTGCCCGAGCGAGTGCGTCCTCGTCCACAATGCCCCCGCGAGCGCAGTTGATGAGGTACCCGTCACCCAGGAGGCCGAGTTCCTCTTCCCCGATCATTCCTTCCGTCTCGGGGGTGAGAGGTGTATGGACGCTCAGAAAGTCCGCCCGTTGCAGACAGGTGTCGAGATCTACCAGCTCCGCGCCGAGCTGTTCGGCTCGCTCCACGGGAATGTACGGGTCGTAGGCAACCAGGTCCATGCCCAACCGGTTTAGCTTTCGAGCGACGTCCATGCCTACGCGTCCGACCCCGACGATACCCAGCGTCCGGTCGTTGAGTTCGGTTCCCTGGAAGGCGGTTTTCGCCCACTCGCCCTCGCGAAGCCGGATGTGTGCCTGTGGGATCGATCGTGCGACCGCGAACGTCATCGCAATCGTATGCTCCGCTGCTGCGCGCACGTTCCCACCGGGGGCGTTCGCAACAATGATTCCCCGTTCGGTCGCCGCCTCCTCGTCGATGTTGTCCGTCCCGATCCCAGCTCGCCCCACGATCACGAGGTCGTCCGCGGCGTCGAGCAGGCCGGCGTCGACCGTCGTCCCGGAGCGGACGATCAACGCGTGTGCACCAGCCACTGTTTCCCGGAGCTCCGCCGAGTCTGCATCGTACAATTCGGTGACGTCATGGCCTGCATCCCGGAGCAATTCCAGCCCGGGTTCCTCGATTGGGTCCGCGACGAGAACGATCATGGTTCCCTCTTTCAAGTGCCGGGAGTTAACGATTCGGACCCAAGCGGGAGGGTTCAAGCCGTTCCACCTCAAAGTGCCGATCATGCGCCTCGTGGCGTTCGACTTCGATGGGACGTTGTCCGCAGACGAGATGATCGACGACCTGGGCGAGCGGCACGGGGTGGCCGAGGAAATCGGGTCGATCACTGAACGGGCAATGGCCGGGGAGCTTCCGTATGCGGAAAGCCTGCGTCGGCGCGTGGGACTCCTGGAAGGAATGCCCGTCGCGGCGGCGGAGGAAATTCTCACAAGCGTCCGGTTACAGCCGGGTGCGGCGGAGCTTCTCTCCCGCTTGAACGGCAGTGACACGACAACAGCAATTCTTACCGGCGGTTTTGAACGCGGGGTCGAAGCCGCGCTCTCGGCTGCCGGCGTGAGCGTCGACGAGATCGTCGCCAACCGGCTTATCCAGGCTGATGGGGTGTTGACCGGACGCGTCGAGGGACGCCTCGTTGATGGAGACAAAGCAAACGCGCTCCGCCGCGTCGCCACCGAATCCCGGATTCCGCTCGATCGTGCAGTCGCCGTAGGCGACGGAGCCAACGATATTCCCATGCTGCGGCTCGCAGGCGTGGGCGTAGGGTACGACCCTACCCCCACAGTTGCCGACGAGTGTGACGTGATTGTCCACTCGATGCCGGAACTGGCAGCCGTCCTCGAAGAACACGGTGCGCTCGTCGACGGGTGAGGACGCATTCCACACGCCAGGGGTCGCTATTCGGAGCCGATCCGAGCGTTTGCAGGTGGCGGCCCGACGGTTTCCGTCTCGCCGTACGTATCAGTGACCGAGCGACCGTCCAGTCCCTCGGCCAGAAAGTCCGCCACCGGTGGGCCGACCTTGTCGGGTTCGACGAGGAATGCGTCGTGGCCGTGGTTGGATTCGATGACGTGGTGGGCGACGCCGACGCCCGCCTTCCGAAACGCCCCAGCCACCTCCTCGGACTGACAGACCGTGAAGTGCCAGTCGCCGGTGAAGCTCAGGATGAGCGCTTCGCCCTCGAAGGCCGCCAGGGCATCCGCATCCGATTCATAGCCGGCTGCTAAATCGTAGTTGTCCATCGCGCGGGTGAGATAGAGGTAACTGTTCGCGTCGAAGCGGTCCATGAACTTCTCGGCCTGGTAGTCCAGGTAGGACTCGACTTCGCGGTAAGGGAAAAAATCGGCCGCCGGATCGGCGGGATAGGTGTCGCGATACGCGTCTCGTCCCGCACTCCGACGACCGAACTTCGCCCCCATCGACGGCTTCGAGAGGTACATGATGTGGCCGAGCTGGCGAGCCAACCCGAGGCCGTGTCGGGGGATAGGCCGATCGTCCCCGTAGTAGTCTCCGCTGTTCCAGTGCGGGTCCATCGTGATTGCTCGTCGGGCCACCGCATCGAGCGCCAGGCTCTGGGCGTCGAGCCGTGCCGCGGTGGCAACCGGGATGAGACGGTGGACATCGTCAGGGTAGCGGGCACCCCAGTCGAGGACGTTCATGCCGCCGACCGATCCCCCGATAACGCCGTGAACCCGGCCCACTCCGAGTTGGTCGAGGACGCGTCGTTGGGCGCGCGTCCAGTCCCCGACGGTAACCGGCGGGAAATCGGTCCCGTAGGGCGCTCCCGTCTCGGGGTCGATGCTTGCCGGACCGCTCGAGCCGTAGCAGGATCCGGGGACGTTGACGCAGACGACGAAGTATTCGTTGGTGTCGATCGCCTTCCCGGGTCCGACGACGGCGTCCCACCAGCCTGCCGCCTGCCCGCTCGTATCGGAGCGTTCGCGTCCCGTCACGTGGGAGCTGCCAGTCAAGGCATGACAGACGAGGACGGCATTGTCACCGTCGAACTCGCCGTAGGTGTCGTAGGCAAGCCGCAGGGTGGACAGGGTCTCCCCACAGGCGAACTCGAAATCCGATACGTCGACCGTCTCAAGCGTCATGGGTTCTTCCGGCTCTCGGGCCGGTGCGCAACTGAGCGTGGGAGTCCCGTGACCTAATGTTCCGGCCTGACGGCAAAATTCGACACGACCATCAGCCGTCGACCGCACGGTCGATCGCCCGATCCAGATCAGCCAGGAGGTCGGCCGGATCCTCGATACCGATCGAAAGTCGGATGAGATCGCGGGAAACGCCGCTTTCGCGTTGCTCTTCCGCGGAGAGTTGCCCGTGTGTCGTACTCGCCGGATGGATGATCAGCGACTTCGCGTCGCCAACATTGGCCAAGAAGCTGAACACCTCGGTCTCCTCGCAGAGCCGTTTGCCCGGTTCGAACCCGTCGGCGAGGCCGAATGATATCATACCACCATACCCGCCATCGAGGTACTGCCTGGCGTTCTCGTGGGTGTTGTGGCCCCCAAGTCCGGGGTAATTCACCCAGCCCACTTCCGGGTGGTCGGCCAGATACTCGGCGACGATGGCTGCATTCTCGCAGTGGCGTTCCATGCGCAATGGCAACGTTTCGAGGCCCTGAAGCGTGACCCACGCGTCGAACGGCGACTGGGCTGCGCCGAGGCTTCGCAGCGAACGGAAGCGGGCCGCAGCCGCCACAGGGGCGGCCGCGAAATCAGTGGCAAACGTTTTTTCCGGGTAGGCGCGGTTCGGCTCCGCGAGTTCCGGATACGAACCGGCCGACCAGTCGAAGCTTCCTCCGTCCACGAGTACCCCACCCACGGTCGTGCCGGCGCCGTGGATCCACTTCGTCGTCGATTCCCACACCAGGTCGGCACCATGTTCGAGCGGCCGGCACAGCCAGGGCGAGGCGAACGTGTTGTCTACGAACAGTGGCGTGTCGTTGTCGTGAGCGATCCGCGCGAGCGCCTCGAAATCCGGGGTGACGAGGGCGGGATTGCCGATGGTCTCGACGTGGAGGTAGGCGGTTTTTCGATCGATGGCAGCCGCCACGGCCCCGGTATCGAGCGGATCGACGAACCGGGGTTCGATCCCCCGTTTTTCCGCGGCATGCCGAAAGTACGTCGCCGTGCCGCCGTAGATCACCGACGAAGTCACGATGTTCGAGTCGGGTTCCGCCAGCACGAAGGTGGCGGCGTCCAGCGCAGCCAGGCCGGTCGCGGTCGCAACGGCGCCCCCGGCGTCGTGCAGATCTGTAATACGATGTTCGAGGCTCCGCGTCGTCGGATTGCTGATACGTGAATACACGTGTTCGTCCGACTCCAGCGCGTACCGGGCGGCGGCGTCGTCGGCGGAGTCGAAGACAAACGAGGTGCTCTGATAGATTGGCGGCGCCCGGGCGCCGGTCGCCTCGTCGACCGCCTGGCCGGCGTGAACGCTGGCCGTGTCGAACCGTTGCCGGCTGTCAGTCATGCATTTCATGCATATCCTCGGCGCCGAATATAACTGCCAGTGACGGCAAATCTCGCGCGCGGATCGACGTGATTTTTCCACTGCTCCGTCAGGAACTGGTGTGCGACCGCATGCCCGGGATCGGGTGGTGCTGGCAAGCGTCATCTTCGTGACGTTGCTCGCGCAGGTGCTCCTGTATCCCGGGATTGCGGATCTGGTCGAGGCGCTCGGTGCCACCACGGACCTCGATGCGAGCATGTGGTTTCTCGCCGCCGAATTCGCCGCGTTCATCTGTTTTGCGGGGGTCTGGGGTGCCGTAAGCGACAGGTTCAGCCGCCGCGTCCCGTTCATTGCACTCGGCGCACTGGGCGGCGCTACGGGGTATCTCATTCTGGTCGCACTCCCCGTCTTTGGGGAGGTAACGTTCGGGCACGTGCTCGCAGTCCGGGTTTTCCAGGGGGCGGCAACGATCGGTGCCTTCTCGCTGGCGATTACCATGCTCATGGATCTCGACGGCGGCCACGGGCGGAACATGGGTGCCGCGGGCATTGCCATCGGGTCCGGAACGGCGCTCGGTTCGCCCATCGGGGGCCAACTGTCGCTGCTCGGGCCGCTTGTACCACTGCTCGCCGCGGCTGCGTGCTTTCTTCTCCTGTTGCCCCTGCTCGCACTGGTCCGCGATCGTGCTCCACCGTCGAATCGACCGGGGTTCCGGCGGGTCGTAGCAGACACCCTGGGGACGCCGAGTCTGGGGTTGCCGTTTGCTTTCGGTTTCGTCGACCGCCTGACCGCCGGCTTCATGGCGCTGGTAGGCGTGTTCTACTTTCGGGAAATCTTCGACCTTGATCCCGGTCAGACAGGGCTCATGTTACTGTTGTTCTTCGGTCCATTTGCGCTGCTCCAGTATCCGTTTGGCCGCGTCTCCGATCGGATCGGCCGGTTCATCCCGGTAGTCGGTGGCTCGGCTTGCTACGGCGGTTCGATCCTCATCGTCGGGCTGACACCGACCCTCGAGACGACGGCCGTCTCGATGCTCATCGTAGGCATCTTCGGCGCAATGGTTTCGCCGGCCACGATGGCGCTCGTCACCGACCTGGCTGACGATACGAGGCGCGGTTCGGCAATGGCCGGGTTCAACGTGTTCGGCAGTCTCGGCTTTCTTACCGGCATCTTGCTGGGCGGGACAATCGCTGGATCGTTCGGGTTCCTGACGGCATTTGCATTGATCGGGAGCATGGAGATCCTGATCGCCGTCGCCGCGATCCCGTTCTTCCGGCGTCTGTCCCTTCCGGGACCGACGTCGGTGACAGGGTAATTCAGGGCGCGAGTTCTGCGTCGGCCGCCGCCAGCGCTGCGTCCTTGTCGACTCCGTGACCGGCATCGTTCAGTGCGCCGGCAATCGCACCAACCCCGCGACGAATGTCTTCGGCCGAGAGATTGCCCATGTTGCTCACTCGGAAGATATCCCCATCGAGTGGACCCTGGCCCCCGGCGATCGAAACGTTACGAGCGTCCATCCCGGCGAAAAATTCGTCAGCTTCGACCGTCGTCGGGAGCGATGCCGCCGTCACCGTGTTCGAGACTCGCGTCGGGGGTTTCACGGTGGGAAACAGTTCGAGTCCCATCGCATCCACTGCGGCCCGAATTGCTCGCGCCTGGCGACGGTGCCGGGCGATCCGATCCGGCATGCCTTCCGCTTCGATCTCTTCGACCGCCACCCCCATCCCGCGAACCAGGGGTACGGCACTCGTAAACGGGGTCTGGTGGTCGCGGGCCTTGCGAGAGTACCATTCAAGATCGGCATAGAACGGTGGCCCCCCGCTGTCGAGGTGGCCCTCGGCGCCGTCGGCGATGTAGATGGCGCTGAGCCCGGGCGGTGCCGCCAGTGCTTTCTGGGCGTCGGTCACCGCGATGTCGACACCCCACTCGTCCAGATAGAAGGCGTCCCCGCCGATGCTCGTCACGCCGTCGACCACGAACCGTGCGTCGTGTTCGGCAGCGATCTCGCCCACCTCGGCTACCGGGTTGAGTAGCCCGGTACTCGTCTCGTTATGGACCATTGCGACCACGTCCGTTCGATCGTCGACCGCCGCCCGGACCTCCTCGATGTCGGGTGATTCCCCCCACTCGGCCGTCACGGTGTCCACCGATGCGTAGCGCCTGGCGATACGGGAGAAGCGCCGGCCGAACTTCCCGTTCTCGAGGGTCACGACCCGGCTGTCTTCGGTAGTCAGGCTCGCGATCGCCGCTTCCATCCCCAGCGTCGCGGTCCCCATCAACGCCAGCGGGGTTCCCCCAGCGGCCGTGGGCTCGCCGGTTGGCGAAGACCGCTCGAAAACGTACCGAAGGCCATCTTGGAGGCGCGCGTATGTTTCCTCGAAGTCGGCCGAACGGTGCGAAACCATCGGCTCGGACATCACGTCGCGTACGTCGCGGGACAGCGGCACCGGCCCCGGATTCAGCAGGAGAAACTCCTCGTCCATGTAGACAGGCCATCCGGCGATCCATAAAGCTCCGCCGCAAGGCAGGAGAGCTATGTGGTCGGGTCTGGAATTTCCACGAGATGGAACCGGACCCGGACAACCCGTATGTTACGGATCCACCAACCGATTTTCGACCGGTCGCGAGCCTCTCTGGGCCCGAGGCCGAAGAACAGGCCGCCCAGCTCCGGGAAGCGATCCACTATCACGATCACCGGTACTACGTGGAGAACGACCCGGTGATCGCGGACCGCGTCTACGATACGCTGTTCGAGCGGCTCGTCACCCTTGAGGGGGCCTTCAACCTGCAAACGCCCGACAGCCCGACGCGCCGAGTCGGTGCCGAGCCGCTGGACGAACTCGGCGAGCTCGAACACGTCGCACCGATGCTCTCGATCCAGGGGAGCGTCGAGGAAGCGGACGTCCGGGCGTTCGACGATAGGGTCACTCGAGAAGTTGCCGACGAGGAGCTCGATTACGCCTGTGAGCCGAAGTTCGACGGGCTCTCGATCGAGGTCGTGTATATCGACGGCGTCCTCGACCGCGCCGCAACGCGTGGAGACGGGCGTGTCGGCGAGGACGTGACACAAAACGTGCTGACGATCCGATCGATCCCGCAGCGACTCGGGGCAGGAGCGCCGCCGTTTCTCTCCGTCCGTGGGGAGGTGTTCATGCCGAAAGCGGCGTTTCAGGAGCACAACCGTGAGCGGATCGAACGGGGGGACGAGCCCTTTGCGAACCCACGAAATGCAGCAGCCGGTTCGTTGCGACAGCTCGATTCGACGATCACGGCGGAACGACCGCTCGATTGTTTCTTTTTCGATATTCTCTCGACGGGCGAGGATGGGCCGAGCTACGAAACGCAACTGGACGTTCTTGCTGCCCTCGACGAGTACGGGCTTCCAACAACCGATCTCGTGCAGGGTGTGACCGGGATCGACAGTGCGATTGCCTACCGGAACGACTTGCTGGAGGTGCGAGAAGCCCTCGATTTCGAGATCGACGGCGTCGTCCTCAAGGTGAACGATCGGCGGCTCTGCGAGCAACTGGGCACTCGGTCGCGATCCTACCGCTGGATGTTCGCCTATAAATTCCCGGCGAGATCCGAGGAAACGCGGGTCGTGGATATCGCGGTGCAGGTCGGGCGAACGGGCCGCATGACGCCAGTTGCGCTCCTGGAACCTGTCGACGTCGCTGGGGTTACCGTGGCACGGGCGACCCTCCACAATCCCGCGGAAATCGCGGAACTCGGGGTGGACGTCGGCGACCGTGTCCGCATCAAGCGGGCGGGCGACGTGATCCCGTACGTCGAAGCCGTTGTCGAAAGCCAGAGCGACGGCCGTTTCGTCCTTCCCGATCGGTGCCCGGTATGTGAGAGCCCGGTCGAACGCGAGGGGCCACTTGCTTTCTGTACCGGGGGCATGTCCTGTCCGGCACAGCTCCGCCGCGGGCTCGAGCATTTCGCGAGCGACCGTGGACTCGACATCGACGGGCTGGGACCGGAACGAATCGATCAGCTGCTCGACACCGGCCTAGTCAGTGACGGTCTCGCGGATCTGTTCCGCCTCGATCGATCGTCGCTTGCGGTCCTCGACGGCTGGGGGCAAAAGAGTGCGGAGAACCTACTCGGCGAGCTCGAAGCCGCACGGGAGCCACCGCTGGAGGATTTCATCGCGGCGCTCGGGATTCCCGAGGTTGGCCCGACGATCGCCCGGACGCTCGCCCGCGAGTTCGACTCGATCGAGGAACTGGCCGCGGGATCCCGTGATCGTCTCGAGGAGATCCCGGACGTTGGCCCCATCGTCGCCGGGGAGATCGAGACGTTCTTTGAGAATCCGGACAACCGGGTGCTTCTCGAGGAGCTCAGGGACCTCGGTGTCGATCCGGAACCTCCCGAGACAACCGATACGGCGCAGCCCCTGGAGGGGCTCACGTTCGTGTTCACGGGATCGCTCGACGGCATGACGCGTAGCGAGGCAACCGAGGTCATCGAGTCCCACGGTGGAAACGTCACCTCGAGCGTCTCCAGCAATACAGATTATTTGGTCATCGGGGAGAACCCCGGCCAAACCAAACGGGATGATGCGGCGGACTACGACGTCTCCGAGATCGATCCTGCAGCGCTCAGATCACTCCTTTCCGAGCACGGCATCGAGTTGGCGTCGAGCTAATTGCCCGACTCGATCAGAGATCGACGCGTTCGAAGTGATACACTGCGACGGCCAGCGGCGCAAGGATCCAAAACAGGAGGACCACGAACGAGAACCAGTCCTGGAGGAAGAAGGGAATTGAGCCGTGGAACATGTCGGCTTCGATTTGGGCGGCGCCCTCGATCTCGGCCGCGTCGGTTGCCAGCGTCAACACGTTCGAGTATGCGGTCCCCGGATCGAACATGTCGAACAGATACGCCCAGTCCGGCAGTCGCAGAAGTTCGATCTCCTCGCCCTGGAACTCCGTCGTATACTCGACGCCGTCGATGTATTCGAACTGGACGAGTAACTGAATGGCGTTGAACGCCGCGTTCCAGACGACGTAAAACAGGAGGAAGATGCCGAATACCCCGGCGCCGGCGATGGTCGTCGATTTCGTCATCGCGGATACCGCGACGGCGAGGCTTACGTACGCAACACCGTAGATAATCGACATGACGAGGAGCCCGACGTAATCTACCACGTCGAACCCGCCCATCAACGCCGCGACGACGACGGCTGCCAGCGCGAACCCGATCACGAGAGATAGCGCGAGGACCACCGCGCGGCCGAGTAGTTTGCCGAGGACAACGTCTTTCCGGGAATGTGGCAGCGAGAGCAGGACTTTCATGCTGCCAGATTCCCACTCGCCGGCGATCGCCTTCCAGCCGAGGATGAGTGCGATCACGGGAATGATCACGCGAGTTATGCTGCTCGTCACACCGACGAGCACCCCGGTCGTCAGCTCGGCGCCGAAGATCGGGTCGTCCGCGAAATACCAGATGGACGCCGTCGTCGTGACCAGTAAGGCGAAAAAGAACGTACTCAGTCCCCAGAACACCCACGAGCGGACCGAGTCCTGGAAGTCCTTCCGTGCGATCGCAACCACGCTTTCGGGATGAACATTCGTCATGCTGTAGTCTCCGCCGTCGTGTACGCCCGGAACACTTCCTCGAGGGAGGCCTCCTCGGTCTGGAAGTCGTTGATCTCGACACCCGTCTCCTCAATGGCGGTCAGGATAGCTGTCTTTGACCCGTCGCTGTGGACGATCAGGGTCGGTTGGTCTACCGTTTCGGTCTCGACTGCGGAGACACCCTCGACCGCCTCGGCCGCTTGAACGGTGTCCGCTTCTAGTCGATTCACCGTTACTCGGAGCACGGTGTCGGTACTCAGTGATTCCCGTAGCCCGGCCACCGTGTCGGTCGCGACCATTTCGCCCCCACGCATGATCCCAACCCGATCACACACGGCGTCGACCTGCTCGAGGATGTGACTCGAGAAGAACACGGTCGCACCACGGTCGTTTTCCTCTCGTACGATCTGGCGCATCTCCCGTGCCCCGTTGGGATCCAGGCCCGTGGAGGGCTCGTCCAAGATGAGCAGATCGGGATCACCCACCAGTGCCATGGCCAGTAACAGGCGCTGGGCCATCCCCTTCGAGTATCCCCCGGCTTTGCGGTCGATTGCCTCGGGAATGCCAACCCGTTCCAGCAGTGCAGTGGGATCGGCGTCGACGCCCTTGGAATCGATCGCGAACTCCAGGTGCTGTTGGCCGGTCAACCGCCCCCACACTTCGGCCCCTTCGGGGAGGACGCCTGTCCGCTGACGAATCGCCCGTGGATCCTCCCGGACGTCCCGACCGAGCACTTCGATCCGACCTTCGTCCGGTCGAATGAAATCCAGCATCAGATCGATGGTGGTCGTCTTTCCCGCCCCGTTGGGCCCGAGAAAGCCGAAAATTTCGCCCTCCTCGACGACGAGGTCGAGCTCGGAGACCGCGACGACGTCATGAAAACGTTTTGTCACGCCCTCGAGCGCGATAGCGACCATGCGGGGCGTTAACCACTTGGGGGTAAAGCCTCCTACGATAAGCCCCCGGATTCCCGGCCCTGTATCGGTGATCCGGTATCAATCGTCACCTCATGCCCACGTATGTCCATGCTTCAG
Source organism: Halobacteriales archaeon (assembly GCA_007118975.1). GTDB lineage: Archaea > Halobacteriota > Halobacteria > Halobacteriales > SKNY01 > SKNY01. The sequence continues at coordinate 5,222 of SKQO01000003.1, read as the reverse complement.
TCCTCGACGCACCGTTCGACGTTGTCTGGCAGTTTCACGCGGAACCGGCTGGGCTGCTCGCACTGACTCCGGGAATGCTGGGCCTCGAGGTTCGTGCTGTCGAGTATCCCGAGTGCAATGCAGGGGCGGGGCTATCACCGGGGACGGACCTTACGCTCGCGTTTCAACCGGTTCCCGGCGGTCCGGCAGTCCGATGGGTCGCCCGTATTACCCACCGCTCGTGCGAGGGACGGTCGGGGATGTTTCGCGACGAACTTCTGGCGGGGCCAATACCTCGCTGGGTTCACACCCACCGGTTCGTCGACGTGAATTTCGGCACGCTGGTGTACGATCACGTGTCGTATCGATCCCCGAGATGGCTCCCGGAACCCGTATTTCGTCTCGGCCTCGCCCTGATGTTTCGGGACCGTCATCGGCGATTGCAGACGTTGTTGGCGTAAACGTCGCCGGGCCCACCGGTGTCACTCCACGGAGGAGATCGCTACGTAAACTCCTGCCGGAGGTTTATAGGTCGCGAACCGGTCCGGACAGGCTCGCATGCTGCCAGACCTTGTTCATAATGTACCGCCGCAACCGGGACGATGCCTCGCGATCCTCCGTCTTATACGTCCTGATACGATCACGAACGAACGCCCTGCCTTCCGGGGGCACGGCAATGATTTCGTCGAGGTAGATGATAACGTGGTAGTCGGGGTCGACTTCCTCGAGTTTGTGGATTACGTCCTGAACTGAGGGCCAATCGTCGGGGTTGAATGGCTCCCGTCGCGGCGAGGTGAAGACGCGTGCGTCGTCGATGAATAGATAGTGGGTCTCCTCGAGCCCCTTAAAGGCGTCGAGCTCGTCCATGAGTGGACACTCGGTGAAATCCTCGCTCGCCGTCGTATCTCCCGCGGAGGCAAGCCACTTTCCCCCGAGGTGGGCATCGAGATGAACGACCGCTTGCCCGTGGAGGTCCGCCAGCACCGGCCCGAGTTCCTCCGTGGAGTTACCCTTGACAATCGAGAGGTTCTCGATGTGACCCCGCTCGCTGACCGCCGTCTCGTAGAGATCGTCGTCGAGCTCAATCGTTGTCACGTCGTCGAAGTGCTCGCTGGCCCACTCGGCGGTCTGGCCCACGTTTGTTCCCGTTTCGACGAAATGCGGAACCTCGAATTCCGCTTGGATGTCCGTGATGAGTCGAGCAATGTTCTTGTGAAAATTCGCCTGCATGTGACCGTCCGTGTCACCTTTCGGGATGGGGATGGTAATGAATGGACTGATTCGATATGCCTCCGATCGGACATCTCACGGGCTCTCACTCGTTGTTTTCTCCGCCCTGTAACCGTCGTCGGGCGAGCGCTTTGGACTCCGACCATTCCCGGTCGCTGATGACATCAAGCTGTCGGGCCAACACGACGAACGCGGGCAACGCGAGGAGCGGGATCATGATCATGCCGAGAAGTGGCACCCCGATGAGATCGTAGACGAACACGAATACTGGAAGGGGGACCAGACAGGTCACCACAATCCGGAACAACGGAACATCCTGTAAGGGATAAAATCCCAGGTGACGGGCCGTCAGTATGTGGAAGATCACCATCGATCCGTAGCCGATACTCGTCGCGACTGCCGCCCCGTGCATCCCAAATGGCGGGATGAGCAGAAGATTCCCAACCAGGTTGAGGACTGCCGCACTCCCGGTTGCCAGCACAAGGACCCGCATATTGCCGTGGCCCTGCCCGATCGCGTAGATCGGTCGCGCCACGGCGAAGGCGACGACGCCGGGAAGGAGTAACAGCATCGGCAGGTACGAAACGGCGAATTCCGCGCCGAAATACACCGGCAGGAAGGCATCCCCCACGGTCGCGAGGACGACGGCAATCGTGCCCGTCATCAAAAGCGTATACCGGGTAATCGTGCTTGCCATCTCGGTGATGTCGTCTTCCCGACCGGCCGCCCACAGCGCCGAGGCCGAGTGCAACAGGACGACCTGAAGCGCCATCGGGACGAACCACAGGAACTCCGCGGCGACGAGGGCGGCATTGTAGTAACCGACCTCCTCGCTCTCGACGAAGGGCTTGAGCAGCAGAATGTCGGTGACATAGAGCGATTTGGTGGTGAGCACGAAGACGACGTTCAACATGCCGTACCGGAACATACGGGAGTGGAAAATGGCCGGGCGAGGAACCAGTTCGACCGGTGAGCGGAGGGTGACCGAGGTATAGCGGAGGAGCGCGCCGTACCCGATCAGGACGATCAACACAGTGGAAAGCAGGTGGCCGACCAGGAGGCCGGCGACATGCCAGCCGACGAGCGCGAGGGGGATACCGATCAGTGGAAAGAATACCCGGTTGAGCACGTACAGCGGCTCGGAGTACTCCTCCAGGTTGTACCCCATCAGCGAGCTCCGGATCAAATGATAGAAGGAGTGAAAGAACACCATCCCCGCGACAATGTAGAGATAGGGACGTAGGTGTGGATCGAGGATGAGGCGCCCAACGAATAGATACGTGGCCACAACGAGCAGCGAGGCCGCAACTGTGCCAAACAACGCTGCCACCTTGAGATAGTAATAAAAGATCGTCTCCTGTTCCGCACCCATCGCTTTTTCGGCGATGTATTTGCGCGCCCCTTCGTACGTCCCGCCCCCCGCGACCGTCCGTAGCGCGCTGTACACGGCAAGGGCAAAGGCATAGTCTCCGTAGCCGCCGCTTCCGAGAACGCGGACGATGATCGGCGTGACGATTACCGTGAGCAAACCAGCGCCGACCCGGCCAGAGAAGATGTAAAAGAACCCGTGTGTCAAGCGGTCACGGATGTTCATTTCGAACGACGCTCCGGGTCATCCGCCGGGCCGCATGCCCAATAAGACCTCGTGTCTTGGAACGGTGCTGCGGGCTGTCGCGGTCACTGGGGGCTGCTACGGAAATTCCGCACATAGGCCTTCGGCTTCGTCACTTCCAGTCAAAGCGGTGGCCCCGATTCCAGCGCTCGAACGAAAGGCAAACACCCTTCCTGTGTGTGGTCCCACCGTGGCGTGCTGGCCCCCCGATCACCAAAAAACGGCAGTCGGGTCGTTCGCAATATCTCTGTGCGGGCCCAACGCGCCCCGGCCTCGTCCCGCCGATGTGTGCTCTCCCGCGGGACCCCTGGTCGACGTGACCCGGTTCCGGGCGACCACACCAAAGTTGCCCAAGTGGTACACCCCACGATTCCCCCACCGCGTGGCGAACGACGTTCGGTTGAGGTGGTCCGGGGATTCATGCCCAGCCAAATCGCTGTGGATTCTTTAGCCGCGGCGGTAATCGACAGCCATGTCGATGTTCCCCGAAACGTTCGCGTCGTCACGACTCCGATACGAGCGCCTGCACCCCGCAGACGCCGACCCGCTGGAGTTATATTCGCATGTCAAACAGGAGGCACCGAGCGTCGACGAGATCACTGCGTACGTGACCTGGGATCCGTACGAACATCCCAAACAGGCGATCGAGTGGATCGAAACGTGCGGCCGGGCCTTCGACGAAAGCGAGGGCGCGACCTACGTGGTCAGGCCGACCGAGGGTGACCGGGCGGGCGAGTTTGCGGGCCTCGCGGGCATCTCGGTCGACTGGTCCTTGCAACGGGCCGAGTTCGGCACCTGGCTGCGGAAACCCTTTTGGGGCAACGGGTATTCCGGCGAACGGGCCGCCAGATTGCTCGAACTCGCCTTCGACCGCCTTGACCTCGAGGTGGTGACGGTCTCACACCACCCGGACAACGAGAAGTCACGTCGGGCGATCCAGAAATATGTCGACCGCTTTGGGGGGCGGCGCGAGGGACGGGTCAGAAACGATGTCAGAATCGGTGGCGAACCGACCGATGCAATCCGCTATAGTATTTCCCACGCGGAGTGGCGGGACCACCGGCAAGTGGGTGATTGAAAAGGGCTAGTCGGCTCCACGTGCTTGCTCGAACATGTCGATGGCGGCCTCTCGCCGCCTGTCGTGATCGAGGATCGGTGCCGGGTACGCTGGGGCGTATTCGCCGCGCTCCCTGGCGGTGCGTTCCGGCCAGCTGTGAATGACCTCGGCCGGCGTCTCCCGGAGTTCAGGGACCCAGTGCTTGATGTACGTCGCGTCCGGATCGTGCTGTTCCCCTTGCCGGGTCGGATTAAAGATCCGGAAATATGGTTGGGCATCCGTCCCTGTCGAGGCGGCCCATTGCCATCCACCGACATCGTTGGCAGTGTCGTGGTCGACCAAGTGAGTGCGGAACCACCGATATCCTTCGCGCCAGTCGAGCAGGAGGTCCTTGGTGAGAAAAGACGCGACGACCATGCGAACGCGGTTGTGCATCCACGCCATCTCCTGGAGTTGCCGCATGCCGGCATCGACGAACGGGAATCCCGTCTCGCCGGCCTGCCACGCGGCCAGCCCCTCCGGGTCCTCGCGCCAGTCGAGCGGTTCTTCGAACTGTCGGTAGTTCTCCGTTACCGTATCGGGTCGAGCCCACAGCACCTGCGTGTAAAACTCGCGCCAGGCGAGCTGCCGCCGGAATGTGGTTACGGATTCGGCGGCATGGTCGTCGTCGGCGTCTGCCAACGCTTCTACCGTTGCCTCCCAGATGGTTCTGCTGCCGATGGTACCGAACGCGAGATCCTGTGACAGCCGTGACGTACCAGCCGCCGCCGGCGTGTCTCGCCGGTCGACATACCGGTAGATCGCCCCATCGACAAATTCATCGAGGCGTTCGTGCGCAGCGCTGGCCCCTGCTCGTGGTAGCGAAGCCTCGCACTCCGACACGTCGAGTTCGTGGTATTGCGGAATCGAACCCGGATCAACACCCGGTAATCCCAAGCCGCTCGGGACCGGGGCCGGTTCGGATTTGTCCCGATCGAGCCACTTGTCCCCGTAATACGAGAATACCTTGTAGGGATCGCCCGCCGTCGTCGTAATGGTCCCGGGCGGGTGACAGACGGCGCCATCTTCGGTTCTCACCGGTACATCCAACTGCTCTCGCATCCGCCGATCACGCCGCGTCGCCAGCTGCGAGTAATCGACCTCCCAGCTCACACTCGTGGCAGGAATCGCTTTCGCCACCGACGGGACGGCCCGGACAGGAGACGCGTGTCGAACCACCAGATCGCTACCGTGCGCGCGGTAGGCGTCCCGGAGTCGCTGGACCGACGCCCGAAGATATGCCACCCGCGGGGGACCTGCACCCGCGAGTAACGCGGGATCGAAGACGAACAGTCCCACGACCGG
>SKQO01000165.1 GCA_007118975.1 Halobacteriales archaeon | reverse complement strand
GGGATCAGGGCCGTGATGCTCGCAAAGCCCGAGAGTACGTAGGCCCCGGCTCCAAGAAAGACGAGTGCGGCACCGAGGACGATGCCGAGTGTTGATGTGAACGCACCTGCGTCGTTCGTGAGTTCGTCTGCGTCGTTCATGGTCGACGTTTCTACCGGATAGCGTATAGGTCGTTTGGCGTGGACGCCGAAAGGAGCATTCGAGAAGGTTGTGTGTCGTGTCGCCGACGCAAAAAGGTCTTTAAACCGACGAACCGAGAACCGTTCCATGAAGAACTTTCATATCGGGACCATCACGGGCATCCCGATCCGGTTGAACATCACCCTGTTGTTGTTTCTGCCGGTGATCGTCTGGCTGCTGGCCGGAGCCGACCAGATCGCCGCGTACGCGGATCTCATCGAGGCGCTATCGCCCCACGAACTCGACGCGGCGACGCTCCAGGAAGGGAACCTCCCGTGGCTGCTGGGTGCGCTTGCCGCACTGGGTCTGTTCGCGTCCGTCCTGGTCCACGAACTCGGCCACTCCTGGACGGCTCGCTACTACGATATCGAGATCGCCTCGATCACGTTGTGGATCTTCGGCGGGATGGCCCACATGAAAGACCTGCCCGAGGAGTGGAACAAGGAGTTCTGGATCGCGCTGGCCGGCCCGGTCACCAGCGTCCTCCTCGGAGTGGTGTTCCTCGGGCTGTTGCAGGTGTTGCCCGGCGGGTCGTCGGTCCTCCTGTTTACCCTCGGCTTTCTGGGCGTGATCAACATCGTCCTGGCGGTGTTCAACATGCTGCCTGCGTTTCCGATGGACGGCGGGCGAATCGTCCGGGCGCTTCTGGCGTCCAGGGGATCCTACGCGAAGGCGACCCAGCGAGCCGCCAATCTCGGCAAGTTCATGGCGATTGCGATGGCCATCGTCGGATTGCTCGCTGGCGGACCCATCCTTATCCTGGTCGCACTGTTCGTCTACGTCGCCGCCACTGCCGAGTCCCGTGCGACTGTCCTCAGGGAGTTGCTCCGGGGCGTCGTCGTCCGCGATCTGATGACCGGCGACGTGGAGCCAGCTCGCGAGGACGACACCGTCGAGGACCTCGTCGAGCGCATCATGACCGAGCGACTCACCAGCTTCCCGGTCGTCGATTCGGCCGGCGAGGTCGTCGGCATGGTTTCGATGGACGACCTTCGGGACGTGGCGCCCGAGGACCGGACCCGGACCCGCGCTGACGAGGTGATGGGCGAAGCCGTCACTATCGATCCCGACGACCACGCTTTCGGCGCTCTCATGGCACTCTCGCAGGGGCGCAACCGGCCGCTCGTGGTCGCCCGCGACGGCACGGCGCTCGGAATCGTCACCCACGACGATCTCGTTCGCGCACTGGAGGTCATTCAGGGGCTGGAACCCGCCGACCGCAAGCCCGAACTGACTCCCGACGGATTCGCGTGATACCGGCCTGGATTCGTGAAAGCCCCCGGGTCGCTCGACTCCCGCGGGTCGCTCGACTCCCGCGGGTCGCTCGACTCCCCCGGGTCGCCCGATTCCCGTGGGTCGCTGCGCTCCTCACCCGTTTCGTTCCGTCGAAATGACGTCCATCTGGTCGTCGAACGTGAGGCTGAGTTCCTCACCTTCCAGTGGGATCGTGAGACGGATGCGAAGCGGATCCTCCGATAGAAGTTCTTTCTCGACATCGAGGAGGAGACTGAACTGGTCGGGCGTCGAGTAGTCGAACTCGATCTCGTGTTCGTAATAAAACGCCGTCACAGCCGGTTCTCCCGTCAGATAATTCGATATCGGCATCGACCAGCGATACTTGCACTGCTCACAAAGGTGGGAGACGAGCATCCGGAAGATCGACTTGCAATTCTCACAGAACTGGTACTCCTCCCAGTCTGGCTGGTGATCGTCGCAGATATGGATCGAGGTGATGGCCATGTTCCCCGCACACTCTGGACAGACGCCATCGATGACGGAGGCACGACGATGCGTACGCCAGAGCCAATCCGCGTCGCCGATCTCGGTCGGAGTCCGATCCCGCAGTCCCGACGGCGGGAATTCGCTCATGGTGATCACGCCCGGCGGGAAGCTCGGGACACACCGGACGTCACAATCGGTACATTCGAGGTAGCGCCACCCGTCCCGGTAGCTGTACAGCGTCTGGCCGCCACAATACGGACACGACATATCGACCTCGACCGGCTCGATCTCCGGATCGTCGAGGGCGGTTCCGGACAGGAGTATGCGGACGATCCGTTTCCCCGATTCCCTGAGTTTGTAGCCCTCCTCGGTGTGGCGGACGAAGTGCTCCGTGAGCTTGTCGAGATGATAGTGGACCTGGCCGGGATCGTCGGCACTTACTCGCTCGCGGAGATCGGCAAACCGCATCGGAGACGGATCCGTCGGGTCGTATGCCTCCCAGAGAGCTTCTAATAATTCGAGACGAGTCTCATCGGAGAGCAGTTTGAAGGCCTCGTTTTTGGCGGCCGTATCCGATTGGACCGAATCGTTCGTGGTCGAAGAATCCATAGTCGATATTGACAGAGACTACCCAAAAGTCTTGACCATTGCCAACGTGCCACACGATAGAAAGGGATCCGCTAACGGGCGATCGACGTACTCGTCCGCTCGATCCCCACACCTACTGAATCTGATCGAGAGCTTGTTCTATCAGGAATACAATTGAAGGTTCGTTCTATTGGTGTTCTGATTGAAATGTCGTTCAAATAATACTTATGCCGCAAGCCGTCGAACAGTGCGTTGAGGATTGACAATGAGGAGTGTGAAGGTACCTGATGATCCCGACTCGGTTCGCGATACACGAGGGGCCACCGAGCGGGCACCTGGTTACCTGGTCGATCCTTCGGCCCCCGAGGAGCATACACATGTCAGAGACACCCGACCCACGAGAAGCGAACAAACGAGCCGCACAACAGATCTTCGACGTCTGGGACGGCGACGATATCGACGCGCTCGACGACGTCATCGCCGAGGACGTTATCTTCCACGGTCCTGAGCAGGTCCGCGGGACCGTGCATGGGCGCGACGCGTACAAGGACAATCTCCGGATGATGCGGGCGGGACTGCCGGACTTGTTCTTCGAAGCCCACGATGTCGTCGCCGAGGACGACACGGTGATGGCACATTGCACGTTCGGGGGGATCCACGACGGTGAAATAATGGGCATCGAACCGACCGGAACCTCGGTCGAGGTAACGTGGTTCGGGAGCTACCGGTTCGACGACGGGAAGGTAGTCGAAGTGACCAGCCTCCCCGATCTGTTCGGTGTGTTCTTGCAGCTCGGCGTCGCCGAACCGCCCGGAGGCACGCCAACAACGGAAGCCGAAAACAAGGAGATCGCCCGTAAATACCCGGAAGAGGTCATTAGCGAGGGCAACCTGGGCCTCATCGACGAGATCATTGCAGACGACTACGTCGAGCACAATTCTGCAAGACCCGAGCCCCTGCACGGTCCGGATGGAGTCAAAGAATACGTCTCGACGCTTCGAAGCGCGTTTCCGGACATCCATTGCGGGGTCGAGGACCTGATCGCCGAAGGCGACATGGTGGTCCGCCGAGACCGGGCCACTGCCACCCATGAAGGCGAATTCATGGGGATTGAGGCGACGGAGGCAAAGGGTGTGGTAGAGGGAATCCACATCCACCGGATCGAAGACGGGCAGCTCGTGGAGACGTGAGCCCAAAACGACGTGATGAGCATGATGCAACAACTCGGCGTCGTCGAACCGCCTGGAGCCACGTCGACGACGGAAGCCGAAAACAAGGAGATCGTCCGTAGATACCCGGAAGAG
>SKQO01000141.1 GCA_007118975.1 Halobacteriales archaeon | reverse complement strand
TGGAACCGGCATGTTCGGGTTACCGACGGCGCTCAGTTTGAGGTTCTGTGATTTCTCTTCATGGAGAATATCGAGCCCCCAGAACGTGTGGAAAACGACGACATCCCAACCGAATGCCGCCGCCGTACTGGCGAGAATGAGGGGCGGATATGCCATATCGAAACTCCCCTGTGTGGCGATGATGGTCATTTTCTTCGCATCGTCATCATCACTAAGATCCGCGACAGCGGCTTCCAATTCGTCGATGCGGTCGTACAGTGCCTGTATTTCGTCGGCTTCGATGTCGGGATCAACCCCACTGTCGTCGGCCGTCGCTGGCTTATCCGTACTCATGTTATTCGGTTTTCTTCACGTAGTGGACATACAGGTCGTCGTCCTCAATTTGATCGAGAAGTTCGACGCCCGAAGTGCCGTCTGCCCATCCTTGAATGTCGCTCATACTTCCCGAATCGGTGGCAACCACCTCGAGGATACTACCGGCCTCGAGATCGTCTATCGCTTGTTTTGTTTTGACGATGGGCATTGGGCATGACAATCCTTTCACGTCAAGCGTCTCCGCGGTCTCATATTCCGAATGCATTGTTGATCTCTTGCTCTATATTGGAGCTAACACACAATATTGGGTAGGACCATAAAAGGATACCGATTATTGTGCTCTATCCAAACATCCGCTTGGTCAATATTCAGGTTAAGTCCGACAAACTAGCTGTAAAACGGCCGATCGGCGGTAATCTCGCGTTAGGGTTTTAGCTGTATTGTATAATAGAAGCAAGACCATACAAACTCTTAAGTGACCGCGGCCGATACGAATGATTGTACGATATGGACGACATGGAATTTCCGATGCCGGATGTCGAGATCGATTCGGTGACGCCGGCAACCCTCAAGGAACGTATCGAAGCCGGGGAGCACGTCACCATTCTCGATGCCCGGATGACCTCGGATTACAAAGAGTGGCGAATCGACGGGGAGACTGTCGAATCGATCAACATCCCGTATTTTCACTTCTTGGAGGACGACATCGACGACGACATTCTTGCACCGCTACCAGCTGATCGAGAAATAACCGCCCTGTGTGCGAAAGGCGGGGCGAGCGAATTCGTCGGTGCGAAACTCAAAGAACGCGGCTACGACGTGAATCACCTCGAGGAGGGGATGAACGGCTGGGCCCGCATTTACGACGCCGTCGAAGTCGAACGATACAACGGTAACGGTACACTCCTGCAGTATCAGCGACCGTCCAGTGGCTGTCTCGGCTATTTGGTCTACGACGGCGACGAAGCCGCGGTAATTGATCCACTTCGAGCCTTTGCCGACCGATATCTCGACGACGCTGACGACCTCGGCGTCGACCTCGCGTACGCAATCGATACTCACATCCACGCCGACCACCTCTCGGGCGTTCGATCGCTTGCCGATGGAGGAGTCGAGGGAGTGATCCCACAAGCGTCCGTGGAACGGGGCGTCACCTTTGCCGACGAGGTAACGCTCGCCGAGGATGGCGACCAGTTTGCTGTGGGTACTGTGACGATCGAGACCGTCGCTACACCTGGTCACACCTCCGGGATGACGTCCTACCTCATCGATGGCGAATTTCTTGCGACCGGCGACGGGCTGTTCGTCGAGAGTGTCGCCAGACCGGATCTGGAAGAGGGTGACGACGGGGCTCCAGAGGCAGCCGCGCAACTCTATGAATCCCTCCAGGCACGCGTGCTGTCCTTGCCGGAGGACACGCTCATCGGTGGTGCCCACTACAGCGATGCGGCCGAACCTGCTGGAGACGGCACCTACACGGCACCGATCGGTGAGCTCGAGGCGACGATGGACGCGCTGACGATGGAGAAGGAATCCTTCGTCGAGTTGGTCCTCTCGGACATGCCTCCTCGCCCCGCCAATTACGAGCAGATTATCCCCACAAACCTCGGTCAACAGGAAGTGGATGACGAGGAGGCGTTCGAACTCGAACTCGGTCCGAACAACTGTGCTGCCAGCCAGGAATCACTGGCCGCTGACTGAGGGCCCGATCCACGAGTCGAATGGTCACTGAATTCATCGATCCGACACTGTACGAGTCATTGTTCCCTGCGGGGATCAGTCGCTACGCCGTCGGCGGCCTCCTCGTCGGCCTCGGTGCTGTCGTCATCTATCTCGGAACTGGAATTGCGGCCGGGGCGAGTACGTTCCTCGAGTCAACGTTGTCATATGTTTCCGACCAATCCAGATTCCAACGCTATCGCAGTTCTCGAGACTGGCGTATCGTCTTTACATTCGGGATTATTGCGGGTGCGGCGTTGTACGCCGTCACCTTTCAGTCCGGGTTGCTTTCGAGTGGCCTCTACCAGCCCGGCACTACCGGCGAGACTCGTGACATTGCTGGCGTTACAATCTGGCTGACCGATGTCCAGCCTTGGCGGTTGTTTCTGGGTGGGATTCTGGTCGGAATCGGCACTCGAATCGGCAAGGGCTGTACGTCGGGCCACGGGGTTTGTGGCGTTGGATCGGCCTCGAAAACGTCGATCGTCGGTGTAATTACCTTCCTGGTCGTCGCGATCGGGACGGCTCAGATCGTCCTGGCACTGGGGGTGAGTCCGTAAGATGCCCCAGAAGCGTCATTCCCTGTTCATGCCGCTGATCTTTGTCGGTGGCCTGATTTTCGGTTTCGGCCTCGGTTTCAGTCACATGGCCCGACCCGAAGTCGTCCTCCATTTCCTACAGTTCGCCGACTTCGGGCTGGTCTTCGTGATGGGGGGTGCAGCAGTCGTCTCCGGGATCGCATTCGCGGTGACACCGCGACTCAGTGACCGAGCACCACTGACCGGCAAACTCTACGGGCGACGGCTGAAGTCCTTCGATCGGAACGTCCTGATCGGCGGAGGCATCTTTGGAGTCGGCTGGGGACTATCGGGTATCTGTCCCGGGGCCGCTTACGCGAGCCTGGGGGTCGGCAACGTGACGATCCTCTGGGCGCTTGCCGGCATGTTCGTCGGTGCGTACCTCCAGGGATACTGGCGAAGCCACCGTTCCGATGCGGAGAGGGCCGCTGTCGGCGCCGACTGATCCATTTGGAGAAGAACCCCACCCTATTCGGAGGTAGGCTCACGTGCGTCCTCACCGAGTCGCCTTGTTATCGAGGTACGAACCGTCTCCATATCCGTGAGTTACCGGCTCAGGAGCGTCGATTTCGTCCAGGGGACAGAATATCGTCTGGACGAAGGTTAAGGCGGGGAATCCCGCTGGCTCGTGGGCTGCGACACTTCTTGCGCTGCTCGCCCGAAAACCCGTCAGCGACTGCCAGCGCTATGCTGCTCGATCAATCCCTCGAGGGTCGCTCGATCTTGGGCACCGACCATCCGTTCGACAGGCGTTCCGTTAGCGTAGATGACGAGGGTGGGCACGCCTCGAGCGCCGAGTTGTTGGGCGAGTTGCGGATGGGCGTCCACATCGACTTTCGCCACGGCGGCGGTCGTCTCGGCAGCGAGCGCTTCGATCATCGGCTCGATCATCTGACACGGCCCACACCAATCGGCATAGCAGTCGACGAGGACGACTGGATGCGTTTCGACGACCTGTTGGAGATGGGACTGCCCCTCGATCGAAATTGGTTCGGAAGGTGTTTCGGTGGTTACAGCGGACCGGGTTGTATCCTCACCGTTGTCCAGACGGCGCTGGAGTTCGCGACGCTTGCGTTCGCGAATCCGATCGCGTTCGTCGTCCAGTGATTCGCTCATTACTCGACCATTCGGGCCGGACGACGATAATAATTGTGAGTTTGGCACAATACTCTCTCGCCGATCGAGAAAC